>NZ_CP137157.1:0-75000 GCF_040581405.1 Komagataeibacter sucrofermentans DSM 15973
GCGGCAAGGTCGATGCCGTTCTGCGTGGTCGAGAGCTTGAGGATCAGGCCCGCGGGCAGCAGGCCGTTACGCAGCGCCGAGGAATCGAACCCGCTCGCCCCTGTCGAGACCCCGCCCGCCACCGGCATGCCGCCAGCAGGGCTGTTGTAGGTATAGAAACCGTTGATGAAGCCTGACAGGTTGATGTCGATCGGTCCGGCTTTGAAGGTCAGGCCCTTGCCAGGCACGTATTTTTCCATCCTCACTAGCGACATGCCGCCGCCAAGGCCTATGGAATGCTGGGCGGCAAGCCAGGTGGACTCAGCCGAGGCCGCGCTGGCCTGCGCGTTCGCGGCCGCCTGCTGGGCCTGGGCCAGCACGTAATCAGGGTCCATGCCGTTGCCGCCAATCTCGATCTGACCGGGGGGCTGGACCGCCTGGCCCATCGCGGTGCGCATGGGCGCATGGGCGGCTGTCGTGCTCATGTGGCGCGCAGCGGGCACGTATTGCTGCGTGCGGGCCGCACTGGTCGCGGCCTCATGCACGTGTTGCAGGTGATGGGCGAGCAGGCCGCGATATTCACCCTGCGTCAGGCTGCCCTTTGCCTTCAGGATATCGAGAAGTTCACTATAATCGTCAGCCCATGCCTCATCGACATAGGCAAGCGACGCCCCTCCGCTTGCCATAACAACCACAGCGCCAATACGCGCCAATTTTCCTGCCGACATAGTATTAAACTCCCTATGCGCATTCCTGTTGTATAAAACCCGGCGGGTCAATGGCCCCCGCTGGCGGTGGCAGGGGGTTAGACAGGGGCTTCAGGGCGCAGGACCATGCAGGGATTCCTCCCCCCACGGTGGGAGGAGCAGGATGAATGGGGCAGGTTCCATTATGGATTCGTTGGTTAATCTTCCTTTTTTTTCATGCAACGTTCAAAAAATGGTCATAACAGAACACATGTGCGTTTTCGGTCTTGTGGTGTGCGACAGCGCAGTACGTCATGAGGCCCAGCGGACCGGAGCAGTCCGGTTTTGCAATGAGCGTAAAGATCCATCAAACAATCGTGTGCGGCTCAATTCATGGTTTCTGTTCAATAAAACGGCATGAGCAGGCCGGTCGCCGATGCAGGAATACACGGCAGAGCCTCACAAAGCTGTGTTTGTATTTTATTGACTTAGTTCTTGACCGTAACTTCCGTGCCCGCCGGTTCAGGCCAGCAGGGTGCGGGCCTGCCGCCAGGCCTGCTCCAGCGCATCGACCATGGTGGGTGCGGGCGCGGTCCATTCCTGGGCCGCCTGTCCAGGCACGTCGAGACGCGTGCGCCAGCACGCGCTATCAGGTGCGCCAGGCAGACGCTCGATATTGATCCCCCATGCGGCGGGAATGCGCGACAGCACGCGGGCCAGCCTTTTCTCGGGCGTAAGCGGCGTTGCGTAATTATGGGACATGGGTGCCTCCTTTTTTTAAAAAACGTCCCCCATAAACGTCCTTATGAATGCACGATGTTTGAGGAACAGGCCTTGCAGACAGTCTTGAAAGCACAAGTCTGCCCCTTGACGGGGTTGCGGATAACCCCAAAAAACGCACGGTTGCCCGCAGCCAAGGATATGCCTGTCCGTGTCCCCTTTTCCCGGCCTTGTGCCTGATGAATCTGTTGATGGCGTTGCCCACCTGATCCAGACGGCGCTGACGCCGGTGTTCATGCTGTCAGGCATCGGCACGTTGCTCAACATGTTCAACACGCGGCTCGCCCGGGTCAGCGACCATATCGAGAGCGTGCGCGACAAGCTGGAAAATGCCGATGACAAGAAGGGCAGTGAAAGCACCGCCGTGCTGCTGCGTCGGCTGACCCACCTGCATTACCGCACCCTGCTGCTTGATGCCGCCATCCTGTTTGGTGGTGTGGGTGGGGCTTCGGCCTGCGGGTCGGCATTTGCGCTTTTTCTGGGCAGCGTGCGTGATTCCGCCATTGCGTGGTGGCTGGTGCTCATGTTTGGCAATGCGCTGGTGTGCACGGTTATTGCGCTGGCCATGTTTTTAGGTGACAGCATCGTTGCGTGGCATGGCCTGCGCGTAACGACCTTCCTGCCGCACAAGCAGGAAATGCTCGAGAACCAGGTCGACTGAAAACAAAGACGTTCCTGGTGAAGCTTTTTTCAAAAAGCTTCGAAAAATACCCCCTTTCTGAAAAAAGGCGGCACCCGGAAACCTGTATTATGATCAGGGAGCGGCGGGACTGAACGGGTCCAGTGCGTACTGCCCGAGCGGAACGTCATGCGTCATCAGCCCATGCGCGTGCAGAAAGGCGGCAAAAGCCTCGTAGCGCGGCCGATTGAGCAGGGCAGGCTGCTTGCACAGGCGTGGCAGCGTGGCCTGCCAGGCCGCGCGGTTGAGCGGCGTGTCGAGTTCCGGATGGTCATGAATGGCCTGGGCCAGAATGGCGTCGGGGTGGTTGATCAGTGTGTTCGTGCCCTCGGCCAGCGCCTCCATGAAGGCTTTGATCCACGCATCATGCCCATGGGCGCGGGCGGCGAGAAAGATCAGTTCATCAGAAATCGGCACCCCGTGTTCCTCGGGGTAGAAGGCGGAAACCTTGATGCCCTTCTGTTGCAGGTCAAGCAGTTCATAGGTGCGCACCGCACCGATCACGCCATCCACCGCATGGCTGATGAGGGCCTGCTCAAGCTGGAAGTTGACATTCACCTGCCTGACATCGCCTAAGCCCAAGCCTGCCGAATGCAGCATGGCGTCAAGGGAGGCATCATCCACGCCCGGCATGGAAATGCCGATGGTCCTGCCCTTCAGTTCCGCAAGGCCGTGAATGTCAGCGCCGGTAATCAGCACGTTCAGCGGCGTATCGATCAGCGTGCCCACGCGCACCAGCGGAATGTTCTGATCGGCCAGCATGCCAAGCTGCGCCTGATAGGACACGGCAAGATCAGCCTGCCCCGCCGCCACGAGGCGCGGGGGCGAGCCGGGATCGGCCGGGGCGATGAGTTTGACATCCAGCCCGTGGCGGGCAAACGCCCCGCTGTACTGCGCGGCCAGAAGGCTGGCATGGTCGGCATTGAGAAACCAGTCCAGCACGACCGTGACCTGTTGCCCTGCTGCCAAAGCGGGCCGGGCCATGACCGTACAGGCCACAATGGCCATCATGCCCAGCGCGTGCCTGAAGATGTGCATGGTACGGAAGGCCCCCTTGGCTGGCATGAACGTGGCACACGCGGCAGGCAGGGAGCGGGATCATGGCCTCGTGGCGGGGCCGTGCTGTCTCCCTTCGCTGGCATGACCCAGATCAGGTTCAACGGGTGTGATCTCAGCCCCCAATGTGGGGCACCCCGGTCAGGCGGCACAGTGTGGGCACGCGGCCCCTGCGTCAAGTCACGGATGCAGGACCGCGCAGCCCTCAGGCGGCGGGTGGGCGCATTTCACGCCGCGCGCACAGCGGCAGCAGCACGAGGAAGTAGCTGAAGTAGTAAAGGGCCGCGATCCGTCCCGCGATCATCCAGCCCCCTTCGGCATGATGGCGGCCGACCAGCCCCATCATCACGAAGGCGATGACCAGCCCTGCCATGCCAATGCGGCAGGCCGGGCGCTCACGCGCCGAGCGGATGGGCGAGCGGTCAAGCCACGGCACCACGAACAGGATGAGGATGGACCCCGCCGCCGCCAGCAGCCCGCCAAATTTGGAGGGCACGGATTGCAGCAGCCCGTAAAACGGCAGGAAATACCATTCCGGCTCGATATCGGCAGGCGTGTGCATGGGGTTGGCGGGGCGGTAGTTTTCCGGCTCGCTCAACAGGTCGGGCCACAGGAAGGCAAGGGCCACGAACACCAGCGCGAACAGCACGAGCCCGGTCAGATCCTTGGTGGTGTAATAGGGGTGGAAGGGTACGCTCTCCTTCGCGGGTACCGGCCTGCCGCTGGGGTTGTTCGGCCCGCTGACATGCAGCGCCGCCACATGCAGCGCCACCACCGCGACGATCGCGAACGCCATGAGGAAATGCAGCACGAAGAAACGGTGGATGAAAATATCGCCCAGCGTGTCACTGCCTTCCATGATGTGTTCAAGTGTTGCGCCAATGCCCGGCACGGCGCCCACCGCCTTGCCCGCCACGTCAGCGCCCCAGTAAGACATCTGCCCCCATGGCAGCACGTAGCCCGCAAAGGCCGTGACCATGACCATGAGCAGCAGCCCGAGGCCGGTGAGCCACAAAATCTCGCGCGGCTGCTTGTAGGAGCCGTAATACAGCCCCCGGAAGAGATGGATGTAAAGCGCCGCCATGAACAGGCTTGCCCCCGTCACATGCATCGCGCGCAGCATCCACCCGCCGGGCAGCTGGCGCTCGATCATCTCGACCGACGCGAATGCCCCGCTGGCCGTGGGCGTGTAGTTCATGGCCAGAAAGATGCCGGTAGCCAGCATGAGCACCAGCACGGCAGTCAGGATCGCCCCGAAATTCCACAGCGCGTTGAGGTTCGCAGGCATGAGGAAATCGATATATTCCTTGCGAAACCCGCTGATGACGGGAAGCCTGCGGTCAATCCATGAAAGGACGCCACCCGATGCAGGCTGCGCAGGGGGAGGGCTATGTTCGGGGAGGCTGGGCCCGCTCATTCTTGGTTCCTGAATCAGACGACGGAAATATCAGCCCAGAGTGTAGCAGCCCGGCGGGGGGCGGGCACGCTCTCTTTTTCATCAGGTGGCAGGCAGGCCGCATGATTTTACGGCCCGCGGGTCATTACGCGCCCATGCCGGCTTTCTGCACGGCCTGCGCGCACAGGTCGCGGCGCTGGGATATATCGAGATCCGTCAGCCGCGCCCGCTCGGGGGTGCCGGGGTGCAGCACGCCCGCCGTGCCATAGGCGTAATCCATGTTGCCTTTTTCATCGGGCGGCACGGCATTGGTCTTTTCAATCAGCGCGACCAGCAGGGGCGTTGCCTCATCATGCTGCGCCAGCCCGTTACCGATGCAGAAATTGAGGTACCCCGCCAGCCGCGCCCCGGGTGTGGCTGCCACGATCGCATGCGGGCTGAGCATGGCGGGATTCTGCGCCATGGCTACAGGCAGGCCACTCATCAGGCCAAGACCGGTGAGTGCGCCCATCATGACTGAACGGTAGCCCATTGCCTTCATCCTTCATGCTTCATGCCAGAGCGCAGGCATGACCTGCCCTGCGCCACGCCGTAGAACCGCGCGCGGCGGGTGAAGTTGCATGAAGGAGAGGCGTAATAACGCGCCCTGCCACGACAAAATGCAGGCTGCCGGAACAGTCTAATCATGTCAGATCGGATTTTTAAGGAAAGTGGCGCACCCGAAAGGACTCGAACCTCTAACCCCCAGATTCGTAGTCTGGTGCTCTATCCAGTTGAGCTACGGGTGCGCTGTGAGGCGGTTTCTAGCCGAGGTGCTTGCACCCCGCAAGCCCCTTTTTTCGCTTTGGGAAAATTTTTTTTGGCGGCCTGAAATGCCATCTCAGGAATGACCTGCAATCAGGAAAAAGTTTTTGGTGAAGCTTTTTTCAAAAAGCTTTGAAAGAACGCAGCCTTTTTGAAAAAAGGCGGCACCCAGAAACTTTTGATTTTTAAACAAACGTTTATCGCCGCATCCGCGCGCGCAGTCGCTGGCCAAGTCGCCGCGTACCGACACGGATGCGCTCCATGTAAAGATAGATGACCGGCGTGGTGTAGAGCGTGAGCAACTGGCTCATCATCAGCCCGCCCACCACCGTAATGCCCAGCGGGCGGCGCATTTCCATGCCGTAGCCGCTATTGGTTATCAGCGGCACGGCGCCAAGGGCTGCGGCAAGCGAGGTCATGAGAATGGGGCGGAAGCGTTGGATGCACGCCTCGCGTATGGCGGGGGCGGGGTCCATGCCCCGGTCGCGTTCGGCATGCAGCGCGAAATCCACGATCAGGATGGCGTTCTTCTTCACGATGCCAACGAGCAGGATCATCCCGATCATGGTGATGAGCGAGAACTCCTGCCCCAGCGCCCACAGGGCCAGCACCGCGCCCACCCCGGCCGAGGGCAGGGTGGACATGATGGTCAGCGGGTGGATGTAGCTTTCATACAATATGCCCAGGGTCACATAGATCGTGACAAGGGCCGCGATGAAAATCAGCACCTCGTTGATGATGGCGGATTTGAACTGCGCCGCCTGCCCGCTGAAGCCGCCATGAATGGAGGGCGGCACATGCAGGCGGATCATGGTGTCGGCAATGGCGGCCGAGGCATCGCTCAGCGCCATGCCGGGGGCGAGGTCGAAGGAAATGGCCGCCGAGACGAACCCGTCCTGGTGCGAGACGGTGATGGGCGTGACACGCGGCTCAAGCCGCGCCACATCGGAGAGCGGGATCATGGTCTCGGTGCTGGATGAGACAGCCGACCCGTTCGAGGCGCCCGTGCCCCCTGCCAGCCGGTTGGCGATCTGGTTGCGAAAGGACTGCTGGCTGAGCTGCGTGCTGCGGCTGGCCTGCTCGGTGGTGGTGGCGCGCGCACGCACCGTGTTCGACACTGTGCCACCGCCCGCACTCCCGCCGGAGGTGGAAATCCGCATGGAATTGAGGATCTCGGGGCTGGTGCGGTACGCATCCGCCACCTCCATCACCACATGATAGGTGGTGAGCGAGGTGGAGATGTTGGACGCCGTGCGCTGGCCAAAGGCATCATACAGCGTGTTGCTGACCAGTTGCGGCGTGATCAGGTAACGCGCGGCAAGATCGCGGATGATGTCGGCATGGATGGCGGCGCCATTGTTCATGACATCGGTGGTGACATCGCGCAGCACCGGGTTCGTGCGCAGCGCCGCAGTCAGGATCGGGGCCCATCTGTACAGGTCATCGGCGTTGTCGCTGGTGAGCTGGTAGCGGTAGGCGCCCTCCTTCTGCCGCCCGCCACCGCCGCTGATGTCACCGGCCGAGAACAGCGATATGTCCAGCCCCGGTATGGCCGCAAGGCGCTCATGCACGCGCGCGATCATGTCGTCGATGGTGTCATGGCGCGCCGTGCGGTCGTGCAACTGCGCGAAGGCCTGCCCCTCGATGTTGGTATCGCCGGAAAAGGCCACGACTTCCTCCGTGTCCGGGTCGGTCGAAAGCGCGCTGCTGATGGCGCGGATCTTCTCCTTCATGGCGGGGAACGAGGTGGTCTGGTCAGCGCGGAAGAAGCTCATGACCATGGCCACGTCTTCCTTGGGCAATATGCCCTTGGGCATGAGCACGATCACGCCGATCATGACCGCAAGGCTGGCCGGCAGGGTCAGGGCGGTAAGCACGTGGTGGCGGAGCGCCACGTCAAGCGTGCGTTCGTAAAAGCGCAGCAGGTGCCCGTAGCCGACCTCCAGCATGTCGCCCGCCTGGCGGGGCCACCGGCGCCACCACGGCGCCGTGGGGGGCAGGGGGGCGATCTCGCCCACTTCAAGGAACAGGCTGCACATCATGGGGGTAAGGCTGAGGGCGAGCAGCAGCGACACCGTGACCGTGATGGCCAGCGTCATCGAAAACTCGAAGAAGATCTTGCCCGGCGTGCCCGCCAGCAGAAGCAGCGGCAGGAACACCGCGACAAGCGAGATGGTGATGGACAGCACCGTGAACCCGATCTCGCGCGAGCCCTTCAGCGCCGCCTCGCGCCGGTTCAGCCCGGCCTCCATGTGGCGGGCGATGTTTTCCAGCACCACGATGGCGTCATCCACCACGAAGCCCGTGGCGATGGTCAGCGCCATGAGCGAGAGAATATCGAGCGAGAAGCCGAACACCGACATCAGCGCCAGCGTGCCCGCGAGCGAGATGGGCACGGTAATGGCCGGGATCAGCGTCGAGCGCATCGTGCGCAGGAAGGCCAGCACCACCCCCACCACCAGCACGACCGAGGCCAGCAGCGTCCATTTGGTATCGGCGAGGGAGGCGCGGATGGTGATCGAGCGGTCCATGACCGGGCTCAGCGTCACCCCGCGCGGCAGCGCCGTGCGCAGGGCGGGGATGCGGGCCTTGATGTCATCGGTCACGCGGATGACATTCGCACCCGCGCGCGGGCGGATGATGGCCATGACCGCCTGATGCCCGTTGAGGTAGCCGATCTGGCGCTCGTTTTCCACGCCGTTGCGCACGGTCGCGACATCGCTCAGCCGCACGGGGCGGGTGTCGCGGTAGCCGATCACGAGGTCGCGGTACTGCGCGGCGGTGCGGGCCTGGTCATTGGTGGCCAGCATGTAGCGCCTGCTGTCGTTTTCAATGACACCCTTGGGCGTGTTGGCATTGGCCGAGGCCAGCGCCGAGCGGATATCCTCAAACCCCAGCCCGTATTTGAACAGGGGCCACGGGTTGATGTCCACGCGCACGGCGGGCGCGGAACTGCCCGCGATCTCGACCCAGCCCACCCCCTGCACCTGCGAAAGCAGGGGCTGCAGGCGTGTCTTGGCAATATCGTACAGCTCCGATACCGGCTGCGTGTCCGAAGTGAGGGCCAGGATCAGGATCGGGTTGTCGGAGGGGTTGGCCTTCCAGTACTGCGGCTGGGACTGCAGGGTGGCGGGCATGTCGGCGCGGGCGGCGCGCAGGGCTGCCTCCACATCATTGGCGGCGGCGTCGATATTGGTCGTTTCATTGAAGATGAGCAGGATGAAGGCGCTGTCCTGGCTCGAATCCGATTCAATCGAACTCACCCCCGCCACCTGCCCCAGCCTGCGCTCGAGCGGGGTGGTGACGGAACTGGCCATCTGCTGTGGCGAGGCCCCCGGCTGGGTTGCCATGACATAGATGACCGGCACCGCGATGTTGGGCAGGTCGCCCACCGGCAGCAGCCGGTAGGCGAACACGCCCGAAAGCAGGATGGCCAGCGCCATGAGCGTGGTCGCCACCGGGCGCAGGATGAAAATACGGCACAGGTTCACGCTTGGCGTCCGTTGCCTGTGGCCGTGCTGTTTCTTCTGGTCTCGCGGGTCCTGATGGTCATGAAGAAGGGGCGGTGTCCGGCGTCAGCCCGGTTTCGGGCATGGTGCCCGCCTGGCCGGCTGGCTGGCGGAAGTAGTAATGCTCGGCAATCGAGATGGGCAGCAGGTCCATGAAGCGCGAGCCCGCCGCGAGCCACCACGGGAACGCGATGCGCCGCCTGCCGCGCGCAATGCCCGACAGGATGGCCCGCACGGCGTCGCCTGTCTGGGTCAGGCCGGGCATGTGAAAGTTGTTCTGCGCTGTCATGGGGGTGGCCACGAACCCGCAGCTCACGCTGGTCATGACAATGCCCGCGCGCTTCATGTTGGCCCCCGTCGCCACCATGAAGCGGTCCACCGCCGCCTTGGAGGCGCAATAGGACGGCGTGCCGGGAAACGACACCAGCCCCGCGACCGAGGCCATGGCGCAGATGCGCCCGCGCACCCCGTCCGTGCCGCGAGGCTGGCCGCGCATGACGTGCAGCGCGGGCAGCACCGTGTTCAGCACGCCATCGACGTTTGTATCGAACATGCGGCGGATCTGGGCATCAGGCTCGTAAGGCGCATCCTCGCCGCCCCGGGTCGAGGCGGTAATGCCAGCGCCTGCGAATACGAGGTCGAGCGTACCGGCTTTCGTGATCCACTCTTCCATGCCGCCCGCGTCGCGCACGTCCTGCACCCTGATGCGGGCATCCGCCCCGCGCGTGATGCAGGCGGTGGCCACGGCCTCGAGGTTGCGGGCATTGCGCCCGCCAAGGTGCAGCGTGCGGCCCGGGCGTGCGAGGGCGAGGGCAAGACCGCGCCCGATTCCGGACGAGGCGCCTGTGATGAGTATCGAATCCTGTTTCATATTCGCAGAATACATACACCCTGTTAGAACTGCGCTACCCCGTTTGCCTACCCGGCCTGCATTCGCACAGGACCGCCGACCAAGGAGAGCCGCATGAGCCAGCCCGCCACCCCCTCCCGCCCAACCCCCGTGGTGCCGGTCAGGCGCAGGGGGGTCTGCCTGGTCATTTCCGCCCCGTCAGGTGCGGGCAAGTCCACCATTGCCAATGCCCTGCGCGCCTCCGAGCCGCAACTGCTGCACTCGGTCTCGGTCACCACGCGCCAGCCCCGCCCCGGCGAGAGCGATGGCGTGCATTACCATTTTCGCAGCATGGATGAATTCAACCGCATGGCCGAGGCCGGCGAGATGCTGGAATGGGCCACCGTGTTCGGTCGCGGCTACGGCACGCCGCGCGCGCCCGTCGAGCAGGCGCTTGCCGATGGGCGCGACATGGTGTTCGACATTGACTGGCAGGGCCACCGCCAGATCCGCGCAGCGCTGCCCGCTGACGTGATCAGCCTGTTCGTGCTGCCGCCCTCGATCGAGGAACTCGAGCGTCGCCTCAATGGCCGCGCCTCCGATGAGGCCGATGAGATCGCGCGCCGCATGCAGGCCGCGCGTGACGAGATCTCGCACTGGAACGAATTCGATCACGTCATCATCAATTCCGACCTCGATCAGGCCATTGCCGAGGCCCGCGCCGTGCTCGTCGCAGCCCGCCTCGAGCGTCACCGCCAGGTGGGGCTGACTGACCTCGTGGCCAGTTTTGGCGTGTGATGACGCGCTTCATCGCGGGGAATGAGGCATAAAGTTTCGGCGCGTCGTCTTTTTTAAGGGAGGCGGCGTTATCGAAGCTTTTTGAAAAAAGCTTCATCAAAAACTTTTCCATCGATGCATGCCTGTGTTGCATGCCGCTATCGCGCATGGACAACCCGCCTGAAATACGGGGATATGCACCGGCGGCGCTCTCCTGCGCCGTTGTTTTTTTGACCGTGGATTCCCATGCCTGCCCGTAGCCGCCCTGCTCCCGTCATGCCGTTCTGGATGATTGCCCTGCTCGGGCTGCTTACGGCCATCGGGCCGCTGGCCACGGATATGTACCTGCCCGCCTTTCCGGTCATGGATCGTGAACTCGTGGGCGGGCATGCGGGCAGCAGCCAGGTTACGCTGGCCGCATGGTTCGCGGGGCTGGCGCTGGGGCAGTTCAGCATGGGCCCCATTTCCGACCGGCTGGGCCGCAGGGTGCCACTGCTTGGCGGGCTTGTGTTCTTCATCATCGGCTCGGTGGGGTGTGCCTTGGCCGGGGGGTTCGGGCTGTTCTGCCTGTGCCGGTTCATCGCGGCTCTTGGCGGGGCGGCGTGCGCGGTCATTCCACGCGCCATCGTGCGCGACGTGGCCACGGGGGCGGTGGGCGCGCGCATCATGTCGCAGCTCATGCTGGTGTTTGGCGTCATGCCCATCCTGGCGCCCTCGCTGGGCAGTCTCGTGCTCTCGTTCGGGCACTGGCGCTGGATTTTCTGGATTGCGGTGGGCTATGGCGCGCTGGGTCTGGTCACGGTCATTGCGAGCCTGCCCGACTCCATGCCGCCCGAGCGGCGCATCGCCTTCTCGCCCACCGGCATGATCAGCCGCTACGCAGGCCTGGTGCGTGAGCCGGTGTTCATGTCGAGCGCGCTGATCAACAGTTTCTCCTCCTTTGTCATGTTCGCCTACATCACTTCGGCCCCCATGGTGTTCGAGCATCTGCTGGGCTTTACGCCGGGGCAGTTTGGCGTGTTCTTCGGGCTGAATGCCGGGGTATTCATCGCCTGTGCCCAGATCAACGGGCGGCTGGTGCATCATATCGACCTCTCGCGCCTGCTTGACTGCGGCATCGGGGCCATCGTGATTGCCGCTTCCGCCTGCCTTGCCCTGTCGCTGGCAGGGGTTGCGGGGCCCGCGCACCCGCTGCTGGTGTGCGTGCTGGTGAGCTGTATTACCGGCAGCCTCGGCTTTATCGGGCCAAACGCCACGGTGCTGGCCTTTACCCATCATGGCCACCAGGCGGGCAGTGCCTCGGCGCTGATGGGCACCATCCAGTTCTCGCTCGCCGCGGGTAGCGGCTTCATTCTGGGCCATGTCGCCTTTCGCAGCCCCACGCCGCTGGCGGTGGTGGTGATGGGGGGCGTGTGCTGCACGGTGGCGTGCAATATCTGGCGGCATGCCAGCGCGCGCCGGGCGGCGGCTGCCCAGCGGGCCTGACGCGGCCCGGCGCGGTCATGCGCTTTCGCTTTGACGTGGGTGGCCTGCCGCGCTACGGCAGGGACAGGCGCGCCCCGCCTGCTGTGGGGTCGGGCTGTTATCCTTATGCGCGGGAGGCGTGGTGAACGGCATTCTCGATTTTGTTGCCGGGCTGGGCAGGGCCGTTCTGGACATGGTGCGCATGGCCGGAAAGGTGGCGCTATTCGGGGCCGTGGCGCTGTCGCATGTCGTCCGCCCGCCCTTCTACTGGCGCACCCTGTGGGGCTCCCTGGTTGAGATCGGGTATTTCTCGCTGCCCGTGGTGGCGCTGACCGCCCTGTTCTCGGGGGGCGTGATCGCGCTGCAATCCTATACCGGCTTTGCCCAGTACCATGCCCAGAACGCCATTGCGGGCATCGTGATCCTTGCGGTCACGCGCGAGCTCGGGCCGGTGCTGGCGGGGCTGATGGTGGCGGGCCGCGTGGGGGCGGCCATGTCGGCCGAGATCGGCACCATGCGCGTGACCGATCAGATCGACGCGCTGACCACGCTCTCCACCAACCCCATGAAATATCTCGTGACGCCGCGGCTGGTGGCGGGCACGCTGGCGCTGCCCTTTCTGGTGCTGATTGCCGACATACTGGGCGTGCTGGGCGGGTTTACCGTGTGCGTGATGAAGCTGGACTTCTCGGCTTCGGCCTATATCGCGGCCACCATCGCCTCGCTCAAGGTGATGGATGTGACGGTGGGGCTGGTCAAGGCGGCCATCTTCGGCTTCCTGATCACGCTCATGGGCTGCTACCACGGCTATCATAGTCGCGGCGGGGCCGAGGGCGTGGGGGCAGCGACCACGGCAGCTGTGGTGGCGGCGTCGATCCTGCTGCTGACCTTCGATTACCTGCTGACGGATGTGTTCTTCTCGCAATGACCGAACCGACCCCCAAGATCCGCATTCGCGGCCTGAAAAAGGCGTTTGGCCCCAAGGTGGTGCTCGATGGGGTGGACCTTGATGTCATGGGTGGCACGTCGTTCGTGGTCATTGGCGGCTCGGGCACGGGCAAGTCGGTGCTGCTGCGCTGCATCCTTGGCCTGATTACGCCCGATGCGGGTTCCATCGAGATTGATGGCGTGGACGTGACCATGCTCACCCCACGCCAGCGCGAACCCTACATGGCGCGGATCGGCATGCTGTTCCAGAACGGCGCGCTGTTTGACAGCCTGAGCGTGTGGGAAAACGTGACCTTCGGCCTGACCGCCGCTGCCCGTATCGGTCATGGCCCGCGCCTGACCCGCGCCCAGTCCCGTGCCCGCGCGGGCGAACTGCTCGAGCAGGTGGGCATGGACCCTGCCGTGGGCGCGCTTTCACCCGCCGAACTGTCTGGCGGGATGCAAAAGCGCGTGGGGCTGGCGCGTGCCATCGCCGCCCGCCCCGAGATCCTGTTCTTTGATGAACCCACCACCGGCCTCGACCCCATCATGGGGGCGGTGATTGACGGGCTGATTGCCGATTGCGTGCGCAAGCTCGGCTCCACCGCCATCGCCATTACGCACGACATGGCCTCCGCCCAGCGCATCGGGGATAAGGTGGGCATGCTGTATGAAGGCAGGCTGATCTGGCAGGGCCTGCCTTCTACCCTGTTTGATAGCGGCAACCCGGTTGTGGACCAGTTCACCCACGGCCGCCGCGAGGGGCCGATCAAGGTGGATGTAGGGAAATAATTGAAAAGACAGAAGTTTTTGGGTGCCGCCTTTTTTTAAAAAGGCGGCGTTCTTTTGAAGCTTTTTGAAAAAAGCTTTACCAAAAACTTTTTGTCGTTTGGCTGAAGGGCTTCCCTGACTTTTGCGGCCGGTCGTTCCATATATGATATACACGATCTGTTCTTGCCCAAGGAGCCATCATGGCGCGTCGGCCCGCTAACCGTTTTGTCTGCCAGTCCTGCGGGGCGGTCTTCCCCAAATGGTCGGGCCGGTGCGATGCCTGTGGTGCCTGGAACAGCATTGTCGAGGAAACGGTCGAGCCCACCGCCACAGGCGGCACCAATGCCCGCAGGCGCACCGGCGCGCGCATCAACCTCGTGGGCCTTGCGGGTGATACGCCGCCACCGCCGCGTATTGAAACGCATATCGGCGAGCTTGACCGCGTGCTCGGCGGCGGCCTGGTGCCAGCCTCGGTGGTACTGGTGGGCGGTGACCCCGGCATCGGCAAGTCCACGCTTCTGCTGCAGGGCGCATGCGCCCTGGCGCGGGCGGGTCGCAAGGTCATGTATATCTCGGGCGAGGAAGCGGTGGACCAGATCCGCATGCGTGCGCGCAGGCTGGGGCTGGAAGCCCCCACGCTGGAACTCGCCGCCGCCATCAACGTGGCTGACATCGTGGCAACGCTTGAGGCGGAGAAGGATCTGGCCCTTGTCGTGATCGACTCGATCCAGACCATGTGGATGGAAACGGTGGAGAGCGCGCCCGGCACGGTCAGCCAGGTGCGGGCCTGCGCGTTTGAACTCATCCGGCTTGCCAAGCAGCGTGGCTTCAGCCTCATCCTCGTGGGGCATGTGACCAAGGAAGGGGCGCTGGCGGGCCCGCGCGTGCTGGAGCACATGGTTGATGCGGTGATGTATTTCGAGGGGGATCGTGGCCACCAGTTCCGCATCCTGCGCGCCGCCAAGAACCGCTTTGGCGCAACTGACGAGATTGGCGTATTCGCCATGACCGATCAGGGGCTGGAGGAAGTGCCCAACCCCTCCGCCCTGTTCCTGGCCGAGCGGCGTGGCCACATTGCGGGTTCTGCCGTGTTCGCGGGCATGGAAGGCACGCGCCCCGTGCTGCTGGAGGTGCAGGCGCTGCTCTCCCCCAAGGCGGGCGATGGCGGCGCGCGCCGTGCCGTGGTGGGGTGGGAGACGGGGCGGCTGAACATGCTGCTCGCCGTGCTTGAAGCCCGCTGTGGCATCAAGCTCAACGCCATGGATGTGCACCTCAACATCGCAGGCGGGCTGCGCGTGGGCGAGCCTGCGGCCGACATGGCGGTGGCCGCGGCTCTTGTTTCCGCCGCCACCGGGCAGCCGACGAGCGCGGGCTCGGTCTATTTTGGCGAGGTCGGGCTTTCAGGCGAGGTGCGTCAGGTCTCGCAGCCCGATACACGGCTGAAGGAGGCGCACAAGCTGGGCTTCGAGCAGGCGTTCCTGCCGCGCCGCATTGCGCGTGGCAACCGCAAGCCCTCCGCGCCCGACGGGCTGGTGCTGCATGAAATCGGGCATCTGGGTGATCTGGTCAGCCTGTTCACGGGGGCGATGGAGGAGGCAGAGGCGTGAGCACGCCTGAACGCTTCATGCTCAAAGCACCCGCCATGCTGGAGCGCGAGGTGAAAAAAAGCATCTTCCTGGCCCAGGCCGCCCCCGTCGCCACGCCTGCCGAGGCCATGGAATTCATCGCCACCGTCAGCGACCCCGATGCCACGCATAACTGCTGGGCCTACCTGATCGGGCAGACCTATCGCAGCGATGACGCGGGCGAGCCGGGCGGCACGGCGGGCCGCCCCATATTGCAGGTGATCGAGGGGCAGGGCTTTGACCGCACCGTGGTGGTGGTCACGCGCTGGTTTGGCGGCACCAAGCTGGGCGCGGGCGGGCTTGTGCGCGCCTATGGCGGCACGGCGGCGGAATGTTTGCGCACGGCCCCCCGCGTGCCGATTGTGGAGATGGTGGGCCTGACCTTTGGCTGCGGTTTTTCCGAGCACGCATTGCTGCGCGCGCGGCTTGAGGCGATGGACTGCCAGATCATGGCCGAGGAATTCGGCGCCAATGGCGTTGGCCTGCACATAACCCTGCCTGTGGCGCGCGAGGCGGAGGTGCGCACGCGCATTACCGACATAACCCGGGGGCAGGCCACCATCCGCGTTGTGGAGGAAGATGGCGCGCAGGGTGTTGGAGCGTAACGGCATTGGCGCTATGTCAGACGGCGTTTCACGTTCAGCATACGGAAAAAAGACCAGTCATGACCGATACCCCTCCCGATCGCCTGTCCGTCAATCCTACCAGCCCGTTTTATGATGAGGCCCTGCTCGAGCGCGGCATTGGCGTGCGCTTCAAGGGCATCGAGAAGAACAATGTCGAGGAATACTGCATCAGCGAAGGCTGGGTGCGCCTGGCCGTGGGCCGTGGCACCGACCGCTTTGGCAACCCCATGACCATGAAGGTGACGGGCCCGGTCGAGGTCTGGTTCAAGTCCTGAAGATAAAAGTTTTTGGTGAAGCTTTTTTCAAAAAGCTTCGAAAAAACGCCGCCTTTTTGAAAAAAGGCGGCACCCAAAAACGTTTATAAATAAAAAAGGCCGCACCCCGAGGGATGTGGCCTTTTTGTTGTTCCCCTACCGGGTCATTCCTCGTCAATCGCGCGCTTGGGCAGCAGGGCAGGCACGAAGACCAGGGTGGCGATCAGCGTGCAGGCCAGCGAGAGCAGCAGCAGGCGGCCCATGCTGGCCGTGCCCGGATGGTGCGAGGCTGCAAGCGAGCCGAACGCAGTGCCCGTGGTCAGCGCCGAGAACAGCACCGCCCGCGCCGTGGGGCTGGACAGCGGCGACTTGATGCCCGCCCGCCAGTTCATGACGAAATAGATGTTGAACGACACGCCCACGCCGAGCAGCAGGGGGAGGGCGATGATGTTGGCGAAGTTGAGCTGCTCGGGCACCACGATGATCAGGATGACCGTCATCAGCGCCGAGAGCAGCAAGGGTGCGAGCACCAGCGCCGTATCAAGCAGCTTGCGCAGCGCCACGGCCAGAATGATGGCGATCATGACAATGGCCGCCCCGGCGGCGGTAACAAAGGCATGCACCATGGTGGCGGCACTCTGCACGATGTCGATGGCCGAGCCTGCCGCCGTGGGGGCGATCTTCTGTATCTCGCCCACATACTGGTGCAGCGCGCGGTTGCCCTGCATCTCATGGCTGGGGTGGACCTCGACGAGTGCGCGCCCGTCAGGCAGCAGGTAGTCGCGCGCAAGCTGCTGCGGCACGTCGCTAATGCCCACTTCCTTAACCTGAAGCATGTCGCGCAGCATGTTCAGTTGCATGGGCAGGAAGCGCACCAGCGCCTCGTTGGTGGCCAGCACGCGGGCATCATCGGCCTTTGCCAGTTGTGCCAGCGCCGACTGGATGCGGCGCAGCGGGTCATTGGCGGGCAGCTTGTCCAGCACGCCACCAAGGTCGCCCGCGGTCTTGGCGGCGGCGGCACGCAGGGCATCGGCATCAGGCGCGGGCTTGGGGTTGGGCACGATCAGCGTGGGCAGCAGGATGTTGGCGGCATCCTGGATCAGCGGCAGCTTGGTTTTCTGGTCGGCAGGCACCATCGAGCCGAGCCACAGCGCATCATGCACCAGCGGCAGGCCTGAAAGCCGGTCCGACATGGCGGCGGCCTGCTTGAGGTCGGGCATCAGCACATCGACCGTATAGGGCGAATATTGCGGCTCGGACATGAGCATGCCCAGCGTGACCATGCCTTCGGATTTGGGGTTCTTGGTATGCAGCGGGTCGGCATCAAAGGTCAGGCGCGGCACCAGCGCCAGCCCGCCAAGCGCCACCAGCACGAACACCGCCAGGATGGGTTTGCGGTGGTGGCGGATGGCCGTGTCGATGGGCCGCGCGAAGGCGAAGCCGATCGTGCCATGCCCTGCCGTGGGGCGGAACAGCCGCAGCAGGGCGGGCAGGAGCGTGAGCGTGCAGACAAAGGCGAACACCATGCCAAAACCGGCAATCAGCCCCAGTTGGGCCACGCCTACGAAGGCGGTGGGCGTAAAGGCCAGAAACCCTGCCGAGGTGGCCATGGCAGCCACAAGGATCTGGTGGCCGGTCTCGTTGCCGGTCTGCTCAAGGGCCGCGGGCAGGCTGAGTGCCGTGCCATCGGGGTTGGCCTGCGCGCGGAAGCGGACCGAGAACTGGATGGCGAAGTCCACCGCGATGCCCACGAACAGAATGGCGAACGCGACCGAGATCAGATTGAGCTTGCCCACCACGATGGCGGCAAACCCGGTGGTGAGCAGCAGCCCCGACACCAGCGTGATGATGATCGGCACGATGATGCGCCACGTATGCACCGCCAGGATCAGCCACAGCGTGACCAGCACCAGCGAGCCGAGCAGGCCTGCCACCATGCCTTCGGCCACGGTGGCGAATTCCTCATCCGCGATCTGGGTATCGCCCGTGATGTGTACGTGCGCCCGCCCGCTTTTAACAAAGGGCAGGTCATTTGCAGCCGCGCGGATGGCGTCTGATGCCGCGCCGCCGGGCTGGAAGGAATCATAATCCAGCTTGGGCTGGGTCACGACAAACTGGAACTTGCCGCCAAGATCGGCCAGATCGCCCGCGAGCAGCCGCTCCCATGAAAGGGGTTCCGGCGTGCCATCGACCGAATGCTGCAACGTGGTGGCAAAGCCATCAAGGGCGGCGTGGAAGTTGCCAAGGTTGGCCTGCCCCTGCGCCACGCCAAGCGCAATGAGGTTGAGCGCGCTGAACAGCCCGCGCCCCGAAGGATCGGCCGCAAGCTCGCTGAGGAAAGGCTGGGCGGTGATGGTGGTGTTGAGCACGCGCTCAAGCGCCTTGGGGTCAAGGAACATCAGCCCGTTGCGCACAAGGTAGGGGTCGGTCTGCGGCGTGGTGACGTAATTGAAGTTGGCATGGTCATCGCGCAGCTTTGCCGCAAGGCCGAGGGCTGTCTGCTGCGCCTCCTCGGGCAGGGCCGCGTCGATCACGGCCACGAGCTGGTCCTGCTTTTGCGGGAACAGGCGGCCCATCTCGTCCGAGCGCTTTTTCCAGTCCAGCGAGGACGAGAACATCTGGTCCGTATCGGTGGTGACGCCAAGCAGCGCGTAGCTGGCATAGGTCGCGCCAGCAATCAGCACGGCAAATGCCAGCACGACAGCAATGGCATGGCGGGAACACAAAGCGACAAGACGCCCAAGCGGTACCGATAGCATGACGAGTATTCAGCCCTTCAGAAACCTGACCCGATGCCGCATGAACGCGGCAGTCGGTGAAGAAGTACGGTTTGGCCCATGATGTGGTGCCGATGCAAGGTGGTTCTTTACCGCCGCGGGCATGGCCCCTGCGTGGCGCGGGTGTTGCGGGTGACAGCGCGGCTCATCGTGCCCAAAAAGCCTGCCCACGAAAAAGTTGGCAAATCATAAAGAAGTTTCTGACAAGGCTTTTTTCAGAAAGCTTTGAAAGACACGATCGTTACTGAAAAAAAAGGCAGCACCCGAGAACGTCTGTTTTGCATCAATTATTTGCTGGGTAACACTCTTTTACAAAAAACGGACCCTGCCCGCTCAGGACTGGTGGGGCAGGCGCATGTCCTTGGCGGGCGTGGGGCGGACCCAGCGTATTTCCATGATCTGCCATGCCACAAGCGAGGGCAGGCCCCAGGCGATCTCGCGCAGGCGCTTGATGAGCGAGAGCGCAATCCCTTCCTGCGGGGAAAGGCCAAACAGGCCGCCAATCAGGATATACCCGCCTTCTGACACGCCAAGCGCGCCCGGCACGGCAAACCCCGCCGATTTCGCGGCCTGTCCCACGCTTTCGATCACGAAACTGTCAGCGAGCGAAAGCGGGTGGCCCATCGCCGCAAGCACCACAAAAACCTCGAACGTGCCCAGCGACCAGCCCAGAAGTTGCAGCGCACCCGCGCGCAGCGAGTTCTTGCGGGTGCGGTACAGGGTCAGGATCTGCGCGTGCAGGCCACGGATGTCATCCACCCCATCCCACCCCAGATGGGCGGCGATGCGCACCAGCAGCTTTTCCACCAGCGCAATGGCGCCAAGGTACTGGCTGCCGAAGAAGACGGCGCCAAGCAGCAGGGCGGCACCCGCGCTTTCCATCAGTTCGTCGGTCACATGCGAACGGTTGACGAGGCAGAACAGCACCCCCAGCCCGATGAGCGTGAAGGTGACCTGGCTGAGCAGTTCGATGGTCAGGTCGCATATGGTCGAGGCGGCGGCCTGCTTGATGCCCGTGTCATCACGCCGGGCGAGCAGGCGGGTGGTAATGACTTCGCCGCCCACCTGGGCTACCGGCAGCAGGTTGTTGATGCCCTCACGCGCGCAGCGCAGGGCAAAGAAATCGGCAAAGGCCAGCTTTGGGCGCCCGGTCTGGGCCAGCAGGCGCCATGCCTGCGCCGAAGCACAGACCTGGCTTGCATGGAAAATGATGATGGCAGGAATGCTCCATCCCCCGGCCGCGATCAGCCCGAGGATGTCATGCAGGCCGAAACGCCCCAGCATCCAGATCGTAAGACCGACACCGAATGCCCCGGCGAGGAAGGTAAGCTGCCGCATCCGCCATCCCTGTCACCTGAAACAGGACCGCAGAAAGGCTGTTGTCAGCCATTCATTGGCCCGATTCCACTTTAGCAGCCTCTGATTTTCTGAAGCAATGCGAGACTTTCAACACAGGCGGCCACGGCTTCGCGGCCCTTGTTGTGCACGTCATCACGCGAGCGGACGATGGCTTGCTCATCGGTATAGGTGGTGAGCACGCCAAAGGCGATCGGCACCTCCGTGTTCAATGAGGCCTGTTGCAGGCCAACCGCCGCCCCAAGGCTGATGAACTCGAAATGGGCGGTATCCCCCTTCACCACGCAGCCCAGGCAGATCACGCCATCGTAGCGACCAGTCTTTGCCAGCACCTGCGCCAGTAGCGGCAGTTCATATGCGCCGGGTGCATACATCACATCTTCATCACGCATGGAAATGGCGTGTTCCTTCAGCCATGCCAGCGCACCATCACGCAGGCCGTGGGTCACGTCTTCATTGAAGCGGCTGACCACGATGGCGAGGCGCGGCGGGTGAGCGAAGTTGAGCTCGACTGTGGTGGAGGGGATGTTGGTGCTCATGTCCGGCGTTGTCCGTTTCGGGTTGTTGGATTGGAAAAAAGAATGAAAGTTTCTGGGTGCCGCCTTTTTTTCACCCAGCATCCACTGTCGTAGGTTCGCACAGGGCATGACCCATCCGGGTGCGCTTGGCCTCCAGATAGGCGCGGTTGAACGGGTTGGGTTCCACCGCAAGCGCAATGCGCCTGCGCACGTCAAAGCCGTGGCGTTGCAGGGCGTGGACCTTGTCGGGGTTGTTGGTCAGCAGGTCGAGGCGGCTGACCCCCAGCGCGCGCAGGATGTCCGATGCGGCCTGCCAGTCACGTGCATCGGTCTCGAAGCCGAGGCGGTGGTTGGCGTCCACCGTGTCCAGCCCGTCATCTTGCAGCGCATAGGCGCGGATCTTGTTGGCAAGGCCAATGCCGCGCCCTTCATGCCCGCGCACATAGACCAGCACGCCGGACTCGGCGGCGCCAATCTGCTCGAGCGCGCCCTGTAGCTGCGCGCCGCAATCGCAGCGCAGGGAGCCCAGGGCATCGCCCGTCACGCATTCCGAGTGCAGGCGCACCAGCGGCACGCTGCCTGACTGGCCGGGCTGGCCCTTGACCATGGCCACATGCTCCGTGCCATCAGGCGCGCGGAAGGCGTGGATCATCATGTCCGGTCCGCCAAAGCGGCTGGGCAGGTGGGCGCGGGCAACCTGCTCGATGGCGGGCTTTTCGGCAGCCTTTGCCGTAATCGGGTTGTCTTTCAGCCACTTCGCCAGCTCGGCGATGGACAGGATCTGCAACCCGTGGCGTCTGGCGTAGGGGCGCAGGTCGTCCATGCGGGCCATGGTGCCGTCCTCGTTCATGATCTCGCAGATCACGGCAGCCGGGATCAGCCCGGCCATGCGGGCAAGGTCAACCGAGGCCTCGGTGTGGCCGGGGCGGGCCACCGTGCCGCCGGGCACCGCGCGCAGCGGGAAGATGTGGCCCGGCGAGACCAGATCCTCGGGCTTGGCATCGGGGCCTGCCGCCACCAGCACGGTCTCGGCGCGGTCGGCGGCCGAGATGCCGGTGGTCACCCCCTCGCGTGCCTCGATGGACACGGTGAACGCCGTGCCGCGCGGGCAGGTGTTCACCTGTGTCATCATGGGCAGGTTGAGCTGCGTGATCCGCTCGGGCGACATGGGCATGCACACCAGCCCGCGCGCATGGGTCACCATGAAGTTCATGGCGTCCGGCGTGACCAGTTCGGCGGCCATGACCAGATCGCCCTCGTTCTCGCGGTCCTCGTCATCCACAAGGATGATCATCCCACCATTGCGAATGGTTTCGACGGCCTGCGCCAGTGCCGGCGGCATCAACGATACTGACATACGCTCTCCACATATTTAGCAATGACATCGACTTCGATGTTCACGGCGTCGCCTGGCTTCAGGCCGCCAAGGGTGGTGTGTTCCCACGTGTGGGGGATGATCATGAGCGCGATGCGGAATTCGTCTGCATTGCAGCCCTCCTCGCCCGGTGCGCCTACTGCGTTCAGGGTGAGGCTGATGCCATCGATGGTGATGGAGCCTTTCTCCACCAGGTAGCGGCGCAGCCGGGCGGGAATGGCGAAGGTGATGTGCCGCGCCTCGCCTTCCCCGTGCACTGCCAGCAGGCGGCCCGTGCCATCGACATGCCCCTGCACGATATGGCCCGAAAGCCGCGTTGCGGGGGTGACCGCGCGTTCGAGGTTGACGGTGTGCCCGGCATCAATGCGGCCAAGCGCCGTGCGGTCCAGTGTTTCGGAGCTGATGAAGAAGGTGGCCGTGCCTTTTGCATCAAAGGAGGTCACGGTCAGGCACACGCCATTGACGGCAATGCTCTCGCCAAGGGCAAGATCGGTGATGCCTGTCTGCACCGTTATGTCCAGATCCCGGTCAAGCCGCCGCGCGGCGCTGACCTGTCCCTGGTGCTCGATAATGCCAGAAAACATGCTTACTCCTTATGCAGCGTCAAGTTCGGGGAACAGGCGCAGCGGTGTCACGTCACCTGCGCGCACGCGCACGGCGTACTGATCCGTGCCATCGGGGCCTGCGGTTATGCTCAGCCAGTCATGCCACAGCCCGCGGGCCTCGATTTCGGCCAGCAGTTTCGGGCCGGCTTCCACCATCGCCCACGTCACACCCGCCTGGCCGAGCATGTCGGGCAGGGCGGTGATGTCGGTGCAGACCCGTATTTCAAAGCCCCGGTTGTGCGCGGCGGTGAGGTAGGCCTCATCCACCTCGCCCGTGCGGGTGCAGATGGCGAGAATGCGCGGCGCGCGGCCCGGGTGGTCGGGCACGCGGCGCACGTCAAGGCCGGGCTGGTCGGCGCGGATGGTGCCGGTGGCGGTAATCACCGCATCGGTGGCCCGGCGCAGGCGGTGCGCAAGGTCGAGCGAGGCGGCGGAGGTGAAGGTGGTCCGGCCCGCGGGCGGCACCATGGAGCCATGGGCGTCGAGCGCCTGCTTGACCGTGATCCACGGCTGGCCGGTGCGCATGAAGTGGGTGAAGGGGGCCAGCAGGCTGCGGCACAGCGTCTGCATGGGGCCCTGGGGGCCTGTGGGCTGGAGCACATGCACGTCGCAGCCGCGCTGGCGCAGCGTGTCGGCCCCGCCGCCTTCCACATGCGGGTTGGGGTCGCGCACGCCAATCCATACGCTGCGGATGGGCGTTGCGAGGAGGGCGAGCGAGCACGGCCCGGTGCGTCCGGTGTGATTGCACGGCTCAAGGGTGACCACCGCCGTATGCGCGCGCGCCAGCAGGCCGCGTTCGCGGCACTGGTTTATGGCCTGGACCTCGGCATGCGGGGTGCCCGCGCGGTGGTGGCCGCCGGTGGCGAGGATCGTGCCTTCGCTGTCGAGGATGGCGCAGCCCACGGGCGGGTTGGGCGCGGTGGCGCCCACATGGCGCGCGGCTTCATCCACCGCCGCGCGAAAGGCGCGGGCAATGGCGGGCGGCAGGGCGGTGGCCTGCGTAGCGCTGGCGTGGGAACCCTGTGGCAACGCGTCCAAAACACAGTACTCCATCCATCTGGACGGACCCAGGGCGCGTAAAACCACATGCCTGCCTTCCATGCGGGAAAGCAGGGCCATAGTTTCCGTTCTCTCTCATCCGGACTGTAACCGTCGGTTCCGGAGTTGCACCGGATCTGCTTGACCCCGCCCGCTTTCGCGGCCGGGCGCTCGCGGACTTATGGCCCTGCATGCAGGACCAATTACCGCCGGTGGGGAATTTCGCCCCGCCCTGAGAACGTCTGTAAACCGGGGTGAGGCCCCGATTCGTATTCAGTGGCACTGATAGTGGGAACAATTCGCGCCGATTGCAAGCCGTACGCTGTCGGGGGAACTATATTGTGTCCTGTTCACGCGCCTGCCTGTGGCGGCCGGGATGGAGCAGCGAGGGGATGCGGCCATGATGGCCGAAATTGACCAGCCGCGCCTCCTCGACCTCAATGCGGCCAAGCAGGCGCGAGCGGATGATGGCGATGGCCAGCGCCGCCCCCATGAAGGGCCCGAGCGCATAGATCCAGAAAGACTGCCACTGCCCTGCAACCAGCGCCGGGCCAAAGCTGCGCGCAAGGTTGGAGCTGTTGCCCGACAGCCAGGCCGAGATGGGGTTGCACACCAGGAAAAACAGCCCGCCCGCCCACGGCGTGAGCCATTTCAGCACCGGGTGGGCGGCAAGGGCGCAGATCATCAGCACCAGCAGCACGGTCAGCACCAGTTCCGTCACCAGTGGCCACAGCACCGATACATGCGGGAAGGGAATGGTGGCGGCATAGGCCGAGGCCTGCGCCATCTGCCCCCATACCGGCACGACATGGCCCAGCGCGGCCAGCAGCACGGTGGCGAGGCAGGCGCCAGTCATCTGGGCGGCCACATAGCCGCACAGGTCGATCACGCCCAGCCTGCCCGCCAGGCTGAACGCCAGCGAGACCGAAGGGCTGACATGCGCCCCGCTGACCCGCCCGAACGGCGTAAACGCCGCCACCGTGCCCGACAGGCCAAAGAACAGCCCGCACAGCGCGGTCTGCACCAGCGGGTGAGGTGCCAGGGCGCGGCCAATGGGGGTATAGGGCGTGGTCAGCACCGTAACCGACACGATCCCGCACAGCATAAGCACCGTTGTCGCCACCATCTCGCACGCATACAGCTTCCAGTGCAGCGGATGGTCGGGGTGGGGTGCGCCGGCAAGGGGCCGGTCCTCCTGGGGCGGGGAGCCGGTCTGCCGGGGTGCGGTCATGTCGTGTTATTCCCTTCGTGGCACATGTAGAGGCCTTGAATTAAAGCAGGGAATGGTGTGTAATAAAGGAAATGATGCGAATATAAGCCGTGCATGAGAATAGTTAATGCATAGCAGCTGAATGTTTTTTCTATAATAGGATGCGCCATCCCTCCTGTATCCCGTCAGGCATCGGGTGTGGGTGAGGGTTTTATCAATCATGTGTTCAGGGGCAGACGCGCCAGGCTGATGGATTGCTGTTGGAAAGAAGGCCGCTGTTCCTGTCGGGCCAGCAGGGCGGGCAGGCCCCGCATGGTGCTTGGCGGGCTGATGGTCGTGATTGGTGGCATGGCGGCCCCCGCAGCCGCCCGGGCCGATGACATGGCCGAGATCCGTGCCCTCCATGCCGAGATGCAGCGCCTTGAGGCCAAGGTGCAGCAGCTCGAGGCCCGCCACGGCATGGCAAGCGGCGGCTCGCATGTGCTGGCGGGGCGCACGCTGCGTTCTGGCCCGCGTTCGAGCGCAAGCAGCACGTCGGTCACCAATCCGTCGGGCCAGATCTCGGCCATGCCCGACCTGTCACGGCTGACCATCGGCGGCCCCGCCCTGTCGGATGACGCGCAGGCGGCGGCAGCGGCTGAAAACACCATGACCGAATCCATCGTGCCCAGCCAGCCCAAGCTGGACCTTGATTCCTCCAGCCCGCTGGCCATTACCCAGGCCGGGGTGGACAGCCTGCCGCCCATTTTCCGCATTGGCGGGGTTTCGGTCAGGCTCGGTGGCTTCATCGATTTCTCGAACATCTATCGCAGCAAGAACCTGACCAGCGGCCCCGCCACAAGCTGGGGCAGTTTTCCGTATGCCAACAGCCCCAACGCCCATACCGGCGAGTACCGCCCCTCCGCCCAGCTGACCCGCCTGAGCGTGCTGCTCCAGGGCTCGCCCACCAAGGACGAGACGCTGTCAGGCTATATCGAGACCGATTTTGGCGGCGCGGCCGGCACCGCCAACAGCTACCAGACCAACAGCTATACGCCGCGTATCCGCCAGGCGTACATGACCTATAGCAACACCAAATGGGGCTTCCATGTGCTGGCGGGGCAGGCATGGAGCCTGACCACGGGCTATACGCAGGGCCTGCTGTCGCGCCATGAGCAGCTGCCGCCGGTGGTCGATAACAACCAGATCCCCGGCATCGTGTTCACCCGCGTGCCGCAGATCCGCTTCATCAAGGATTTCGGGCGCAAATGGTGGCTCGGGCTTTCGCTCGAGGCGCCGCAGGTGGCCTATGCCGCCAACGGGGGCAGGCATGCCATGCTGACAGGGGCCAGCGATGACACCATCTCGTCCTCCGACACGACCCTGCTTTACAGCAATGCAGGCTCCGGCATGCTCAACCCCAATGCCCGATACAGCATGGACGTGGCGCCTGACATCGTGCTCAAGGGCGCGCTCGACACCAAGCCCGCCCATTACGAAGTCTATGGCCTGGCGCGCTGGTTCAAGGCCATGGCGCAGGCGCCGGGCGGGCCGATCCGCGAGCATGTCTCCTTTGCCGGTGGCGTGGGCGGCGACGTGACGGTGCATGTCATTCCGCGTTACCTTCAGTTTACCGGCAATGTGCTGGCGGGCCAGGGGATTGGCCGCTATGGCCCCGCCATGCTGCCAGATGCCACCTTCAGGGCCAATGGCACGCCTGCCCCCATTCCCGAGATCATCGGCAGCATGGGGCTGATCGGCCACCCGACCTCCAACCTGCTGGTCTATCTGTATGGCGGGGTGGAGAGCGCTGGCAGGCGTACCTATACCGGCGCGGATGGCTACCAGTATGGCTATGGCGTGAACGATCTTGCGCTGGCCAGCTGTGACGTGGAACAGATCAGCGGCGGTAGCTGCGATGCCCAGACCCACACCATTGCCGACCTGACCGTAGGTGGCTGGTGGCATGTGCTGCAGGGCGGCGATGGCGCCAGCCCCACCACCGGGGGCAACACCATTTACGTCACGTTCCGCTATTTGCCTTTCCAGTAACCACGCTGCTCGCTGCCAGGGCCGCCTGGCAATCGGCGGCCTGATGGGCGAGGTGGATGTCATGCACCTCGCTTACGGCGCGGATGCTGCTCGTGCGCCAGTGCGCGGTCATGCCATGGGGCGTGCACAAAGCACCTGCGCCAAGCAGCGGCCCGTTGCCCGGATCAACCGCCGCGAGCACGGCACGCGGGTTGCGCGGCAGGGCAAGGCGTAGCGCGGTGCGCAGGCGCGCCGTCGTCTGGTCATCGGTATGGACGATCAGTTCGGGCACCAGATCGATCCAGCCCGACCAGCCCGCGGCCACGGCGCGGCGTAGCTGTGGCCAGGCCTTGTTCTCATCAAGCATCCGGATGGTGGCCTCGGCCCCATCTTCATGAAGCTCGCGGGCGAGGGCGCGCGCGCTCAGGCCCATGCCGGCTTCGGTGGGGGCGCCCGCAGGGGGCAGGCTGGCGGCAAGTGCTGTCAGCCCGATGGTGGGGGCGAGCAGGGCTACAAGCAGCATCAGCCGGGGAAAAGTGCTTGGGCGCATTGTCTTTGTTCTCCCTTCTTACTGGTGTTGCGTTATGGTGAGGAAACACCGCAATCGTGGCGCGGGCGGGGCATGGATGGGGAAAATCATGGGCACGCCGGTTGCAGGGGTGGGCACATGTGCTTATAGCCTGCGCCCATGCCCGCATGTGTCACGGGGCAGCCGCGCGATCCTGACCGGACCTGCCACGCGCGTTGACCAGGGGGCGGACAAGGCCCTGCATTGTTGTTTCTGGCGGGTCTCGCCACTGTGGAGAACAGACGTTTCATGGGTGCCATGTCCTCTTCCGAACTTTCGCGTCTTCAGGTCTGCCTGCGCCGTCTGCTGGGCTCGCCGGGGCTTACCGTCAATGCGCCGCCGCGCGCCGGGCTGTCGGTTGAACTCGCGGTCAATGGCGAAGTGGTGGGCACCGTCCATCGCGATGAAGACGAGGGCGAAGTGTCCTACGCCATCCATATGACCGTACTGGAAGAAGACCTTCCCCCCGCAAAGTAAGACGACCCCCATAAACGCCTGAAAACAGGAAAAGCCGTTTTTTTGAAAAAAGACGGCCTCCGGAAGCTTCTGCTGTTTTCAAACCCCTGCCGGGAGGGCCTAGGGCTGCGTCAGCGGCTGGGGCACGGGGCCTGCCGATGCCTCGACAAGGGGGCGCGGCGGATGCGTGGGCAGGTCGATTCGGTGGATTTTCCACTGAAAGGCATGGATGCGCATCTGCAACCGCAGCGGAGTCTCGTTTTCATGCCCGGGCATGATGACGCTCGCCTCGAACACGCCGGGATGGGTGAAATGCGCATGCACGCGCCACAGCATGCCCAGCATCGTGCCCGCCGTGGCGGGCTGCTGTTCATGCGGCATCAGGTGATCGACCAGCATGCCAAGCTTGTCGGGGCGCACTTCCTCATCAATCGCGTTGGATGCGGCGGATGAGGCGAAGGATGACCCGAAGGCAGGCAGTTCATCATCAGCCACGGGCGGGCCGATCAGGTCATCGACCACCTGTGTCTTGAGCCCGTTGCGCACCGATTCCCATTTGAGGCAGGTGTTGAGGCTGCCCATGTCATGTGTGCGGATGGCGGAGGTGATGGACCACAGCGTGCAGAAAGGCGAGGCCGCATACAGCGTTGTGGCTGCGGCCAGCGTGCCCGCGCACACCCACCGCGCCTGCTGGCGGCGCAGGGTGGACAGGTTGGCGGGAATTTCCATGCGGGAAAGATAAGACATTGATTTATACTCCCCCAAAATGGTTTCACCCTTGCCCTTGAGCCTATACTGGAAACATATCGGGCATGCATTGGTTTCATGATTGCGTGACATAATTTTCACGTAATCGTGATAGAAGGCCTGTTTCTTCCGGCTGCGCCGGGGTGGGGCAGGGTGTATCCGCCATGGGTGCGGCAACGGGCGGGGCAGGAGAGAGGAATGAATTTTTCCGACGAAGAGATCCAGCGCTACGCGCGCCACATCCTTCTGCCCGAGGTCGGTGGAACAGGGCAGGAAGCGTTGAAAAACGCCAGTGTTCTGGTCATTGGCGCAGGGGGCCTGGGCTCGCCCGTGGCGCTTTATCTGGCGGCGGCCGGCGTGGGGCGCATCGGGCTGGTTGATGATGACGTGGTGGACCTGTCGAACCTGCAGCGCCAGATCGCGCATGTGACCGACCGGGTGGGCCAGCCCAAGGTCGAGTCGGCAGCCATCGCCATGCGCGCGATCAATCCGGGAACACGGGTGGATTGTCATAACGTGCGGCTTACGGCTGACAACGCCCGCGCGCTGGTGCGGCAATATGACCTGGTGTGCGATGGCAGCGACAATTTCGCCACGCGCTACCTCGTGGCCGATGCCTGCGCACTGGAAGGGCGCACCCTCGTCTCCGCCGCCGTGCTGCGCTTTGAGGGCCAGCTTTCCACCTTCCGCCCCGGCGGCCCGTGCTATCGCTGCCTCTACCCCGAGGCCCCGCCCGCGGGCACCGTGCCATCCTGCGCCGAGGCCGGGGTGTTCGGCGCCGTGACGGGGGTGATGGGCACGCTCCAGGCGACCGAGGCGCTGAAGGAAATCCTCGGTATTGGCGAGAGCCTGTCCGGTCGCCTGCTGGTGTGGGATGCGCTGGCCATGCGCTTTCACACCATTACCCTGCCAGCCGATCCTGACTGCGCCCTGTGTGGTGCGCACCCCACAATTCATGACCTCTCGGCCCATCACGGTCCGGCGCCCGCCCTGTGCGGCGTGCCAGAAGGGGCGGCATCATGATGCGCGATGACGGGGCGCTGGCCATCTTGCTGTATGATGGCGCCTATGCCCGCGCGCATTATGCCTTTGTGGTGGCGGCGGGCGCGCTGGCCATTGGCCGCCCGGTCATTGTGTTTGCGGCGGGGCGGGGCGTGCATGCGCTGGCGCGCGACTGGCGCGGCCTGCATGATGCGGCGGATGATGCGGGCGTGCGCGCGCGCGGCGTTGCGGGCATGGACACGCTGCGCGAAGCAGTGATGGAACTGGATGCGACGCTGATGGTGTGCGAGGCCGCGCTGAAACTGTGCGATCTTGCGCCCGGACAGTTGCTTGATGGCGTGCAGGTGGCCGGTATTCCCACCTTTCTCGAAGCCGCCCGGGGGCGGCAGATCATAACCCTTTAAGGATTGAAGAACACGATGGCGCAGTGCGTGCGGCATGAATTCCTTGCGCGGGCGGCCAGCAGGCCGTCGCGTGTCACCCGGCGGTGGGGGTATCTGGCGGCCTGTGCTGCGGTGCTGGCCATGGGGCCAGTACAGGCCGCGACGCCCACGGCCCACCATCATGCCCATGCTGCTGCGGACAAGGCTGCCACCAGCCTTGGCCATGCCCATGTGCATGGGGCCGCCAGAACCGCGAAAACGGCGGACAAAAAGGCTGAAAAAACCGCTCATGCGGCGGCCCATCACCACCATGCGGCAGCGGTGGCCGCCGGTGTTGGCGCAGGTGCCGTGGCGGGTACTGGGGTTGCGGCAACCGCTGCCCATCCGGCCCCTGCCACGCCGGCCGCCGCCCCGGCCCCGGTCGATGCCGCGGCCCTCGCGCCTGTCGATAACACCAAGGGCAGCGTGACCGGCCTGCCCCTGCCGCGCTTTGCCGCCTTCCGCGCCGATGAGGTCAATCTGCGCACCGGGCCGGGGCAGCGCTACCCCATTGACTGGGTGTACCACCGCCGTGGCATGCCGGTAAAAATCGAGCGGGAATTCGATGTGTGGCGCCTTGTCGAGGATTCGGACGGGCAGAAGGGCTGGGTCCATCAGGCAACCCTGGTGGGAACCCGCACGTTTGTCATACCGGGACTGCCCCCCCAGGGTGATGCCCGGCAGGCGGGCCAGCCCACCGCCAAGGAGACCGACGTGATTGGCCGGGCCGATACCCGCATCGTGGGTCATGTGACGGATGTGGCCGATGCGGCGGACATCAAGGGCGCGGTCATGCTGCATGCGGATGCCAACACGTCATCCGCCGTGGTGGCCGTGCTGCGCCCCGGCGTGGTGGGCACGCTGCGCCAGTGCCAGGCGGGCACGCCGTGGTGCAAGGTCGCGGTCAAGCAGTACAGTGGCTGGATCGAGCGCAGCGCCATGTGGGGGCTGTTGCCGCAGGAGGTCATAGCGCCCTCCTGAGGATGACGTGAACAGGCGGAGAAAGAAATGCCGGATACACCCTATCGTGCCATGCGCCGGACCAAGATCGTCTCGACCCTTGGCCCGGCCACGACCGACCATGCCACCATCCGCGCGCTGGCCGTGGCGGGAGTGGATGTTTTCCGGCTCAATTTTTCCCACGGCACCCATGCCGATCACGCCGCCCGCCATGCGGTCATTCGTGATGTGGAGGCCGAGCTTGGCCGCCCCATCGGCATCCTTGCCGATGTGCAGGGCCCCAAGCTGCGGGTGGGCAATTTTGCCAATGGCCGGGTGCAGCTGACGCCGGGCGCGCCCTTCCGGCTTGATCTTGACGGGGCACCGGGCAACGAAAGGCGCGTAAACCTGCCCCACCCCGAAATCATTGCGGCAGCGCAGTTGGGCAGCACGCTGCTGCTTGATGATGGCAAGCTCGCGCTGCGCGTGCGCGAGCGCGGTCCCGACTTCCTGCTGACCGAAGTGGAGGTGGGTGGCCCGCTATCGGACCACAAGGGCGTGAACGTGCCCGATGTGGTGCTGCCCATTCCCGCCCTGACCGACAAGGACCGCGTGGACATGGCGTTCGCGCTCGATCTGGGCATTGAATATGTCGGCCTGTCGTTCGTGCAGCGGCCTGAGGACGTGCGCGAGGCCCGCACGCTGGCCAATGGCCGCGCGTGGATCATGACCAAGCTCGAAAAGCCGCAGGCGATGGATAACCTGCACGAGATCATTACCCTGTCGGATGCGGTGATGGTGGCGCGGGGCGATCTGGGCGTGGAACTGCCGCCCGAGCGCGTGCCGCTGGCGCAAAAGCGCATCATCCGCATGGCCCGCCAGCTTGGCCGCCCCGTTGTGGTGGCGACCCAGATGCTCGAGAGCATGGTACATGCCCCCACCCCCACCCGCGCCGAGGCCTCCGATGTGGCGACGGCGGTGTTTGATGGCGCGGATGCGGTCATGCTCTCGGCCGAGACGGCAGTAGGTTCCTACCCGCGTGAGGCGGTGGCGATCATGGACCGCATCGTGCGCCGTGTTGAGGAGGATGAAGTCTGGCGCCGCCAGATGGAAACCTCCAGCCCCGAGCCGGACCACGCCGTTGCGGGCGCGATTGCTGCGGCAACCCGGCAGGTGGCGGCCACCGTCGATGCCGCCGCCATCGTGGCCTTTACCCTGTCGGGCCGGTCAGCGTTGCGCATTGCGCGCGAGCGGCCTTCATGCCCGATTCTTGGCCTGACCCCCACCGATGAGATTGCCCGCAGGCTGGCGGTGGCGTGGGGCGTGCAGGCGATCTCGGTCGGGCAGGAAACCCCGGTCCATACCGTGGAGAGCGTGGTGGACCAGGCGCTGGCCGTGGCGAAAGGCGATGGCTACGGCGCAGCGGGCGATGCGGTGGTGATCGTGGCGGGGCTGCCCTTTGGGGTGGCGGGCAGCACCAATACGCTGCGCGTGGCTACGCTGACCTGAACAAAAGTTTTTGGGTGCCGCCTTTTTTCAAAAAGGCGGCGTCTTTTAGAAGCTTTTTGGAAAAAGCTTCACCAAAAACTTTTATCTTTTTATTATCAAAGCGTCTTTCAGGCCTGCCGGTTCTCGATCAGGCTGCGGCGGATGGCGCGCCCGCGCTGGATGCGGCTGACGATCACATCCTCGTTACCTGTACGGATGGCGTTGCCCATGGCCTGGGCATCGGCAATGAAGCGGTCGAGCATGTCGAGCAGCGCCTCGCGGTTGTTCAGAAAGATGTCACGCCACATCGTCGGGTCCGATGCCGCGATGCGGGTGAAGTCACGGAAGCCCGATGCCGCGAAATCCAGCACTTCCGAGCGCGTTTCATCCGCCAGGTCATCCGCCGTGCCACATATGGTAAAGGCCAGCAGGTGCGGCAGGTGGCTGACAATGGCGCAGACCCGGTCATGGTGCTCCACTGTCATGTCGCGCACGCGCGCGCCCATCATCTCCCACAGGGTCGTGACGCGGGCGAGGGCTGTGGCTGGCGTGCCCGCGGGCGGCGTGAGCAGGCACCAGCGGTCCTCGAACAGGGTGGCGAAACCGGCATCGGGGCCGGAGAACTCCGTGCCCGCCATCGGGTGCGCGGGCACGAAGGCAATGTCGGGGTAGGCGGCCAGTAGCGGCGCCATCGCCTCCATCACCGTTACCTTGACCGAGCCGACCTCGCTCAGGATCGCGCCCTTTTTCATGGCGGGCAGCACCTGTGCCGCCACCATGGCAATGGCCCCCACCGGCACGCAGATGATCACGCAGTCCGCATCGCGCACGGCTGTTGCCGGGTCGGCTTCGACTGTATCGGCAATGCCCAGTTCGGCCACGCGGGCGCGCACTTCGGGGCTGATGTCGCACGCAACAAGCCTGCGCGCGATGCGCCGGTCCTCATGCGCACGGCGCAGGATGGAGGAGCCGATCAGGCCGGGGCCGATAATGACCAGCGTCTCGAACAGGGGGGCGGGCTTGTCCGTCATGGGGCGGTCTGTCTGGCTGTTGGGTTTGACAAAAAGCGCGCGGACTCAGTCCTGCGGCGGCTGGGTGGGCTCGCGCACGGGCACGGTGGCGGGCGCTTCTTCCGGCTTTGCCGGGGTCTTGTGGCGCAGGGCGCGCATTTCCATGGCCTGCCACAGCAGCAGCATGGGAATGCCGATGACCAGTTCCCGCCCGCGCCGCAGCAGCGACAGCCCCAGCGAGAGGGAAGGCGCGATGCCAAAGGCCGAGCCCAGGGTGATGTAGGCCGCTTCCTGCACGCCAAGGCCCGCGGGCACGAGGAACGAGACGGACATGATGCCGCACGCAACACCCTCGATCGCAACAGCCCCGGCAAAGCTCAGATGCGCGCCAAGGAAGTAGTAGGCCACCCAGATCGTGGCGGCGCTGCCCAGCCAGCCCACGTAATGCAGCAGCGCGCCCTCCAGGATGCGGCGCGGATGCGACCAGATGGCGTCAAAGCGCTCCTGTATGCTGTCAGCGCTGCTCAGCATCGCGTCCTGCCACTGGGCGGCCATGTTGTGGCCGAGCATCCTGCCCGCGCGCTTGAGCAGGTCGCCACCCCGGCGCTGGGTATAGACGAAGCCCGCAATGCCCATGGTCAGCAGCACGAGCCCGATGATGACCGGGCGCGCGAACGGGCTGGACTGCTGGTGGGCCACGAGGCACAGCACGGCGGTCAGGATGAACAGGATCTGGCCCATCACCTCGGTGGTGATGTCGACCAGATTGGCGCAGGCCGCCTCGCTGCCATCGATCGGGCGGCCCTTGCCGCGTGGCGCGAACAGGTCGCTCGAGCAGGTGGCGCGGATGCCCAGCACCATGCCGCCAAGCTGCGAGAAGGGCAGGCAAGACGCGGCGGCATCACGGATCATGCGCGATACCACCAGCTGCACGAAGGGAATGTCCCGGCAAGCCGCGTGCCAGGCAAGACCCAGTATTGCATCGACTGCAAGCTGAGCCACCACGGTCGCCATGAACCCGATCGCCCCGATGGAGACGATGGCCTTCATCACCGATCCGGCGCCGAACCAGGCGGTGCAGCCAGTCAGCAGGGCCAGGCCGAGAAGGGCCAGAAGGATTGTGAGCTTTCTCAAAAAAGATCCGTCTTGGTCTGTTGGCGTCAGGACACCGGGGAAAATTGATGCCGCCGTGGCTGGTTTTGCCTGACTTACACTACAGCAGGGTCTGGCGCCACCGGGAGGTGTCGGGATAAATGGAACGCCCGCCGGTTGCGAGTCCGTATCGCAATCGTGAATTCTGTCCCCTGACGGAGTGATCGTTCAGACCATGACTGCCCCAACCCTTGTAACCGGTGCGACCGGTTTTGTCGGCTCGGCCGTTGCCCGCAATCTGGTGGAGCGCGGCCATACGCTCAGGCTCATGGTGCGCAAAGGCAGCGACCTGACCAACCTGCGCGATCTGCCCGCCGAGCTGGTGGAAGGCGATCTCTCCACCCCCGAAAGCTTTGATGCGGCCGTGAAGGGCTGCCGCTACGTGTTTCATGTCGCGGCGGATTACCGGCTGTGGGTGCCCGACCCCGTGCCGATGATGGTGGCCAACGTGGAAGGCACGCGTGGCCTGATGCTGGCGGCGCAGAAGGCGGGAGTCGAGCGGATCGTGTACTGCTCCTCAGTCGCGGCGCTGGGGCTGATTGGCGATGGCACCATTTCCGATGAGGAAACGCCGGTGCATGAACATGGTGTGATCGGCATCTACAAGCGCTCCAAATACCGTGCCGAGCAGGAAGTGCTGCGCCTGGTGCACGAGCGCGCGCTGCCTGCCGTGATCGTGAACCCCTCCACCCCCGTAGGCCCACGCGACATCAAGCCCACGCCCACAGGCCAGATGATCCTGGACTGCGCGGCCGGCCGCATGCCCGCCTATGTCGATACCGGCGTGAATATCGTGCATGTGGATGACGTGGCCGAGGGCCATGCCCTGGCGCTGGAGCGCGGGCGCATTGGCGAGAAATATATTCTGGGCGGGCAGAACTACCTGTTGCGCGACCTGTTTGCCATGACCGCCGAGATTGCGGGCGTGGCGCCGCCGCGCATCAGCCTGCCGCAGGCGGTGATCTGGCCGGTGGCGGTGGCGAGCGAATGGCTGTCCCGCGCTTTTGGCATTGCACCCCGCGTCACGCGCGAGATGCTGGCCATGTCGCACAAGAAAATGTTTTTCTCATCGGACAAGGCGATCCGTGAGCTCGGCTACGCCCCGCGCCCCGCGCGTGAGGCGGTAACGGATGCGATCGACTGGTTCCGCCAGCACGGCATGCTGGATTGAGCAGCCTGTCATGCTTCTGCTTCCCCTTTCCATTCTGACGGTTGTCATCTGGCTCGGGCTTATTTTCTGTCATGGCCGCTTCTGGCAGGCGGGGCCGGTGCTTGCCCCCGTGCCGGGCCTGCGGCTTGATGCGGCAACCTGCCCTGATGTGTGCGTGGTCGTGCCCGCGCGTGATGAGGCACCCTCGGTTGCGGCGTGCATCGGCTCGCTGCTGGCGCAGGATTATCCCGGCACGCTGCGGGTCGTGCTGGTTGATGACAACAGCACCGATGGCACGGGGCGGCTGGCGCGCGCGGTGCCTGACCCGCACCGGCGGCTGACCGTGGTCACGGGCAAGGCGCGCCCGGCGGGGTGGAGCGGCAAGCTGTGGGCCGTGGCCCAAGGCGTGGCGCGCGCGCGTGAACTCGCCCCCGATTCCAGCGGTTTCGTGCTGTTGACCGATGCCGACATTACCCACGACCCGCGCCATGTCTCGACCCTGGTGGCCAAGGCGCAGGCAGGCGGGCTCGATCAGGTATCGGAAATGGTGGAGCTGAACTGCGCCAGCCCCGCCGAGCGCATGCTGGTGCCGGCTTTCGTGTTCTTTTTCGCCCTGCTCTATCCGTTTGCCAGCGTGAACAACCCGCGCAGCAGGGTAGCAGGGGCGGCAGGCGGCACGGTGCTGGTGCGCTGGCGCGCGCTGGCGCGCATTGGCGGCATCGAGAGCCTGCGCGGCGCGCTGATCGATGACTGCACGCTGGCGGCCCACGTCAAGCATAGCGGGGGGCGGATCTATCTGGGCCATAGCTGCCTGGCCAGATCCATAAGGCCCTATCCGCATCCGTCTGACATCTGGCGCATGGTGGCGCGCACGGCCTATGTGCAGCTTGGCTATTCGCCCTTCCTGCTTGTGGGCACGGTCATCGGCATGGTGCTGGTGTGGATGCTGCCGATGCAGCTTGCGCTGTTCGCTCACGGGTCGCCCTGCCTTCTGGGGGCCGGGGCATGGGTGCTGTCCATGGCGTCGTACACGCCCACGCTGCGCCGGTTTGGCCTGTCGCCTGCCTGGGCGCTGTTGCTGCCGGTTATTGCGGGGTTCTATACGCTGGCCACCATCGGCTCGGCGCTCGATCACCATCGGGGGCGGGGCGTGGTCTGGAAAAGTCGCGCCTATACCGAACCGGATGGCGCGATCTCGACACATATGCGCAGCGAGGGTGCTGCGACGGTAATGAACCGCACCATGGGGGATGACGTAGGGTGAACACGGATGAGCAGGACGTATGGGGCAGCGCGGATGTCTCGTCGGGCAAGGATGCCGGGGATGAAAACTTTCCCGTAGGTTCCCTGCTGATCAGCCGCAGGCTGCGCCCGCATGTGCACGCCTATTATGACTTCGCCCGGGTGATCGATGATATCGTCGATACCGACCAGCTTGATGCGCCCGCCAAGATCGCCCGCCTCGACGCAATGGAGGAGGTGGTGCTCGGCAAGCGCCTCGCCCCCCCCCGGGCTGATGCCCAGACGGCGGTGCGCGTGGGCCAGACCCTGCGCGAGACCGGCGTGCCTACCTCCACGGCGACCGACCTAATCGTGGCGTTCCGGCAGGATGCGGTGAAGAACCGCTACGATTCGTGGGAGGAACTGGAGGAATACTGCCGCTATTCCGCCAATCCCGTGGGTCGCTTCCTGCTTGAACTGCATGGTGAGGATGCGGGCACGTTTGGCCCGTCGGATGCGCTGTGCACGGCGCTGCAGGTGCTCAACCACCTGCAGGACTGCGCCGATGACCTGTCCGGCCTCGACCGGTGCTACCTGCCGCGCCCGTGGCTGGAGCAGGCGGGGGCCAGCATTGATGACCTGCGTGGCCGCCATGCTAGCCCCGGCCTGCGCCGGGTGTTCAACCATCTGCTTGACCGCGTGGATGAACTCAACCGCCGCGCCTCCCTGCTGCCCGGCCTGATCCGCGACCGGCGCATGCGCATGGAGGCGGCCGTGATCGTGGGGCTGTCAAAGCGCCTGGCCAGGCGGCTGCGGAGCGAGGACCCGGTGGCGGGCCGCGTCAAGCTGTCACGCGGGGATGTGCTCGCAGCCCTTGCGGGGGCGGTGCGAACGCTGGTCTGATAGGGCACGATTTTGTCCTTGGGGGTGATTGCCGCTAAGAACAGGCGCAACTGTTAATTCGTAAAGTGAACGGAACACGCGGGAATGGGTTTTTTGCGCGCGCGGCATGATGAGGCGCCGGTACTGGGCTGCGATGCTGCTGACCTCGCCGAGGTCGAGCAGATCGTGGTGCGGTCGGGCACGTCCTTTGGCAAGGGCATGCGTATCCTGCCGTCCGACCGGCGATATGGCATGTATGCCGTCTATGCCTTCTGCCGTCTCGTTGATGACGTGGCCGATGACGAGGGCGAGGCGGAAGACAAGAGCCGCAGGCTCGAGGAATGGCGCGCCCGCATCGCCCGGCTCTACGGCGGTGAGGCGCGCGATGGCATCGACCGCGTGCTCATGGCCACCATCCGCCGCTTCGATCTGCGTCAGGATGACTTCAATGCCGTGATCGACGGCATGGAAATGGATGCGCGCGGCCCCATCGTCGCCCCTGATGAAGCGACGTTCGACCTGTACTGCGACCGCGTGGCCTCCGCCGTGGGGCGGCTTTCGGTGCGGGTGTTTGGCGATTCCTCACCCGCGGCAGACGAGGTGGCCTACCATCTGGGTCGTGCGTTGCAGATCACCAACATTTTGCGTGACGTGGCCGAGGATGCTCGGCTGGGCCGCCTTTACTTGCCGCGCGACCTGCTTGAGCGCTTCGGCATTACGCCCAAGCCCTCGGCGGTGGTGCATGCCGCGCGGCTTGAGCAGGTGGGGCGCATCCTGGCGGGGCGGGCGCATGACCATTTCCGCGCGGCAGCCGCCGCCATGGCGCGGTGCGACCGCACGGCCATGCGGCCCGCGCGGCTGATGGGGGCGACGTATGCCGCCATTCTCAGCGCGCAGGAGCGGCAGGGCTGGGGCACGCCAGAAAAGCGCGTGTCGCTCTCGCGCCCGCGCAAGGTGCTGATCGCGCTGCGCGCGCTGGCGGGCTGAGGCCATGGCGGGGCATGTCCATATCATTGGCGGGGGCCTTGCGGGCCTGTCCGCCGCGGTTGAACTGGCGGGTGGCAGCGAGCAGGTCACGGTTTACGAGGCCGGGCCCGCCTGTGGCGGGCGGGCGCGATCCTATCATGACCGGCATCTCGACTGCCGTATTGATAATGGCAACCACCTGCTGCTGTCGGGCAACCCGGCGGTGTACCGCTATCTGGGCCTGATCGGGGCGCAGGACACGCTGGTGGGGCCAGAGCGCCCGGTCTTTCCGTTCATTGACCTGGCCGACCGGCTGCGCTGGACGCTCGACCTCTCGCGCGGGCGGGTGCCGCTGTGGGTGCTGTCAAAGCGCAGGCGCGTGCCGGGCATGCGCCTGGCCGAGCTGCGTGGCCTGCTGGCGCTGATGGAGGCCACGCCCGACATGGTGGTGGCGGACTGCCTGCCTTCGGGCAGCCTGTCGCGCCGCCTGCTTGAGCCGTTCGCCATATCGGTGCTCAACACCATGCCCGATACCGGCAGCGCCGCCTTGCTTGGCGCCGTGGTGAAGGAAAGCCTGGCCCGTGGCGGGCGCAACTGCCTGCCGCGCTTCCCCGCCATTGGCCTTTCGGAAAGTTTTGTTGACCCCGCCCTTGCCCATCTGGCCGTGCTCAGGGCGCAGGTGCGCACGGGCAGCCGGGTCAGTGGGGTGGAATTCACCCGTGGCGGCCCGGTCACGGCATTGCTGCTGGGCGCGGAACGCATTGAAATCAAGCCGGAAGATACGGTCATCATGGCCGTGCCTGCCCCGGTGGCGTCGGGCCTGCTGGCCGAACTGCCCGGCTTTAGCGCGCCCGATGCGTTCGAGGCGATCCTGAACGTGCATTTCCTGCTGCCTCAGGCGCCAGTGCTGACCGGCGGGCTGGCGCAGGCGCGCTTTATCGGCGTGGTGGGCGGCATCAGCGAATGGGTGTTTGCCAAGGACCGTATCCTGTCGGTCACGGTCAGCGCCGCCAACCGCTATGCCGGGCGCGACCTTGATGAACTGGCCCCCCTGATCTGGAACGAGGTGCGCGCCGCCATCGACCCGGCAGCGACAGCACCCTTGCCGGTGGACGTGCCGCCGCTGCGCATCGTGCGTGAAAAGCGCGCCACCTTTGCCGCCACTCCCGCGCAGGACCGCCTGCGCCCCGGCACGCAGACCATGGTGCCCAACCTGTTGCTGGCAGGGGACTGGACGGCTACGGGCCTGCCCGCCACCATCGAGGGCGCGATCCGCTCGGGGGCGGCGGCGGCACGCGCGGTTCATGCCCGCAAGGGCACGCCGGGCCGACCGGGATGAAGCGGGGCGCACAGGCAACCGGCCTGCGTCAGCACATGGGCAACGGCATATAATGTTCATGGCGACCGGGGCAGGCACGACATTCCGTTTTCGTCGGAATAACGCTAGCCGGGTGGTGTTGTCCCTGCTGCGTGCATGTAGCGCGAGAAAAGGACACGGGCACCGTGCGGCGCGGTTGGCGTGCGCGGGGTATGTGATCGATGTTGCCATGGTTTCCGGCAGTGTTGCGCAGTGTCGGGGGCTGGCCGGCCGGGCTATGGCTTGTGATAATGGCAGGGGAATCCATCAATATGTCCGGTAGCACAGCAATCTCTCCGTTTTCCCGGTTGGGCATCGTGGTGGGCATGGAGGCGGAAGCCGCCCTCATCCGCCCCTTTCTGCCTCACGCCCGTATTGGCCTGAGTGGCGCGACCCTGTCCGGCGCGCGGCAGGCGGTGCTTGACCTGCTTGAAGGCGGGGTGGACGCGCTGCTTTCCTTCGGGCTGGCGGCGGGGCTTGACCCGGCGCTTCAGCCGGGTGCTGTGGTCGTGCCGCAGAATGTGCTGGTCAATGGCGAGCGCCTGCCCGCTGCCCCCGCGCTGCTGGCATGGCTGGGGGCCGAAGGGGCGGACGTGGTGGGCGGCGACCTGCTGCATAGCGATGTGATCGTAACCGCCGCCACCCGCAAGATGGCGCTGTACCGCGAGACGGGCTGCGTGGCGCTGGATATGGAAAGCGGCGTGGTGGCGGAAATGGCAGCGGCCCGCAAGGTGCCCTTCGCCGTGCTGCGCGTGGTGTGCGACCCCGCAGACCGCACCCTGCCGCCCGCCGCCGTGGTGGCGCTGCGCCCTGATGGCAGCCTTGCGGTGGGCGCGCTGGCGCGTAGCATCGTGTGCAATCCGTTCCAGATTCCGGCCCTGATCCAGGTGGGGCGTGATGCCGGGCTGGCGCGAACGGCGGCCAAGGGCGTTCTGGCCCGGCGTTTTGGCTGACGCACCCGGAAACGTTAATTGGCTTTTATGCTGTTCCCTGCCCTGATTGCGTGGGGATCAGAAAAAACTTTTATCCTCCCCGGCCATTGGGCCTCCTGCGTGGCGCGGAGGCGCCATGTGGCGCGATGGCTGTTCTCGTGCCTGCTTTTGGTTAGGCTGGGCGCGGCCAATTGATTCGCATCAATGTCAGGCCCGGCAGATAGGCGTGACATGCTGCCGGTTCTTGGCAAGCAGCAGGGAGAAAGGCATGACACGGGCGGTGCTCGCACTCAACGCAGGTTCATCCAGCCTGAAATTTGCCCTCTTCGCTATCGAAAAAGGCGAGACGGCGGCCTCTCCGAGCCATCGCATCGCCTCGGGCGAGCTTGAGGGAATCGGCAGCCACCCCCATTTTGTCGCCCATGACGCGGGCGGCCGCGTGCTGGTGGATGAAACATGGGCTCCCACTGCCGATGACGCCGCGAATCTCGACAAGGCCCATCTCGGCCCCATGGCCACCCTCATGGAATGGGTGGGCAAGCAGCTTGGCAGCGTGGACCTCATGGCCGTGGGGCACCGCGTGGTGCATGGCGGGCCTGATTTCATTGCCCCCGTGCGGATTACGCCCGATGTGCTGGCGCGGCTTGCGGCGCTGACGCCGTTCGCGCCCCTGCACCAGCCCGGCAGCCTTGCCCCCATCCGCGCCTTGCTTGCGCAGTATCCCGACCTGCCGCAGGTGGCGTGTTTCGATACCGGCTTTCACCACACCCTGCCTGCCGTGGCGCAGGCGCAGGCCCTACCGCGTGACTATGCGGCGCGTGGCGTGCGGCGCTACGGGTTTCATGGCCTGTCGTATGAATACATCGCCTCTGCCCTGCGCGTGCGCGCGCCGCATCTGGCCAGCGGGCGCACGCTTGTCGCCCATATCGGCAGCGGCGGCAGCCTGTGTGCGTTGCGCGCCGGGCGCAGCATCGACACCACCATGGGCTTTTCGGTGCTTGATGGGCTGGTCATGGGCACGCGGTGCGGGCATCTCGACCCCGGCGTGATCCTGTACATGCTCAAGGAAGAGGGGCTGGGCGCGGCCGAGATCGAGAACATTCTCTATCACCGCTCCGGCCTACTGGGCGTGTCCGGCGTTTCGGCCGATATGCGCGACCTGCACGCCAAGGCGGGCATCAGCCCGGAGGTGATACAGGCGCTGGACCTGTTTGTCTACCGCCTTGCCCAGCAGGCGGGTGGCATGATGGCCGCCCTGCAGGGGCTGGACGGGCTGGTGTTTACCGCAGGCATTGGCGAGCATGACGCCATCATCCGCGCCGCCGTGTGCGCGCGGCTGGGCTGGGCGGGCATCCGCCTTGATGCGGCGGCCAACGCCGCGCACCACGAAATCATCAGCACGCCGGATAGTGCCGTGGAGGTGCGGGTCATTCCCACCGACGAGGAAACGACAATCCGCCGCCACGTGCTGATATGTCTGGGCTGAGGCCGGGCAGGAATGGACCATTCTGGAAGGAACGGAAATGAGTGAAACCCCCTCCGCAACCCCGCTTGCCACGGCGGATGTCGCGCTGTTCAACAAATGGTGGCACGCAGCCAACTACCTGTCGATTGCCCAGATATACCTGCTGGCCAATCCGCTGCTGCGCGAGCCGCTCAAGCTTGAGCACACCAAGCCGCGCCTGCTGGGGCACTGGGGCACCACGCCGGGGCTGAACTTCCTGTACCTGCACCTCAACCGCATCATCCGCGAGCAGGACCGCAGCATCCTGTTCGTGGCAGGCCCCGGCCACGGGGCGCCGGGTGTGGTGGCCAGCACTTATCTTGAAGGCACGTATACCGAATACTTCCCCGAAGTGACGCAGGATGCGGACGGGCTGGCCAGGCTGGTCAAGCAGTTCTCCTTCCCCGGTGGCATTCCCAGCCACGCAGCGCCCACCACGCCGGGTTCGATCAACGAAGGTGGCGAACTGGGCTATTCGCTCTCGCACGCCTATGGCGCTGCGTTCGACAACCCCGACCTGGTCGTGGCCTGCGTGGTGGGCGATGGCGAGGCCGAGACCGGGCCGATGGCCACGTCATGGCACAGCAACAAGTTCCTTGACCCCAAGACCGATGGCGCGGTGCTGCCGATCCTGCACCTCAATGGCTACAAGATCGCCAACCCCACGGTGCTGGCCCGCATCCCGCCTGATGAACTGACCAGCCTGTTCAGGGGCTACGGCTATGACCCGATCGTGGTGGAAGGCCACGAGCCGGACATCATGCACCAGAAGATGGCCGTGGCGATGGACACGGCCTTTGCGAAGATTGCCCAGATCCAGAAAGCTGCGCGTGAGCACAACGACACCACGCGCCCGGCCTGGCCCATGATCATCATGCGCACGCCCAAGGGCTGGACCTGCCCCAAGACGGTGGATGGCCTGCGCACGGAAGGGTACTGGCGCGCCCACCAGGTGCCCATTACCGACATGACCAACCCCGTGCACCTCAAGCTGCTCGATGAATGGCTGCACAGCTATAAGCCTGAGGAACTGTTTGACGAAAACGGCACCCTGATGCCCGAAATCGCGGCCCTTGCCCCCAAGGGCGACCGCCGCATGAGTGCAAACCCGCACGCCAATGGCGGCCTGCTGCGCCGCGACCTGCGCCTGCCGGATGTGACGGAGTATGCCGTAACGGTCGAATCACCGGGCCATGCGCTGGGTGAGGGCACGCGCGTGCTGGGCACGTGGCTGCGCGATGTGATGAAGCTCAACCTGCCCGCGCGTAACTTCCGCGTGCTGGCGCCGGATGAGAACAATTCCAACCGCCTTAACGCGGTGCTGGACGTGACCAACCGCGCCTGGAATGCCGAGACCTTCGATTACGATGACCATCTGGCCGTTGATGGCCATGTGATGGAGATCCTGAGCGAGCATACCTGCCAGGGCTGGCTGGAAGGCTACCTGCTGACCGGGCGGCACGGCTTCCTGTCGTGCTATGAGGCGTTCATCCACATTGTCGATTCCATGGTCAACCAGCACGCCAAGTGGATCAAGCAGGCGGATGAGGTGCCCTGGCGCGCGCCGATCGCATCGCTGAACTACCTGCTGACCTCGCATGTGTGGCGGCAGGACCATAATGGCTTCAGTCATCAGGACCCCGGCTTCATTGACCATGTGCTGAACAAGAAGGCCAAGACGGTGCGGGTGTTCCTGCCGCCTGATGCCAACACCCTGCTGTGCACGGCCAGGGCCTGCCTTGAAAGCCGCGACCGGGTGAACGTGATCGTGGCGGGCAAGCAGCCCGAGCCGCAGTGGCTGGACATGGACGCCGCCATCGCCCACTGCGCCAAGGGCATCGGCATCTGGGAATGGGCCAGCAATGACAAGGGCGGCGAGCCTGATGTGGTCATGGCCTGCGCGGGTGATGTACCGACCATCGAAACGCTGGCGGCCGTGCAACTGCTCAACAGGCACCTGCCGGACCTGAAGATCCGCGTGATCAATGTGGTGGATCTGCTGACTCTTGAATCGCGCAGCCAGCACCCTGACGGGCTGGAGGATTATGTATTCGACAGCCTGTTCACCACGGACAAGCCGGTTATCTTCGCCTTCCACGGCTATCCGGCGCTGATTCACAAGCTGATCTACAAGCGCACCAACTGCCGCAACTTCCACGTGCATGGCTACCGCGAGGAAGGCTCCACCACCACGCCGTTCGACATGACGGTGCGCAACAACCTCGACCGCTTCCACCTGGTGCAGAACGTGATCCGTCGCGTGCCGGGCCTGGCTGAAAAGGCGGCCTATGCCAACGAGGCGATCAGCGACAAGCTGGTCGAGCACACGCGCTATGTGGCGCAGTATGGGCAGGACCTGCCCGAAATCAGGAACTGGCGCTGGTCATAACCACGACAGACCTGTTCAGAGTTATGGGAAAGGGAGCCGCAAGGCTCCTTTTTTCATGGGAGCATGAAAAGCCAATACGGAAGAATTCTTGAATAATAAAAGTTTTTGGGTGCTGCCTTTTTTCAAAAAGGCGGCGTTCTTGGAAGCTTTTTGAAAAAAGCTTCACCAAAAACTTTTATTATTTCAGCCAATCATCTGGTTCAGGAAATCTCGTGCCCGGGTTGTCTGGGGGTTGGTGAAGAACTGTTCGGGGGGCGTGATTTCCATGATGCGCCCCTGATCCATGAACACGATGCGATCGGCAATATGGCGCGCAAAGCGCATTTCATGCGTGACGCACAGCGTGGTGATGCCCTGAACCGCGAGGGTGTTCATGATCGTGGCCACGCCGGATACGGCCTCGGGGTCGAGGGCGGCGGTCGGTTCGTCAAACAGCATGATTTCGGGCTGCATGCACAGCGCGCGCGCAATGGCCACGCGCTGCTGTTGCCCGCCAGAAAGCTGGATAGGGTATTTGCGTGCCTGCCCGGCAATATTGACCTGCTGCAAAAAGCGCATGGCCAGCGCCTCGGCCTGCGCGCGTGGCATCCTGCGCACCAGGCGGGGGGCCAACGTGCAGTTGTCGAGCACGCTGAGATGCGGGAACAGGTTATAGTTCTGGAACACCAGCCCCACGAGCGCGCGCAGCCGGGTCAGGTCGGTCTTTGCGGTAATGGCCTGGCCGTTGATGTGCAGCGAGCCGCTGTCATGGGGTTCGATGCGGTTGAGGCAGCGGATCAGCGTTGACTTGCCCGAGCCAGACGGCCCGAGCACCACGACCTTCTCGCCACGCCGCACGTCAAGGCTGAGACGGTCAAGGGCAATGAAATCCTTGTACACCCTGCTCAGGTTGCGGATCGACAGCACGGCGTCGGGGTCAGGGTGCATGCGGGCCTACCCTGTACTGGTCAGCCCATGAAAAACGGCGCTCGACGCGTTTTTGTATCAGCAGGAAAAAGAAAACCATGGCCAGATAGTAAACCAGTGCCGCAGCATAATACTCGGTAAACTCGAACGTACGTGCAACCTGGATCTGGGTGACCGACAGCAGTTCCTGTACCGATATGACGGAGGCCAGCGAGGTGGTCTTGAGCAGGCTGATGAACGCATTGATGGTGGGCGGCAATGCAATGCGCAGCGCCTGCGGAAAAATGACATGACGGTACACCTGCCCGCGTGACAGGCCCAGCGCATGGCCTGCTACCGTCTGGGCGAGGTCGATTGCTGTCAGGGCCGCGCGGTTGATCTCCACCTGATAGGCGGATTCATTGATCGAAAGCGATAGCCATGTGGCCAGAAAGGGCGTGAACCACGCCTCGCGGAAAAACGGCAGGAACTGCGGCAGGGCGTTCCAGATGAACAGCAGTTGCAGCAGGGTCGGTGCACCACGGAAGAGGGCGACATAGACCCTGAGCCCGGTCCGGAGCATGGAGTCCCGCCCGTTCAGCACCAGCGCCATGGGAAGCGAGATGACAATGGCGGTCAGATGCGACAGCACGGCCAAGGCCAGCGTAATGCACGCCCCCCGCATGAAGGCGGATGAGGTCAGCGCATCAAAAAACGTGCCCCAGTGAAAGGCCGGAGCCTGTGTGTCCGTGTCCAGCGCCTGCGTGGCATCGGGCGTTATGGCCCATTTCTGCCCGATCGCGGCCATCTGCCCGTTATCGCGCAGGGTGGCAATGGCCTGTTCCAGCAGCGCCCTGTCATGGGCATCCTTGCGGATATAAAGCGCGAAATGCCGGTATTCGGGGTAAGGGGGCGTAAAAATCACGCCCACCCTGCCGTGTAGCTGTTCGCGCCGGTAGGCCATTTCCACATCCTGGCTGGCCAGCGCGAAGGCGCGCCCGATCAGCACCTGCTGCACCACCTGCTCCTCGGTGGGGTATTGCGCGATGATCATCGGCGCGTGGCCTGCCGCCACCAGTGCCTCGTTCTCCTGCGCCATGCGCGCGCTGTAGCTCGTGCCCGCCTGCACGGCCACCTTCCGCCCCGCCAGGTCCGCCATGCTGCTCAGGGGGCGCGTGCCCGCGCGCGCCACGATGACCAGCGTCGTATCCTGATAGGTTACGGCATCAAAGTCGCGTTCACGCTGCGGCAGCCTGATGATGCCACTCGCCACCAGCCCGCAGCGCCCTGCCGCAAGGGTGGGGAACAGGCCGGTAAAATCCATGGTCGTGACGCGCAGTGTCACATGCCAGTAGGCTGCCAGCGCACGGGCGATGTCCATGTCGATGCCGTCCACCGCCTTCATGTCGGTGCCGTTTACGAATGTCATGGGGGGCAGGGTGGGGTTGGTGCAGACCGTCAGCGTGCCATCATGGATGAAGCCGGGCAGCGGCGGCGTGTCCGCCCGCGCCATGCCGGCGCCCGCCAGCACGGTGGCAAGGGCGGCCGCCACGATGCGGGCGGCGCACAGGTGCCTGAACCGTGCCATCAGAGAGGTCATGCGGTGTGCTCCTTGCGGGTGCCGGATTCAGCAGGCCGCCTCCAGAATGGCGCGGAACGTATCGTGCATGAGGCCCGTCTCGGGGTTGGGGCGGGCCAGAAAATAGAAGCCGGTTTCAAGTTGCAGGCCGTCGAGCACAATGCGGCGTAGCAGCCCGCCATGCACCAGGGGCCGGGCGAAGGGTTCGGGCAGGAAACCGAGGTAATTGCCTGACAGGATCAGCAGGGCGCGTGAATCGACATTTTCCGCCGCCGCAGCGAAGGTCAGGTGCGGGCGCAGCCTATCCCACATGGGCGAGGTGGCAGCACCCGAGACCGTAATCATGCGCTGCTCGGCCAGAATGGCGGGCGTGATTTCGCTTTCGGGCATGCTGAACAGGGGGTGGCGCCTGCCACAGAACAGGTGCAGTTCCTCATGGAACAGGGCCGTGGCCTGCACATCGGGCGCGTGGCGCGGATTGAGGGTGATTCCGGCGCAGGCCTGCCCGTTGAGCACGGCAAATTCCACCTCACGCGCGGAGGTGGAGCGGATGTCCATGAACACTGCCGGGTAGCGGGTGGTAAAGGTTTCAATGGCGCGCACCAGCGCTGTTTCACCATGAATCTGGATATTGTCGGGCACATACAGGCAAAAGCGCCCCGTCAATGTGCCGCTGGCCTCGTTTATGCGTTGCTGGAACTGTGCGATATCTGAAAACAGGGCCTCGGTTGCCTCGAGCACCAGGCGGCCTTGCGCCGTCAGGGCAAAACCGCTGCGCCCGCGCGTGCACAGCCGCAGGCCAAGCCGGTTTTCAAGGGCGGCGATGTCGATGCTGATGGAGGATTTGCTCTTGCCCAGCGCGACCTCCGCCGCGGCAAAACCGCCATGCTCGGCCACGGTGCGGAACACGCGCAACTGCCGCAGGTCGACCTCGGCAACCTGTCCATTAAAACCATCCGCCTTGCGGCGCATGCCTGTGCCGCGTGGGGCGGCGGCCCTGCGGGGTAAGGGTGCGGGCTGTCGTGTCATGCAAAGCCGATCCACCAGATATATGGCATGAATGCACTGCTCTCCCGTAGGGGGCCGTTACTGCGCTGTTCGGTCCTGGCCGGTTCGTTATCGCTATTATCCATAAACCGTAATGATAGGGGAGGAAAGCGTTTCTGGCGGTCACAAGGGCGATAGTTCCTGGATAATATATTCATAAAATGTTTCCAATAATAATGCAGTTATTGGCGAATTGTTTTTCGATATGTTTATAGTAACGTCATATTTTTGAAAAATAGGGATGCCTGAAATGTCCATTATTTTTATCGACGAATTATTACAAAAAACGTCTTTAAGCTTCTGACTGAAGCTTACTTTGAAAAATTCCTGTTTACGCGCGGCAGGCGGTGGGTAATCGTCGCGCCATATCGCATGTCAGGGCTGTTGCGCCCCATGCCGCATGCAGGGCAACATGCCTGCCACAGCAAGGAATATTCACGAATCATGTCTTCGCTTTCGCCCGCGCCCTCAACCGCCCCGACCGAACAGGCCGTGCGTGAGGATCTTGCCGCTGCTTACCGGCTCATGGCGCTTTTTGGCATGACCGACCTTGTCTATACCCATCTTTCGGTCAGGCTGCCGGGGCATGAGCATGCCTATCTGGTCAATCCCTATGGCTTCCTGTTCGAGGAGATTACCGCAAGTTCCCTGGTCGTGGTCGATGCCGATGGCCTGCCCCGGCAGGAAACATCATGGCCGATCAACCCGGCGGGGTTTGTCATTCATTCCGCCATCCACCGCAGCAGGCCCGATGCCGCATGCGTCATGCACACGCACACGCTCGCGGGCATGGTGGTGGCGGCGCAGGAGCACAACATCCTGCCGCTTAACCAGATCAACATGGAATTCTATGGCCGCGTTGGCTTCCACCCCTATGAGGGGATTGCCGCCGATGACAACCTGAGCGAACGCGAACGCCTCGTGCGTGACCTTGGCATGCGCAATGCGCTCATCTTGCAAAACCATGGGTTACTGACCGTAGGCGCCACCATCGCGCAGACTTTCTACCGCATGTATTACCTTGAGCAGTCCTGCCGTATCCAGATTGCGGCCCAGTCCACGGGGGTTGCGTTGCATGTTCCCTCTGAGGCGCAGATCCTGCGTGCCAGAAAGCAGTTTGAGGATGACCCCGACGAAGGCCGCCTGATCTGGCAGGCGCTGCGACGCAAGCTTGATCGCGAGCAGCCCGATTACCGGGACTGATTTGACAGGAGGCACCCGGAACCGTGCATCATTCAGTCCTGCACGCCCTTGATCGGTTTGAGCGCTCCGGCAAACAGCCGGTAATTGCGCTTCACGCCCGCATCGAGATCAAGGGTGATCCGCTGCTGCGCCAGCGGTTCGAGCACGTCATGCGCCCATGCGCGCAGGGTCTCGACCTGCGCCGTGAGCGCCCGGTCTTCTCTTTGCGCTCTGATGCGCTGATCGGATGAGGGGCCTACCCCCCTGGCCTGTTTGCGCAGCCGGGCGTGTTCGCCCTCCAACTGGGCAATGAACCGGCGCAGGCACGCCAGCACGGCAGAGACGGTATCTCGCTGGTAGCGGTGCATGTAGACCAGCGCATTGAAGCTCCCTTCGGGGCTGGAAAACATCCAGTAAACAGGGCGCTTCCTGTAGCGCTTTACATGGTCATCAAAGAAATCCCGGCTGAACCACCGGCGCAGGTCCTTGCCCAGCGCGCGTTCAATAAAGGCAAGGTTTTCCTGAAACCGCGCCGCGCCAAAGGTCACGCGCAGGAATTCGCAGGTGTGGGTTACAATATCATCGGTCAACCAGTCGGCCGCCAGCACGGGGATGACGTTGTCACGCACAGGGGCAAGACGCGGTTGGGGCACGCGGGCGTAATACGCCTCAAGCCCCGCGCCCTGATGGGCAAGGATGAGGCCGGGAACGTCCGGGCTGTAGCGCCCGAACAGGCAGCCTACGGCATAATGCAGGAATTCAGCCACCGTATCCGCGCACAGGCGACCCTCGCCATCGGCTGCCCTGAGGCCATAGCGATAGGCGGGATTGCAGGTAAGCGTGATGTCCGTGACCGGCACCTCGGGAGTCAGTTCGCCCTGTAAGCCATAGGCGTTGATGAAAAGGCGGTTATTTTCTTCCTCCAGGCGCTGCATGTCGTCGGTCATGTCCTGCCACTGTGCGCGTAGACGGGCATAGGCCTGTGCCAACGTATCGCCCTGACAGGCGGCGGAAAGCAGCGGTAGCGTAGTGAAGTCCCATGAGGCTTCGTGCCCGTTCCAGTCGCATCTGCTGATCTGCACGGCAGTTTGCACGACGGCCTGCACGGACGTCGTGTCGAGAGAAGGGGGCAGCGGGATGGAGGCGACGTTATTGACCTGAAAATTCAGGGTCGGGTTCAGGGCCTGAAGGAACAGGCCAGCGGTTTTTGCGCATAAGGCCCCCGTATAGAGGCTGATCTGGTCAGGCCGGTTGGGGAAAAGGGAGCAGCCTGCCATGTCAAAGATGAACCCTTCGGGCTGCTGCCGCACGCCGAAATAGGCGGATGACAGGAAAGACCAGCTGGCCGAGGGGCTGAAATATCGTTGCCGTGCCCGTGGATAGGCCCGCCCCGAGGCCAGGATGTCGCGACCATCATCCTGCCAGTTCACCACGTAATCCGCATTGCCGTACCATTTGCGGAATCCGCCGCCCTTGGCATAGGGGAACCATTTGCAGCCCGACTGCCGGGCCTGCGCGGGGGTGGCGGCGTCCGTCATGAGCCGGTTCAGGTCAACTTCATGCCATGCCCTGACAAAGCGTGCATTCTCGCCCGTGGTCATGCCGCATACGGCAGCGGCTGATGCCCCGATTAACGGAAAGCGGGAAAAGCACTGCCTGAAATTGCCTGACAGCCAGTACGCAATCGGGCGCCCCGGAACATGTTCAAAATCTTCCGCAGAGGCCTGATGGCGCCAGCCACAATCCGGGTGATGGATGGCCTCTTGCAACCGGGCTTTCTTTTCGGCCTCCGATCCGCCATCGACAAGGCGGATGAAGGTGCCCTGCTGCCGCGTGTCGGGTGCATTGCCGATGATGAATGCCGTGGTGGACACTACAGCGCCACCGATGCTGTCAAACGCGCGCTCACCCAGATGGGCCATGGACAGGAGCATGGTTCGGGCCAGCAGGCGGGCGCGCAGCTTTTCATAGGAGGCGAGGAACATCCATGACTGCATGGTAATCATGGCCGTCAGCCCGTGTGGCACGCTCAGCCCCAGCGCGCGCTCCATGAACACGGCAAAAAGATCAGACCTGCTCTGGGGGTAGTTGGCCTTGATGAAGGCGGCCAGTGCCGGGTTCATGCCTTTTGCCCCCATATAGGGCGGGTTGGCCACGGTTACGTGGTAGCGGGGGGCAAGGGCTTCGGCCATGCGCAGCACGGTTAGAACACGGGCCAGCATATCCTTCAGTTTCAGGTCTGCCCCGAGTGCGCGTGCCGCGATGCAGCGCCGCAGGCCGGCCATGTCGCATTGTATGGGCACGATCAGCGCCCCCAGATTCCGCGCCTGTTCAAACTGCCCCAGCATTGCGCGCAGGCCGGGCGTGAACAGATCATGCCCGACCATGGCGGCAATGTTCTTCACCTCGGCTGGTGTGAAGGTGACGTTGCGCATCACGACGATATTGGGCTGTAATTGCAGGTGCAGGAACCGCTCCCGCCCCAATCGCGTGGCGGCCTTCATCATCAGGGCGAAGGCGGCAAGCGCGCCAGCCTGCGCGTCGATTTCGATTCCTGTCAGGTTATGCGTCAGGATCAGGCGCGGGATCTGCTGGGGCGCGCGGCCTGCCTCGACATAGATTTCATACAGCAGGTCAAAGCTGTAGGTCAGCATATGGCCCGCGCCGCAGGCGGGATCGCACAGGCGCAGATCCTCGGGGCGGTTCAGAGGCACAAAGTCTGTTTCTGGTGCCTGCGGGGTGATGTAATACGCCATCTTCGCCGCCAGTTTCGAGTGCGGGTGATTGCGCAGCCACAGCCGTCCCAGCGAATTTTCCACAAGATAACGCACGATCCAGTGCGGCGTGAAAAGCTGTGTTGCTGCGGGAATATTCGCGGGCGTGATCTTGATATTGCGTTTCAGCCCGGCAAAGACCGCGTCCTTTTTTGCCGAGATGTAGAACTGGTACAGCCACCCGATGATCTCGACATGCTGACAGGCGGCCTCGGTCATTACCGCGCGCAGGCGGGCAATAAAGCCATCAGGTGCGAGCAGGCCTGCAGGCATGAGCAGATCGGAGTAATCCCCGGGCTTGGCGAACAGGAAAGGCATGCGGTCGTGCCATTCATGGCAGGCCTGAAGCACGTGCTGCCGGTGGGCTTCCTCGTGCCCGTCATGGGTGGAGGGGGAGGTCGCGCGCATGGCGGGCGATACAACCGGTGGACTGGTCAGGCCCATCACATCCATGAAGCGCAGCGCCGTAAAGCGGTTGAACCAGGTGCAGGCCGTCTGTTCGATTACGTCCACGCGGTCGTGTTCAATGGCGGCCTTCAGCGCTGTGATCGCCCCGGAGGGCGCACGCTGGGCCACGACTTCCCCGGCAAGCACCCTGTCGAGCCGGGTCGTGACCTGATCGATCATCCAGATGCGCGTGGTCTGGGCAAAGCGTTTGAGCGCGTTGATGTCCATCAGGCAAGTTTCTTCCTGCCTGCGCCGGTCCCGCACAATAGGGTCTTTGTCATGTTATGGAGGTAGCATACTTTAGAGGCTGGTTTTCACGAACGGCATGTATGGAACGCACTTGTTGTGGCAGATGTCCTACCGTTATCTAATGATTATGGATGCCGACCCTGATTATCAAAACGGCATATCTGAAATAAAGACTGACATTGCAGCCATGCAGTGTTCAGGAAAGTGAAAGAATGTTTTAGGATGTAAAGTTTTTCTTGATCAGTATATCGGTTTCCATTTCATAAATCTGTATTTGTTCTTCTTAAATTTCGTAACAGAAATTAGCAGAATAATGATGCCCGGCAGTTAAATTTCTAACTTTTTCTATGACGTTAGGATTTGTGTTGATATAAAATAGCATATAAAATTCATCGTATATTTTTAATATCAAGAGGGTAACATGCTTTCAGTAAAAGATGTTATTGAAAATACCGTTGATTACGTAGTAAAAAATAGTGTTTACAAAGGTCTCGCCATTAAACCAAAAGCAAAAGAATTTGCAAATATACCACAATATAAAGGTAATAAATTCCTATACCCGAGTATAGATATAAGGAATTCAAGCGTAGACACTTCGCTGTGGTTTTGTTCCGATGCGATAGAAATATTTTCTGATAATAAGTTGTTGTTTGAAAAGAAGCTAAAAGTATTTTTTGGAAAGAAAAGGGTAAAAATTCAGAAAAGAAATGGAAACTCTATAGTCGTAAAATTTGATAAAGTTAAATGTAAAAAGTCATTTTTGAACGATGGTGAAAACTTAAACAATAATATTATTTTGTTAGGCAACCAATTTATTGAAATGATGAACCTTTGTGATGATTTGATCGAAAGACTTGGTGTTTATAAATCATACAACGAGATTGAAGAACAGATTGAGGAGAATGTTACACGATTGAATGGTGAATGGTCGGATAAAAAACAGAAGGCGTTCTTAAAAGGAAACATAGGAGATGAACCTCCTGAACAGGAAACTGTTCAAATTATTCGATATAAAAGAGACCCTGCTGTCGTGGTGGCTGCCAGGTGGCGCGCAAACGGTTATTGTGAAGAATGTAAAAAACCAGCACCCTTTAACCGCCAAACTGATGGGGCGCCTTTTCTTGAAGTGCATCATATACACCCGCTATCGCAAGGCGGTGTAGACAAAATCTATAATGTAAAAGCGATATGTCCAAACTGTCATCGTAAATTACATTACGGGAATGGGTGAAAATTGATTACTCAAGATTAACATACAGTGACCGCAAGTCGCAGCAGGCAGATGCGCCGTGTCTCGTGGGCCTGCAATCAGGTCAGGGGACAGTATGCTTCACCACGTGACTGAATGAATCCGGGAATAGGCCAGATTACAAATCCAGTTCAAAAAACAGGACATGGATGGCTGCGGCTCCTTCAGATAAGGAGCATAAAATCCTCCCTCAAATAGGGAAGGACAATGGAGCAAGGAGTATCTTTGTCACAGATCCACAAAAAAATGTTCTGTTTCAGTGGTCTGTGGTGCGAACTGCGGGACTCGAACCCGCACGCCCAGTTACAGGCGCAAGATTTTAAGTCTCGTGCGTCTACCATTCCGCCAAGCTCGCATATGCAACCCTGTTTAGCATATACAGGGCGCAGCACAATCATCAGCCTTGATTTTATTGAACTGAGTTTCTGCTACCCTATTCATAAATCGCAGTCACCTGAATCAGTTTATAAAGACCAGTCCATGTAATCTGATGGGGGCAGGCTGGCCAAAAATAGTATTGCGCCCTTCAAAAGCAGTCAGCCATGCCTGCATGGCCTCCAGAAAATTCCATATGCGTATATTTTTTCAGGAAAAGCGGGAGCTTTGAGAAGAATATTCAACGCATTGTAGAAATCACGAAATGTCTTGATTAGGACATTCCATTCATTCGCCTGCGCTTCACGCGGTCCGGCAGGGGAAGGCCCATAAGCTGCGTCCTTCGGGGGCGTGGAACCTGCCGCCCCACTGGGGCGGGCAGGTTGCAGCCGCATTACTGCTGGAAGGCGCGCGCCAGCATATTCTGCTTTTCAAGCGACACGGGCAGGGTGGTGTTGGTCAGCGCAACGCCCTGCCAGCCCGCGCCAAGGGCGGTGTAAAGGTTGATCGCATCCTGCAGGCGCTCCAGCCGGGCCATGGCCTCAGCATTCTGGGCGTTGAGGGTGGTGCGCTCGGTCGTCAGCACTTCCAGGAAGCCGACAAGGCCCGCCGCATACAGCTTGCGGGCGCGTTCGCTGGCCAGTGAGCTGTCTTCCGCAGCCTTGGCCAGCAGTTCGGTGTGTTCCTCATCATCATGCCAGGCGGCCATTGCATCCTCGACTTCCTTGAAGCCGTTCAGCACGGACTGTCGGTAAGCCAGGCGGCTTGCCTCGGCCGCAGCCTGCGCCATGCGGATCTGCGAGGTGTATTTGCCGCCATGCATCAGGGGCAGCGAGGCCATCATCAGGAACTGCCAGCTCATGCCGCCCATCTGGAATACTTGGTACAGCGCAGATGCATTAGGATTGAAGTTCAGCGGAATGGTGAAGTTCGGGTAAAGCTGGGCAACTGCCACGCCAATGCGCGCCGTGGCCTCGGCATAGGTGCGCTCGGCCTTGCGGATGTCGGGGCGGTTGGCAATGACCATCGAAGGCAGGGTGGCGGGGAACTCCGGCACTGGCGGCAACGGCTTGGCCACCTTCAGCTCCAGCTCCGATGTGCCCGGCATCTGGCCCATCAGCACGTCAATGGCGTGGGTGATCTGGGAGATATGGGTCTTGAGCGGTTCGCGCGCGGCGGTCTGTGAATCCAGCTCCGCCTTGGCCTGCGCGATCTGCATGGTATTGCCCACGCCTTCAAGGTACAGCCGGTTGGTCAGGTCGTAGGCATCCTGCGCCACATGAATGTTGTTGTTGGCAATTTCCAGCCGCAACTGCTGGTCACGCAGCATCATGTAGTCGCCAGCAAGTTCCGACAGCATCATGACCATGACGCCACGACGGTCCTCGATCGATTCCTCAACCGCGCGGTTCTCGGCTTCCACCCCACGGCGGATGCGGCCGAACACGTCGATCTGCCAACTTGCGCTGAACCCGTAGCCCAGATACGCGGCCTGGGGCTGGTTGCCCGCACCCGCCGCCGAGCCGGGGCGTAGTGGCCAGTTATCGATATTGATCGAATAGCGGACATTACCAGCCGATGCCTGCGTATCGACCTGCGGATACCACTGCGATGCCTGCACATCGCGGATGGCGCGCTCGGCCATGATCCGCTGGCCCGCCACCTGCAGGTTGTAATTGCCCGCAATGGCCTTGTCGATCAGCTTGTCGAGTTCAGGATCCTTGAAGAGGTGCCACCACTCCTTGAGTTCCTTGTTGGTTTCCTCGATCTCCTCGGGGGTGGCGGTATGCTCGTCCTCGGTGAACTTGGCGGGGAGTTTCATCCGGTCCGGCTGGTAGCGCGGCCCCACCGTGCAACCGGCCAGAAAGATGGCCGATGTCAGGAACAGGCCGGTCCTGCGGGTAACTGAAGTGATGTTCATGATCGTGCCCGCGCCTCACAGATGGTCTTGCAGCCATGTCGTCAGGCGGCCGCGTTGCGTGCGGGCCTGCGGGCCGACGCTGATCGTGGCCGTCATGCCGGCGGCGAGTGTCACGCTGTCGGGCACATGGTCAAGGTGGATACGGACCGGGATACGCTGCGCCAGCCGCACCCATGTAAAGATCGGGCTGACATCCTGCAGGCCAAGCCCGTCGGGGCGGCCATTCTGGTCATTGATACCGCGCGCGATGCTGACCACGTGGCCGGGAATGATGTCCTTGTAGCCCATGAGCTTGACGCGGGCCTCGTCGCCCACATGCACGCCCCACATCTTGGTTTCCTCAAAGTAGCCGTTGACCCAGTAGGAGTCGGCGTCGATCACGGCCAGGCGGGCATGCCCCTCGGTCACGTAATCACCAATCCGCAGGTTGAGGTTGGTGATGTTGCCGTTGACGGGCGAATACAGGATGGAGCGCTGCAGGTTCAGCTTGGCCAGGTCAAGGGCCGCGCGCGCCGCATCGACCGAGGCGATCTGGGTTGCCACGTTCGAGTTGAACACTTCCTGCTCTTCCGCCGAGACAATGCCGCCAAGGCCCATGCGGCGGCGGGCGTCGTTCTGCTTGAGCTTCAGGTCTTCCAGCGCGCCATCGAGCCGGGCCTGCGCCTCGCGGATGGCAAGGCGGAAGCGCACGGGGTCAAGCACGAACAGGGGGTCGCCACGATGGACGTACTGGTTGTCCACCACCGGCAGTTGCACCACCGTGCCCGATACTTCCGGCGCCACGTCAACGACATAGACGCGAACGCGCCCGTCACGGGTCCAGGGGGCAATCATGTAGGTGTCCCATAAAGTGATGCCCATGACGACGGCCATCGTCACGACCGCCAGGGTCAGGACCACACGGATCAGGGTGCGCAGGAGAGGCATGGGGATTCTCGAACCTTCTTGGGACAGTCAGATGTACAGGATCATCAGGCAGAGCACGCAAGTGTATAGCGCGACCTCGAACAGGGCGAGATGCCAGAACCATTTCATTATGCCGCACCACCACAGCAGCGAGCGCAACAGCATGGTGACAGGCAGGGCAGCGACGGCATAGACGACAATCGGTGCCATGAAGACACCGAAGAGGTTGAATTCGCTCAGCATCAGGCGGTTCTCATTCCGAACGGTCCCGTTGAAGGAGAAGCAGGCAGCGACACCCGGTGACAGACTCCGCGCCGCTGTGCCGCTATCTGTAGCCGACACGGCGGCGGGAAGAAACCGTCAATGGTGCCACAATGCAGGGACACGCCCCCGGCACGGGGTGGAAAACGGGGGGGAAAGGGCAGGGGCATCACCGCAGCGCCACCGTCTGGGGGGGCTGGGCGGGTTTTTTACACAGGTTGGCCTCGATCCGCTCGAAAACCGAATAGCAGGCCAGTAGTTCCGGTGTGGAGATGCCATGGAGCAGGCGGCTCGACACGGCTTCCACCGCGTGGCGCACCTGGCGTGCCGTGCGTTCGCCCTTTTCCGTCAGGCTGACGAGCTTGGAGCGTTTATCTTCGTGGTCGGGGGAACGGAACACGAGGTCGCGGCGTTCGAGTACATCGAGCAGGCGGGCGACGGATGGGGCTTCGATTTCAAGCGCACGCACCAGGTCTGTCTGGCGCACGGGCGGCGGCAGCAGGCCAAGATAAAGGACGGGCCGCCATGTGGCTTCGGTCAGGCCATATTCGCGCAGGTCGTGATCGACCTGCCGACGCCACGCGGCGCCAAGCCGGGCGAGACGGCGACCGAATGACAGTTCCTTCTTGTTGCGCTCCAGATCGGGCATCGGGTTCCGCCAGCGGGGACATACAGGTATTAAGCATGCAAACCATTTGCGTGCTTAGTATGTCCGGAAGCTGCACGTTTCCAGAAAACGCCAATGTGAGCCAATGCAATTTCAGCATGGATACTATCTGGCAATGACGTGGATCATTGCCAGATAGTCTGGGTGCTGCGGTCTGCCGGTATTATTTGCCGCGACCGGTCAGGCTGCGCAGCAGCCCCCATACCGCCCGGAAGGTATGACGGGTCAGCGGACCCGCCACCGTGGTGGCCACGGCGGACAGGGCCACCGTCTGCCGCAGTTCGTTCAGGGCGTGTTCGCGTGCGAATCGCACGCGGATTTCCTCTGGCGTCATGTAGGAGCGGCGGCCCATCACCAGGCCCATCAGCACCACCAGCACATCGGCCGCAAAGACCGTGGCCGCGGCGCCAAGGGCGCTGAAGCCCAGGGTCTGGTAACAGAAGGCCCACAGCAGCCCATGGCCCGAAATGACGGCAAAGAAGGCAAATATCGCTGCCACAACCAGGAATGCGGCCTGACGACCAAGACGGATCGCCATCAGTTTACGTAGGGTCAGCTCCCCTTCAATGATGGTTTTACCGATTTCGCCTATTCTCATGATGCTCGCATGTCCTCTGGTTACGGCAGGCTAGAATGCCTTATTTCGTTGCGCGGCCAAGAAAGTAGCCGATCACCGAGAAAATGGCGATAGCCACAAGCGAACGAGCGCGTGAGCCGCCTTTTTTGGGGGCATGCTCTTCCAGGCTTTCACGGGCCTGCCCTGCCAGTTTCTCGGCCTTGCCCGCTACGTCATGCAGCGCCTGCTTGCCATGCGTGTGCAGCAGGTTTTCAATGTGGCTCTTCAGGGCCTGCAGGTCTTCGTGGGTTACGTTCTTGATGGTGTCCGTGGTCTTGCTCATTGTCGTTTCCTTTTAGGGCGGGTGAAGCGGATAATCCTCTGGCAAGGAGGTAACCATTGCTTATAACGCTTTATCCCCCCAGTCAGGTTTCTGTTATCGCATGTCTCCTTTCTCCTTAAGGCTGGTTGCCAACGCGCTGGCTGCCTCTCCCGGCGCGTCGGGCCTGTCCCTGCAGGCTGCTGCCGGGGCGTGCCTGGCCATTGTCAATGAGCAGGCGGCCTGCCTGAGCACTGTTGCCGACCTGCTGGCGGGCCATGTGCCGGCAGGGGCCGGGCAGATCATGGTGGATGGCGTGGATGTCACGGCCCTCCCACCCGAGGCACGCCCATGCACGCTGGTCGGCTGGCGTGACCCTTTGTTCATGCACATGAGCGTGCAGGCCAACCTTGCCTTCGGGCTGCGGGCGCGCGGCATGGAGTCGCAGGCGGTGCTGGCGCGGGTGCGCGGCGTGCTGGCCCTGCTGGGGCTGGATGGACTCGGGCAGGCCCGCCCGGCAACGCTCACCCCCGAGCAGGCGCTACGCGTCATGCTCGGTCGCGCCCTGGTGTTCGAGCCGCCCGTGCTGGTGCTTGAAGATGTCTTTGCGCCGCTGCCTGCCGCCAGCCGCCGCACCATGCGCCGTCTGGTTGGCCGCCTTGTCCGCGCGCGCGGGCTGTGCGTGGTGCTGCTGACCCGCGCGCGTGAGGATGCCCTGCTGCTTGGCGATACGATCGCCTGCATGCACGGCATGGAGGTGCTGCAACTCGGCACGGCGCGCGACCTGTTCGAGCGCCCTGCCTGCGACCGCGTGGCCACTGAATTTGGCGATGCCAATGCCCTGACCGTGCGCGTGGCCAGCGTGGAGGATGACGTGGCGCTCGCTCACCTGCCTGGTGGCCTGCCGGTCGAGGCCATGGCCATGGCCGGGGTCGTGGCGGATCAGCTGGCCACATTGTGCATCCGCCCCGACCGGGTGGCCGTGATGTTTCCCTCCCGCCCCGGCATGACGGGGGCCGACCCTGATGAGCCGCCCCTGCTCGAGGCCACGCTGACCGACCTGCGCCAGATGGGCGACCACGTGCTGCTGCGCCTGCGGCTGGCCAACGGGGCAGAACTGCTCGTGCGCCGCCCCCCCACCGCCGCCCTGCAGCGCGTGGCGCCGGGGCAGGCGGCGGTGCTGGCGTGGCAGCCCGCGCAGGCAATGGCCTTTCCGTTCCGGGGTGAAATGGGGTAGCGTCCGCCATCTTCCGCCCCCGCCTGAAAGGCTGTTTCCCACCCGTGTTCCAGATTGTGCCCCGTCGTTCCCTCAGCGCCATCCTGCCCGGCCTGCTCGCGGCCCTGATCGCCCTGCCCGTGCCGTGGGCGGGCGTGCAGGCGGCCGCCCGCATCCGCCACAGCCCCGCGCTGGTGGTGGCCAGCACGGAGCCGCAACTCGACCCGGCGCAGAATGTCGCGTTTTTCCAGCCTTTCACGCGTGCCACGGGGCAGGCCGTCACGCGCCGGGCCTGGACGGGCGCGCTGGCGGACCTCGAGTCCCACGGCCTTCAGGCTGGAAATGGTGGGGCATGGTCGCTTGCCTTTGCCGAGGACAGCACCATCCGCGCCGCCTGCGTGCAGGGGCTTGTGGTGCATCTGGCAGGCAGCGCCGCCAATCCCGATGGCTGCGGCGCGCCGGGGCTGGCAACGCAGGTCGTGGTGGCATGGGACCAGACATGGCGCGAGAGCGCACCGCGCTGGAATGATTTCTGGGATATCGTGCGCTTTCCGGGCAAGCGCGGCCTGCGGCGCGACCCGCGCACCACGCTCGAGATCGCGCTGCTGGCCGATGGCGTGCCGCCAGCCCAGGTTTATGGCCAGCTTGCCACGCCGCAGGGCGTTGACCGCGCCTTTCGCAAGCTCAGCCAGCTGCGTCCTTATATAACGTGGTGGTCCACCCCCAATGAGGCCGCAAGCCTCCTGTCACGCAAACAGGTGCTCATGGGCAGCGCGCCGCTTGAGGCCGTAAACAGCGTCGCCGCGCGTGGGGAGCAGGGGCGGATTGGCGTCAATGCCGACATGGCGCTGTCCTATGACCTGTCATGGGCGGTGGTGGCGGGCCAGTCCGCCGAGCGGCTGGGCCGGTCGCGCGACCTGCTGCATTTTATTGTCCAGCCAGACCGGCGGAGCGCTTTCATGGCGGCGGTGCCTGCGCGGGCGTCCGCCCCGGCCCATCCGGCGGTCCTGCTGCCGATGGATGTACAGTTCTGGCAGGTCAATTATGCCTCCCTGTCCCGGCGGTTCGAGACATGGCTGCACAAGGCGGGCTGATGCTGCTTCCTCTTTCCTCCCGCCCGGTGGGCGCGCTGGTGGTTGATGGGTGCGGCACCGCACTGGGGCTGGGGGTGGCCTGTATGCTGGTGCTCGGGGCGCAGGCCATGCTGCACCGGGGCTGGCCCGCGCGGTGCGTGGTGCTGCGCGGCCTCATGCTTGCCCTCATGCTGCCGGGGCTGGCGCTGGCGCTGCTGTGGCCGGGGCTTGTGGGCCACGGTGGCGGCATGGGGAGCGTGGCGCAGGGGGCGCTCGTGGCGCCTGCGGCCCTGTGGCCGCTGCTGCGCGTGCTTGATGCCGTGCCGCCCGGCCTGTCGCGCACGGCGCGCGGGCTGGGGGCCGGGGCGCAGGCGCGGCTGCGGCTGCTGTGGCTGCCCCTGCTGGCAGGCCCGGTGGCGGGGGTGGGCATGTTTTGCGCGGTGATGACCGTGCTGTGCGCCATGGCGGCGGTAGCGCTGCAATGAAAACTGTACACATGCGATATGGCAGGACGACATCATGACCGATGAGACCCCTCCCTTCTGGGAGACGACACCGCTTGCGCAGATGACCCGCGCACAGTGGGAATCGCTGTGCGATGGCTGCGGGCGGTGCTGCCTGCACAAGCTGCGCGAGGATGAGACGGACGAGGTGCTGTTTACCGATGTCGCCTGCCGCCTGCTCGACACCACCACCTGCCTGTGCACCGATTACGCCCATCGCCACCGCCGGGTGCAGGACTGCATCAGCCTGACGGCGGAAATGCTGGCCGATATCGACTGGCTGCCGCCCACCTGCGGTTACGTGCTGGTACGCGATGGCGAGCCGCTGCCCTGGTGGCACCCGCTGGTGTCCGGCACGCACGAGACGGTGCATGAGGCGGGCATATCGGTCAGTGGCCGGGTGGTCAGCGAGCGTAGGGCGGGGATGCTGGAAGACCACATCATCGACTGGCCCGGCGAGGCCCCGAAAGATGCATTCTGCCGCACCCGCCCGCGCGGGCGCTGATGGCGCAGGGCGCGGGAGCAGACGCGCTTGAGGTCGTGCCCATTGCATCGGGGGCGGTTTCGGTGCGGTGGCGCGTCTCGGCGCGGGCGCGGCGGATTTCCATGCGCATCGACCCCGTGGCGGGGCATGTGGTCATGACCATGCCGCGCGCGGCCCGCAGGGCGGATGGGCTGGCCCTGCTCCGCGCCCATTCCGGCTGGGTTGCCGCTGGCCTCGCCCGCCTGCCGCCCGCCGCCGAGCTGCGCCATGGCGGCCATGTGCTGCTCGATGGCCAGAGCCGCGAAATCGTGCACTGCCCTGAAGCCCGGCGGGGCGCGTGGCTGGAAGAGGGCCGCCTGCATGTGAGTGGTGCGGCGGAGTTCATCTCCCGGCGCGTCATGGCCTATCTGCGCGCGCAGGCGCAGGTGCTGCTGCCCGCGCGTCTGCGCCTTCAGGCCGAAGCCAGTGGCCTGCGCCCCACCCGGCTCAGGCTGCGCGATACGAAAAGCCGCTGGGGCAGCTGTTCATCCGATGGCAGCATCATGCTGTGCTGGCGGCTGGTCATGGCGCCCCAGGAGGTGCAGCATTACATCATCGCCCACGAACTCGCCCATCTGCGGCACATGAACCACGGGCCTGATTTCTGGCTGCTGGTCGATCAGCTTACGCCCCACCGTCGACAGGCCGAGAAATGGCTGCGGGCCAATGGGGCGAGTTTGCACCGGCTGGTGGGGTAAAAGGAAACGGATCAAAGTTTTTGGGTGCTGCCTTTCGAAGCTTTTTGCAAAAAGCTTCACCAAAAACTTTTATCATTCAGGCCGTAAACTGCTCGGCAATGATCCGTTCCGAAAGGCTCTGCCCGGGGTCGAACAGCACGGTGGTGTGCAGCTCACGCGCCTCGCTGATCTCGACGGAAACGACATCGCGCACTTCGGTAAAATCCGCCACGGCGGCGACGGGGCGCTTGTCGGTTTCCAGAATATCAAACCGCACCCGGGCGGTGGAGGGCAGGAGTGCGCCGCGCCACCGGCGCGGGCGGAACGCGCTGATGGGCGTGAGTGGCAGCAGATTGGCCGAGAGCGGCACGATCGGCCCGTGAGCCGAGAGGTTGTAGGCGGTCGAGCCTGCGGGTGTGGCGATCAGCACGCCATCGCAGATCAGTTCGGGCAGGCGCACGCGCCCGTCCACCCCGATGCGGATCTTGGCCGCCTGCCGCGTCTGGCGGAACAGGAACACGTCATTAAGGGCAAGGGCGTGCACGCACTGGCCATCCATGGTGGTGGCCTTCATGCGCAGCGGGTGCAGGATGGCCACCTGGGCGGCGGCAAGGCGGGCGGGCAGGTCATCAGGCACGGCGGGGTTCATCAGGAAGCCCACCGTGCCGCAGTTGATGCCATAAACCGGCAGCGTGCGCCCAAGGGTGGTGTGCAGCGTTTCCAGCATGAAGCCATCACCGCCGAGGCAGATCAGCGCCTCCGCCTCCTCGGGCGGGCACTGGCCGTACTGGCTCACCAGCCGCTCGCGCCAGACCTCCGCGCTCTCGTTGGGGGCGGCGGCGAAGCACAGTTTTGTGGGAATGTACCCATCGGCCCAGCCGGGGTACGACATGTCGGTCATGGGGTGTGGATGGACAGGCGATGATGCGCCATGACCGGCATGCGCGCGCGCGTGCTGTCAATCACGCCGCGTTCGATGCGCGCGGTGCTCCAGCCCGGCCCGTCGGAAACCTGGGCCACGATGGTGCCCCACGGGTCGATGATCATGGAATGGCCATAGGTGCGGCGCGGCTGGCCACTGGCGTCGGTGTGGGTGCCGGTTGTGCCGCAGGCCACCATCCAGCACTGGGTCTCGATGGCGCGGGCGCGCAGCAGCGTCTCCCAATGGGCAAGCCCGGTCTCGACGGTAAAGGCGGCGGGCACCAGCAGCACATTGGCGCCGCGCGCGCGCAGCGCATGAAACAGCGCGGGGAAGCGGATATCGTAACAGATGGCCAGCCCCGCGGTCAGATCGGGCGAAAGCGGGGCGGTCACGATGTCGGAGCCGGGTTCGTAGGTATCGCTCTCGCGGTAGCCCTCGCCGCCGGGCGTGGTCACGTCAAACAGGTGGATCTTGCGGTAGCGCGCGATCTCGCGGCCCTGCGGGTTGAACACGAGGGCGGTGTTGAACAGCTTCTTCCCATGGCGCTCGCCAATCGAGCCGCCATGCACGCTCACGCCATGCGCGCGCGCAATACCGGACAGGAAGCGGTACAGCGGCCCGGCCTCGCCCGTGCCATCGGGGGCGGGCAGGACTTCGGCTGCGGCGAATTTCATGTCGTTCGTGCCGCCAAGGCAGCTCCACATCTCTGGCAGCACCACGAGGTCGGGCCTGTCGGCGGTGATGGCGGCGGTGATGAGGGCGCGGGCGGTGTCGATATTTTCGGGCGCGGAGGCGCCAGGCGCCATCTGGATGACGGTGGTGCGCATCTGGACTGGTACTCCGTAGGCAGTGCGGCGTGACCATAGGACAGGCGGCACGCCCCCCGCAACCGGCACGCAGGGCTGCCACACTGTTAAAAGGGGACGCGGCGCGATAGGGTGGTCCTCTGGCTCAATATTGAAAAATCAATGGCACATTCCTCATCTTCCCGAACGGTCATCTTTGCGGCGCTTGGCGGCAACCTGCTGGTGGCGGCCACCAAATTTGGCGCGGCCTTTCTGACAGGCAGCGCCTCCATGCTCAGCGAGGCCATCCATTCCCTGGTCGATACCGGCAACCAGGGCCTGCTGCTCGTGGGCATGAAGCGCGCGACCCGCCCGGCCACGGCCACGCACCCGTTCGGTTACGGGCTGGAGCTGTATTTCTGGACCTTCGTGGTGGCGCTGCTCATCTTTGGCCTCGGCGCAGGGGTCTCGCTATATGAAGGGATCATCCACATCATCCACCCGCAGCCGGTGGCGCATGTGCTGGTCAATTACGCCGTGCTGGTGGCGAGCATCGTGTTTGAAGGCTCGGTGTGGCTGCTGGCGCTGCGGGCCTTCCGCAAGGAGGGCAAGGGCAGGCGCGGCTGGGTGGAGGCCGTGCAGATGAGCAAGGATCCCACCGTGTTTACCGTCCTGTTCGAGGATACGGCGGCGCTGAGCGGGCTGTTCGTGGCCTTTTTAGGCAATGTGCTGGCCGAGTGGCTGGACATGCCGGTGCTTGATGGGGTGGCTTCCATCATCATCGCCTTCATCCTTGCGGTCACGGCGGCCTTCCTCGCGCGGGAATCCCAGTCGCTGCTGACGGGCGAGGGGGTTGCGCCCGAGGTGCTGCGCGCGCTGCGCCAGATGGCGCTGGAGGCGGAAGGGGTGGAGCGGCTGAACGAGATCCGCTCCATGCATTTCGGCCCGCGCGACGTGTTGGTGGTCATCAGCCTCGATTTTCGCAACGACATGACGGCAGGGCAGGTCGAGATCGTGGTCAGCACGCTCGAGCGCCAGATCAAGCAGGCCTACCCCGAGGTCACGCGCGTGTTCATCGAGGCGCAGGACAGCCGCGGTCAGCCTGCCGCCACCGCTGCCCGCGGCACGGCCGTTACGCCATGACGAATTCCGCCGCCCGGTAGCCCTGCGCGAACAGGAGGCTGCGCAGCGTGGTGGCATTGACCTGATTGCTGATCTCGCGCCGCACGGCAGGCTTGGCATGGAAGGCAATGCCCAGCCCCGCCACCCGCAGCATGGCCAGGTCATTCGCGCCATCGCCCGTGGCCAGCGCATCCTCCACGCTCGCGTCCTGCGCCGCCACCAGGCGCCGCAGGTGCGCAAGCTTGGCATCCGGGCCCAAAATGGGCTGGCCCACCGCGCCGGTCAGGCTGTCGCCAGCCGCGAGCAGGGTGTTGGCGTGGTTTTCATCAAAGCCGCACAGCCCTGCCACCCGGCTGGTAAAGAACGTGAACCCGCCCGAGACCAGCGCCGTGCGCGCCCCGTTGGCCCGCATGGTGCGCACCAGTTCGGCAGCCCCGGTGTTGAGCTTTACGTCCTTCCACGCTTTTTCCAGCAATGTCACGGGCAGGCCGCGCAGCAGGGCCACGCGCTCGCGCAGGGCGGCCTCGAATTCGATCTCGCCATTCATGGAGCGGCGCGTGATCTCGGCAATCTTCTCGCCAATGCCGGCATGGGCCGCGATATCATCCAGTGTTTCGCAACTGACGATGGTGCTGTCCATGTCAGCCACCAGCACGCGCTTGCGGCGGCCGGCAGCGGGCGTTACCAGCACGTCGATATGGCCCTTGGCGAAAACGGCGCGCAGGGCCGCGATGTCGGGGGTCGTGCAGGCCATCTCGACTGCTTCGCCTTCCGACAGGGTAACGGGGGCGGCAGTGCGGGCAAGGTCGCGCGCGGCTTCGATATCGACCGGCGTGAGCGATGTGGCGTCACGGTTGGCCACCAGTACAAGGGTATGGGCGTGGGAAGGGGAATCAGCCATGGGGTCCGGGTCAGTGAAAAGGATGAAACAATGACGCGCCCCCCTTCAGGGCAGGCGCGCGTGGCGCTAATCGTGGCGGGTCCGACCTGTTCGGGCAAGTCCGCACTCGCGCTGGCCCTTGCGCGTGAGGTGGGGGGCGCCATCATCAATACCGATTCGATGCAGGTCTATCGCGACCTGCGCATCCTGACCGCCCGCCCCACCGAGGCGGAGGAAGCCTGCGTGCCCCATGCGCTGTATGGCGTGCTGCCTGCCGCTAGCAATGGCTCGGTGGCATGGTGGCGCGCGCAGGCGCTGGCGGCGGCGGGGAGCGCGTGGGATGCCGGGCGCGTGCCAATATTCTGTGGCGGCACGGGTATGTATTTCCGCGCGCTGACGGATGGGCTGGCCGATATTCCCCAGCCGCCGCCCGCCATCCGCGAACAGGCGCGCGGGCTGCTGGCCGAACTTGGCGCTCCCGTCCTGCATGCCCGCCTGCAACAGCTCGACCCCGAAACCGCCGCCACCCTGCGCCCCACCGATGGCCAGCGCATTGCCCGCGCGTGGGAGGTGCGCACCGCTACCGGCCACGGCATGGCGTGGTGGCGGAGCAAAGCCGTGCTGCCGCCGCTTGCCGCCCGCTTCATTGCCATCAGGCTGCACCCCGCGCGTGACAGGCTGCGCGCGGCCATTGCCCGGCGTTTTCAGGCCATGCTTGAGCAAGGAGCCATGGCGGAGGTGGAAGCCCTGCTGGCGCAGGCCCTGCCGCCGGACCTGCCCGCCATGCGTGCCCATGGCGTGCCCGAACTCGCCGCCGTGCTGCGCGGCGAGATGACGCTAGCGGATGCGGCGGCGCGCGCCATTACGCTGACCGGGCAATATACCAAGCGGCAGGCCACATGGTTTGCCCATCATCCGTGTGCTGCCCCGGAAGACACGTTTTTATATGAAAAACGATTTGAAAAAGACGAAGCTGCGCAACAAATGGAAAGGGTAGGCAATAAAATCATTTCTTTTGTTATTAACCGCATTGACGCGGGCCAAGGCTTTCCGTAAACCCGGCCCGGGATTTCGCCTGTAGCAGGGCTGGCCGGATTGTTCTGGCCACCAGTGGCGAAGGAGCAGGACCATGAACACAGCATCGCACCAGACCGACCTGAAGCCTCACGCAGCGGGCACGGATACGTCCGTATCCAGCGGCGCGGAAGTGCTTCTGCGCGTACTGGCCGAGCAGGGGGTCGAGGTCATTTTCGGCTATCCCGGTGGCGCGGTCCTGCCCATTTATGATGCCATTTTCCGCCAGAACACGATTCGCCACGTGCTGGTCCGCCACGAGCAGGCCGCCGTGCACGCGGCCGAGGCCTATGCCCGCTCGACCGGCAAGGTGGGCGTGGTGCTCGTCACCAGCGGGCCGGGTGCGACCAACACCGTGACCGGGCTGCTCGATGCCATGCTGGACTCGATTCCGGTGGTTTGCTTCTCGGGCCAGGTGGGCGTGCCGCTGATCGGCACCGATGCCTTCCAGGAGGCGGACACGACCGGCATCACCCGCCCCGCCACCAAATACAACTACCTCATCCGTCGCGCGGAAGACGTCGCGCCCTGCGTGCACGAGGCCTTCCATATCGCGCGCAGCGGTCGCCCCGGCCCGGTGCTCGTCGACCTGCCCAAAAACCTGATGGTCGGCCCCGCGCCCTATAGCGACGCCCCGCGCGTGCCGCACCCGTCCTACCGCCCGCAGACCGAGCCGGGCCGGGACGTGATCGCGCGCGCCGTGGCCGCCATGAAGGGCGCGCGCCGCCCGCTGTTCTATACCGGTGGCGGCATCATCAATGCCGGGCCTAAGGCATCGGCTGCCCTGCGCAAGCTGGTGGAAAGGACGGGCTTTCCGTGCACCTCCACGCTGATGGGGCTGGGGTCGATGCCTGCGGGCGACCGGCGCTTCCTGGGCATGCTGGGCATGCACGGCACGTACGAGGCCAACATGGCCACCCATGGCTGCGACGTGCTGATCGCGCTCGGTTCGCGCTTTGATGACCGCGTGACCGGCAGGCTCGATGCGTTCTCGCCCGGCTCGTTCAAGATCCATGCCGATATCGACCCCAGCCAGATCAACAAGATCGTGCAGGTTGACGTGGGCATCGTGGGTGATGCGCGGCGCGTGATCGAGATGATGCTGGAGGAGTGGGAGTGCACGCCCGCCAATACCCGCCAGCCCATCGACATGGCGCAGTGGTGGCACCAGATCAATGAATGGCGCAAGACCGACAGCCTTGGCTTCGTGCAGGACAAGGCGCCCGAGGCGATCATCCGCCCGCAATACGCCATCCGCCGCCTGCATGAACTCGCCACCGCCACCGGGCGCGACACCTATGTCTCGACCGAGGTGGGGCAGCACCAGATGTGGGCCGCCCAGCATTTCGGCTTTGACAAACCCAATCGCTGGCTGACCTCGGGCGGGCTGGGCACTATGGGCTACGGCCTGCCCGCCGCCGTGGGTGCGCAGATCGCCCACCCCGATGCGCTCGTGATCGACATCGCGGGTGAAGCCTCGACGTTGATGAACATCCAGGAGCTTTCCACCATCGCGCAGTACCGCCTGCCGGTTAAGGTGTTCATCCTGAACAACCAGTATATGGGCATGGTGCGCCAGTGGCAGGAACTGCTGCATGACTCGCGCTATTCCGAGAGCTACAGCGCAGCACTGCCTGATTTCGTGAAGCTTGCGGAAAGCTTTCATGGCAAGGGCCTGCGCGCGACCTGCGTGGGCGAGCTTGATGGCGTGATTGCCGAGATGCTGGCCCATCCCGGCCCGGTGGTGGCGGACATATGCGTGGCGCAGGATGAAAACTGCTACCCCATGATCCCCTCGGGGGCGGCGCATAACCAGATGCTCCTCGGTCCCGATCAGGATGACGAGATCAGCGCCGAAGGCCGCATGCTGGTCTGACCTCGCGCCTGCCTGTAGTGCGCCGCGCTACGGGTTTCTGTCCTTTCCTGCCGCTCCTGCCCCTGCAGGGCGGCACCCCAAGCAGTCAGGAAACGCCATCATGACCACGCAGCAGGAGAGCCCGGTCTCCGCGGTCATTTCCATTCAGGTCGAGAACGAAAGCGGCGCGCTGGCCCGCGTGATCGGCCTGTTTTCAGGTCGTGGATACAATATCGAGAGCCTGACCGTGGCCGCGGTGGATGAAACCCGTCGCCAGTCGCGCATCAATATCGTGACCACCGCCACTCCGCACGTGCTGGGCCAGATCCGCGCGCAGGTGGAGCGGCTGGTGCCGGTCTACCGCGTGGCGGTCATGACCGGGCGCGAGCCGCACGTGGCGCGCGAGATGGCGCTCGTCAAGGTGATTGCCAGCGGCGAGCGCCGGGCCGATGCGCTGCGCATTGCGCAGGCCTTCCGCGCGCACCCGGTTGATGCCTCGGCCACCTCGTTCGTCTTTGAGCTGACCGGCGCGTCCGACAAGCTTGATGCCTTTATCGACCTCATGCGTCCCCTCGGCCTTGCCGAGGTGTCGCGCACGGGTATCGCCGCCATCGCCCGTGGGGCGGCAATCCTGTAAGGGTCGCGTTTTCTACTTCATCCGTTTTTCATTCCCCAAGGAGCAAGACCATGCGCGTCTATTATGATCGCGATGCCGACGTGAACCTGATCAAGAGCAAGAAGGTTGCCATCATCGGCTACGGCAGCCAGGGCCATGCCCATGCCAACAACCTGAAAGATTCCGGCGTGACCGACATCGTTGTCGGCCTGCGCCCCGAATCAAAGGCCGTTGCCAAGGCCGAGGCCGCTGGCTTCAAGGTCATGACCCCCGCCGATGCCGCCAAGTGGGCCGACGTGGTGATGGTGCTGACGCCTGATGAAGGCCAGGGCGCGCTGTACAAGGAATCGCTGGAAAAGAACCTCAAGCAGGGCGCCGCACTCGCCTTCGCCCACGGTCTGGCCATTCACTTCCGCATCATCGAGGCGCGTCCCGACCTCGACGTGTTCCTGATCGCACCCAAGGGCCCCGGCCACACCGTGCGCTCGGAATACCAGAAGGGTGGCGGCGTGCCGTCGCTGGTGGCCGTGGCGCAGAACGCCTCGGGCAACGCGCTTGAAATCGCGCTGTCCTATGCCTCCGCCAATGGCGGTGGTCGTGCGGGCATCATCGAGACCACCTTCAAGGAAGAGGTCGAGACTGACCTGTTCGGTGAGCAGGCCGTGCTGTGTGGTGGTCTGGTCGAGCTGATCCGCGCTGGCTTCGAGACGCTGGTTGAAGCCGGTTACGCGCCCGAGATGGCCTATTTCGAGTGCCTGCACGAAATGAAGCTGATCGTCGACCTGATCTATGAAGGCGGCATCGCGAACATGAACTACTCCATCTCCAACACCGCGGAGTATGGTGAATACGTGTCCGGCCCGCGCGTGATCACGCCGGAAACCAAGGTCGAGATGAAGAAGATCCTGACCGACATTCAGGATGGCACCTTCGTGCGCAATTTCATCCTTGAAAACCAGTCCGGCAACATCGGCTTCAAGGCCACCCGTGCCCGTAACAACGAGCACCAGATCGAGAAAGTGGGCGAGAAGCTGCGCGCCATGATGTCGTGGATCGGCAAGAACAAGCTGGTCGACAAGGCCCGCAACTGATCTGGGCAAAATAACGGGGGCGATCTGCCGCCACCGTATTTGCAGCGCCAGCCGGCTCGTTCCGGCTGGCGTTTTTTTTATGTCCGCTTTCGTGGGGCTGCCCCGCATTTGCCGTGACACGACCAGGCACGGGTGCCACCATGCGCGCCGGTATGAACTGCAGGAGCGCCGTATCGTGACGGACTACGTAATCCCCCCCTACACCCTTCCTGTCGTGCCAGTGGAGGGGAGTGCGGGCGTCTTTCCTGTCAGGCGGATATGGTGCGTGGGGCAGAACTACGCCGCCCATGCGCGCGAGATGGGCAGCAACCCCGAGCGCTCCGAACCCTTCTTTTTTGCCAAGCCTGCCGATGCGGTGGTGCCCGGTGGCGGGCTGCTGCCGTTTCCCGTCAGCACGGCCGACCTGCATCATGAAGTCGAGCTTGTCGCCGCCATCGGGCGCGAGGGGACTGACATTCCGGTGGAGAAGGCACTCTCGCACATTTATGGCTACGCGGTGGGACTGGACATGACCCGGCGCGACCTCCAGGCCGCCGCCAAGAAAGCGGGCCGCCCGTGGGCGCTGGCCAAGGGGTTTGACCAGTCCTGTCCCATTTCCGCGCTGGTGCCTGCCGCGCGCATCGGCCACCCCGAAAGCGGGGCCATTGCCCTGAGCGTCAATGGCGAGCAGCGCCAGAAAGGCGACCTGGTGGAGATGATCTGGTCCGTGCCCGAGATCGTTTCCTGCCTCAGCCGTTTTGTCACCCTTGCGCCGGGTGACCTCATCATGACCGGCACGCCCTCGGGTGTGGGGCCGGTCAAGCGGGGCGACGTGCTGCATGCCACCTGTGCCGGGGTGGGCGAACTGAACGTGACCTATACCGGCTGAAGCCTGTCGCGCACGGCGCCTGTCATTTTTGTAGATGATAAAAGTTTCCGGATGCCGACTTTTTTTAAAAAGCGGCGTTCTTTCAAGGCTTTTTGAAAAAAGCTTCACCAAAAACTTTTTATTACTCTGCCACCTGGGCAGGCGTTTTACAGACCTTTAGGGGAAGGAAAAGAGATGCAATACCGCCAGCTTGGCCGTTCGGGCCTCAGGATTTCAGCTTTCACGCTGGGCACCATGACCTTTGGCGGCAAGGGCGACTTTGCCAAGACCGGCGACACCGACCTTGCCGGTGCCCGCCGCCAGCTTGACCTGTGCATCGAGGCCGGGATCAACATGTTTGATACCGCCGATATCTATTCAGCCGGTGTGTCGGAGGAAATTCTTGGTGCGGCGCTGAAAGGCCGCAGCGATGACATCATGGTCACCACAAAGGCCCGCTTTACCATGGGCAAGGGGGCCAATGATGCCGGGCTGTCGCGTTATCATCTCATCCGCGCGTGCGAGGCCAGCCTCAAGCGGCTGGGGCGTGATCATATCGATCTGTATTACCTGCATGAATGGGATGGCCAGACCCCGCTCGATGAAACGCTCGAAGCGCTCGACACGCTGACCCGCGCAGGCAAGATCCGTTATACCGGCGTGTCCAACTTCTCGGCATGGCACCTGATGAAGGCGCTGTCGGTTGCCGAGCGTGACCGGCTGATCGCCCCCGTGGCCCAGCAGATCTACTACTCGCTCCAGGCGCGCGAAGCGGAATATGAACTGCTGCCGCTTTCGCTCGATCAGGGCATTGGCGTGCAGGTATGGAGCCCCATGGCCGGCGGCCTTCTTTCAGGCAAGTACCGCCGGGGCAAGCCGCAGCCCGCAGGCACGCGCCAGATCGAGAAATGGGGCGAGCCGCCGGTTCATGACATTGAAAAACTCTATGACGTGGTGGAAGTGCTCGTCAGCATTGCCGAGGCCCGCAACATCTCGGCAGCCCAGGTGGCGCTGGCCTGGGTGGCGCAGCGGCCCGCCATTACCTCCATCGTGATCGGCGCGCGCACCGAGGCGCAGCTTGTCGATAACCTGAAGGCCGCCGACCTTGTGCTGAGTGCGGAAGAAATCAGCCGCCTTGATGAAGCAAGCGCCCCCCCGCTGCTCTATCCCTACTGGCATCAGGCCAGCAATGCGTCCGACCGCCTCTCGGCCGCCGACCTGCTGCTGCTTGGCCCGACGGTGGCGGCCAAGGCTGGTAAACCTGAGTGAAAGCAGAAGTTTCTGGGTGTCGCCTTTTTTCAAAAAGGCGGCGTTCTTCTGAAGTGTTTTAAAAAACGCTTCATCAAAAACGTCTTCACTGCTGATGACTGTTTGCGAGGCAGGTCGGTATCGGCCTGCACCATGCAATCCATGACAGTGGCGGGGTGGCTTCATAACCCTTCGGGCGAATGGCCGTTACGTTGATAAGACACGCCAAAATTGATCTGGATCAAGGTTGTGAACCCTGCGCCAATGGTCAGCTTACTCCATGATGAGACACGGCATGGAAGAAGGAAACTGGCGGCCGGTATCTTGTAATAACATCGGATGGAACCCATCTGAAATCCAGCGCCTTGCCGTTGCCTGTTGAGGGACGGCGCAAAGGCAGAACCATCCTGTCGCCTGATTGAAAGGGACGAAGAAACATATGAACATCGAGAAATTCACGGAACGCTCGCGCGGTTTCCTGCAGGCCGCCCAGACCATCGCCATGCGCGACTATAACCAGCAGCTTACGCCCGAGCACCTGCTCAAGGCCCTGCTTGATGATGATCAGGGCGCAGCCTCAGCCCTGATCCGCGCCGCAGGCGGTGACGTGCCTGCCATTACCAGCGCCAACACGGCCGCCCTTGCCAAACTGCCCAAAGTGCAGGGCAGCGGCGCAGGCCAGCCCAGTGCAACGGGCGAACTGGTGCGCGTGCTGGATGCAGCCGAACAGGCCGCGCAGAAAGCGGGCGACGGCTTTGTGGCGCAGGACCGCCTGCTTGCCGCCATTGCCGCATCGGAAACGCCTGCCGGTCAGGCCCTGCGTGCCGGTGGCGCCACGCCCCAGGCGCTGGAAAAAGCCATTGCCACCATCCGCAAGGGACGCACCGTGGATAGCGAAAACGCCGAAGCCAATTT
>NZ_CP137157.1:380000-495000 GCF_040581405.1 Komagataeibacter sucrofermentans DSM 15973
CATGATTGGCGAACTGGGCCACGAACCCGATGCCGCCGCACGCGATCCGGGCACGATTGCGGCCAGCCTGCCCGGAATGGTCTTTCCCGGCGTGGTGCTCCGGGTTCACAATGCAACGGCCATGATCCAGGCCATGCGGGTGCGGCAGGGGCTGGATCAGCAGTAACAGGTAAGGTAGGTCGGTGTCCGACCAGAACGTATCCGGAGATTCCCAGTCATGGTAAAAACAAGAAAGCTGTTCGGCACTGATGGCATTCGGGGCATGGCCAACCGCTTTCCCATGACGGTGGAAGTGGCGCAGAAGCTGGGTCAGGCCGCGGGTCTGCGCTTCATACATGGCACGCACCGCCATAGCGTGCTGCTGGGCAAGGATACGCGCCTTTCGGGTTACATGATTGAATGCGCGCTGGTGTCGGGCTTTCTTTCCGCCGGGATGGACGTGACGCTGGTGGGGCCGATGCCCACGCCCGCCATTGCCATGCTCACCCGCTCCCTGCGCGCCGATCTGGGCGTCATGATCTCGGCTTCGCACAATCCGTATGGTGATAACGGCATCAAGCTGTTCGGTCCCGACGGGTTCAAGCTGTCCGATGAGACGGAAGCGGACATCGAGGCCGCGATGGGCGAAGACCTGACCCACATGCTGGCCGCACCCGACCAGATCGGCCGCGCCTCGCGCCTGAATGACGCGGCGGGCCGGTACGTGGAAAGCGCCAAGTCCTCCTTTCCCCGCCGCCTGCGGCTTGACGGGCTGCGCATCGTGATCGACTGCGCCAACGGGGCGGCCTATCGCGTGGCACCCACGGCGTTGTGGGAACTGGGTGCTGAAGTGGTGCGCATTGGCTGCGACCCCGATGGCATCAACATCAATGAAGGCTGTGGCTCCACCCGCCCCGAAGCCCTGTGCGCGGCGGTGCTGCGCCACCGGGCCGATATTGGCATCGCGCTGGATGGGGATGCCGACCGCGTGCTGATTTCCGATGAAAAGGGCCGGCTGATTGATGGCGACCAGATTCTGGCGCTGATCTCGCATTCATTGGCGCGGCAGGGGCGGCTGTCGGGGCGGCATATCGTGGCCACCGTCATGTCCAACATGGGGCTTGAGCGCTATCTCGAGACACAGGGGCTGGAACTGGTGCGCACGGCGGTCGGCGATCGCTACGTGGTGGAGAAAATGCGCGAGCTCGGCGCCAATATCGGCGGCGAGCAGTCAGGGCATATGGTGCTGTCGGACTTTGCCACCACGGGCGACGGGCTGGTGGCCGCCCTGCAGGTGCTGGCCGAAGTGGTGGAGGCCGGTCGCCCCGCCAGCGAGGTGTGCCGCATGTTCAAGCCCTACCCGCAACTGTTGCGCAACGTGCGCTTTGCCGGTCGCAGCCCGCTGCATGACCCGCAGGTACAGGATGCGCGCAAGGCGGCGGAAAAACGGCTGGGCACGCGCGGGCGGCTTGTGCTGCGTGAAAGCGGCACCGAGCCATTGGTGCGCGTCATGGCGGAAGCCGAGGACGAGGCGCTGGTCAATGCGGTGGTCGATGACATGTGCGAGGCGATCACCGCCATCCAGATGGCGGGCTGAGCCATGCGCGGGCGTATTCTCATCATGGCGGGCAGCGATAGCGGGGGCGGCGCTGGCATCCAGGCGGATATCAAGACCGTAACCGTGCTGGGCGGCTTTGCCATGACCGCCATCACCGCGCTCACCGCGCAGAATACGCTGGGCGTGCAGGCGGTCATGCCGGTCTCCCCTGCCTTTATCGTGACCCAGATGCGCTGCGTGATGGATGATCTGGGCGTTGATGCATTCAAGAGCGGCATGCTGGACCGGCCGGAGGTGATCGAGGCGATTGCCGATGTACTGCTCACCACCGCCGACATTCCCTACGTGCTCGACCCGGTCATGGTGGCGAAAGGGGGGGCTGCGCTGTTGCAGGATAGCGCGCTGGCCACGCTGAAGGCGCGGCTGCTGCCGCTTGCCACCGTGCTGACCCCCAACATTCCTGAAGCCGAGGCCCTGCTCGGCCATGCCATTGCCGGGCGCGCGGACATGGTGCCCGCAGCCCGCGCCCTGCTGGCGTTCGGCCCACGGGCCGTGCTGCTCAAGGGCGGCCATATGGAAGGCGATGAACTGCTGGACGTGCTGGTGCAGGCCGATGGCACGGTACAGGAATTCGTGAGCCAGCGCATCCATACTCGCCATACGCATGGCACGGGCTGTACGCTGGCAAGCGCCATAGCCACGGGGCTGGGGCAGGGCATGAGCCTGCCGGATGCCGTGATCCGCGCGCGGGCCTATGTGCTGCGCGCCATTGCGGCAGCACCCGGCTATGGCGCGGGAGCTGGGCCGCTGAACCATGGTGCAGGCGGCATGGGATAGGATATTAATAATTCATTAATAAAATAAGTCCCATTATATTTATTATCCCTATGAAAGAATGGTAATATATAAACAACTTTAGGTTGTTTAATACGACCGGCGCACTTATAGGTAGATATAGTGTAAATATCTACTGGATGGTCGATATGCGGATTTTGCTTGTAGAGCCCAATGCCCGGAAAGCCGAAGAGACCACCCGGCATATGGAGAGGGCCGGATTTACAGTAGATCATGTTGATACGGGGCATGATGGACTGGGAATGTTAAAGTCCTATAATTATGACCTTGCGGTCATGGAGGTGCGGCTGAAAGATCTCGATGGATTCGAGGTCATTCGGGTCAGCCGCGCGGCAAGGGTGCCCACCCCCGTGCTGGTCCTGTCAGAGGAGCGCGATGCCGCCACAAAGGTGAAGGCCTTCTCCACCGGGGCGGATGATTATGTGACCCGTCCCTACGAATCGATGGAACTGACAGCGCGGATGCAGGCGGTTATCCGCCGCTCCAAGGGTTATAGCGAGCCGACCCTGCGCGCGGGGCCACTTGAACTGTGTCTTGATAGCCGCGCGGTCAGCGTGCAGGGGCACTCTGTGCACCTGACCGGCAAGGAATACATGATTCTGGAGCTGCTCCTGCTGCGCAAGGGCATGGTCCTGACCAAGGATGCCTTCCTCAACCATCTGTATGGCGGGATGGATGAGCCGGAAATGAAGATTATCGATGTGTTTATCTGCAAGCTGCGCAAGAAATTGCAGGTTGCGGGCGCAGGGCAGCTCATTGCCACCGTGTGGGGGCAGGGCTATGTGCTGCGCGACGAGACCCCGGCCCTGTCTGTAGCACCCTTTGGTGCCCCGAGGGCGCAGGTAACGGTTGCGTGATGCCTGTCGGGCTATCGTAACTGCAACTGGAACGGATCTGTCATCGTTAAAATGACCGTGCAAAGAAAAATGGCAGGCCCACCCCGCAAGGTGTGCCTGCCAAAGTTTTAAAGTGATGATTCGATATGCGATGCCCCCATCGCCTGACTGTTATCGCATTGCCGTGCCGACCCGGAACATGAGATAAATCAAACTCGGCTGAAATAATTCATATGTTTTTTTCCGCGCATCTTTATTCCGTCCCGTTGATGAGACAGGATGCGCTGATTAACAGGATGGAAACAGGCGGCACGTCGATGGGAAACAAGAAAGCGCTGAGGCATCTTTACGCAGGTGGTGCGTTGCTGCTTGCCATATCCACCGGGCTGAGTGCGTGCGAAAGCGTGCATGACCAGATCGTGGATAAAGAAAACAGCCTTGCCGCAGCCGGTTTCGTGGCGCGCCCCGCCAATAATCCGGAACGGCAGTTGATGCTGCAGAAACTCCCCCCCAACCGGTTTCTCCAGAAATCGTTTGGAGACCACATGCTCTACATCTATTCCGACCCCAAGGTGTGTAGCTGCCTGTATGTGGGCAACCAGGCGGCCTATGGGCGCTACATGTCCTATGTGCAGGCCCAGAACCTGGCTGACCAGCAGCAGATGACGGCGGATATGTACGAAGATGCCTCCTGGAACTGGGGCATGTGGGGCTGGGGCGGCGGTGGCTGGGGTGGCCCCTGGGGCGGCGGCTGGTGGTAAGGCGCTGTCTGAAACACGCCGCACTGATGCAATAAAGAACGTTTCTGGGTGCCGCCTTTTTTTTAAAAAGGCGGCATTTCTTTAAAGCATCGTGAAAAAGCATCACCAGCAACTGTCTGCTGATTACACGATATTTTTGCTGCCAGCATTTCAGGTAAATTTGGGGCGGTGGTCTGCATAGACCACCATCTGCCAGGCTTCACGCGTGCCGAGCCTGTGGGGATGGGCATGGATGGCAGGCAGGAGCTGCCCTTCGCTTATGGCAATTTCCACGCCGCAGCCGGCACAACGATAAATGCCGGAATGGGGGGCGACGGTGCGGGGCGGATGAAGCTTGTCGAATTCAGGATCGGTCCACGTATCAATAAACTGTGCGGACTGGTAGAGGGCCATCCCGTTCTCCATTGTTTTTCATCGGCTGGCTGGGCTGTTAAAATAACACTTAGCATGCATCTTATGCGGTGGCACATTCATCCCCGCATGTCGCACCCTATATTCCTATGCTGTTTCCTGCCCTGTGGATATTGGCCCCATGCAGGTCAGGTCGACCTTTTATGAGGGCGTCTGCTGCAAGCCAATATCTTTTTCAGTACAGAATTGAATTTTTTATATCTGACAATGTAAAATGAAATTTACATTTCTATTTTGTTTATGTTGAGATCATTGGGCACATTGTAAATAAAAATATATAATTTGCATAACCGTTTTCGTTCTGTCGAAAAAAGTATTTGTTGGATGGTTTTTATAATAATGCATTGACTGGAAGCAGTAAAATTTTTTGATGCGGCTTCGGAAAGAAATTTCTTATCAAAACAGGCAGTTTACTGAACAGAAAGTTCAGGCAATTGATCAGAACCCTGTTGCCTGTGTGCTTCCATCATGCCCGTCATGTGGCATGATATGGACAATACATAACTGAAAATACTGTTTTCAGTCTGGCGAACGGAGTGTCAGCGACTGGTCAACTGTTCGTGTAACAATTGCATTCAGTGCGCCGTGGGCTGCTGTCCATTGAAAGGGATCGGCATCGTTATTGAAGGTTGGATCAAGCTGGTCGCCCCGTACCGTGCCATAGGCCTGAAAATACATGTCGGGGCGGGCGGGGATGGTGTCCATCGTCCATGTCCAGTCATCGGACAGGAGTGCCGTCGCACCCACCTGCGCGCAGGGGCGCGTGGGTGACAGGGTCACGGCGGCAGTGGTCATGAGGGCCGCCTGCGGGCGGTGGTAGCGGCTGTCGCCGCCAATATCTTCCATTTGCAGGTCGCGGCGGTGCGCTTCCTCGGCGGGCGGGATGTTACGCCAGCCATCGCCATCGGGGGCCGCGTGGGCGCGGTCGAGCGGGTCCGATGCAGGGCCGAAGGCATGGCCCGCATAATTGAGCGCGGTGCCCGCTGGCACATGGATCGGGCCATGGGCGGCGGCATTCTGCACAAAGCTGTTTTCAACAGGGTGTCGGGCCAGACAAAGTTCGATCTGGCCGCCCGCCCGGGCCGGTTGTGTGCCAAGGGCAAGGCAGAGTCCGGTCATGGCCAGCCAGAGGCCCCGCCGGGTGAACAGCCCGCCCCCCTGCGCGGGAGGCGATGGGGGGCGGGCTGTCCTTACGCGCGGCATGCTAACGACCGGAAACAACCGGGATTCAGTTCTTGGCGGCTTTCTTGCCCGAAGGCGTGCCAACCATGTCTTCAGACACGAAGCGGATGCTGTTCTGGGCATCGAACAGGGCGGCGTCCGCATCCTTGGTGTTGGGCGTGGCGCCTGCAAGCAGGTTGGAGGCGCGATAGACATCGCTTGCGCTGACATCAAGCGGTGCTATGGCCAGCACGAAGTCAACATCCACTGCGGCAACCTGCAGGTTCTGCGCTGCCTGCGCGGGCTTGCCCTTGTTCAGGCTGGTATTGGCCGAAGCCACTGCCGTGCCCTTGGTGGAGGTGGGCTCAAGGTCTTCGGTCACGATGTATTCGCCATCAACCGGCAGCCAGGCCACGGGCTGGGTGGAGGGGGCTGCCTTGGGCGCGGGGGCGGCAACCGGGGCCTTCTTGGGGGGCGTCAGCTGGGCTTCGGCCTTCATGAACACCTTGTTGTCGCTCTTGGCGCGGGTCAGGGCGTTGTTGGCGTCGGTCAGCAGCTTGACGGCGCCAGCGGTGTCGTTGTTGGCAAGCGCCGTGCGGGCCATGGCGATATCGTCAAACGCGCGGCTGCCATCAGCCGACAGCTTGGCGAAATCACGATTGACCGCGCGTCCGGTTGACGGGGTGGCATGTGCTGCGCCGACTGCCGTGCCCAGCATGAGCAGGGCCGCAGGCAGGAATGCATATTTCTTCATGGTTCATTCTCCGGTCTTGGTGGCGGTATCATTGCCCGGCGCCATCTGTAACAAAAGATGTGGCAACGCAATGCGGCTGCCCTGCTGCCGCATGTCAGGCCCGACCGGGCGCCTGCGCGGCAAAAGCCCACTGGTCACGGCGCATGCATGCGCTAATATGGGTTGTGCTGCTCCCGTCTGGAGTGGAGCTGTTGATCAAGGAATGAATCATGTCTGAATGTGCAACCAAGTGCCCTTCCAAGTCTCCCTGCCTCAAGGGCATCCTGGTTTTCGGTGCGATTGTTGGCGCTATCGTGTTTTTCCTTAAGAAAAAGAAGTGCAACGACTGATCTCCCGCAGTCACGCCGTGCCGGTCATGTCCCTTGGGGGCATGACCCCGGTGCTGCCAGCGCCGTGAGTAGCGCGGGGCACCGGCGCATCATCCATGTTGACATGGATGCCTTCTATGCCTCGGTCGAGCAGCGGGATGATCCGGCCCTGCGGGGCAGGCCGCTTGCCGTAGGCGGTGCCGGGCGGCGCGGTGTTGTCGCCGCCGCAAGTTATGAGGCCCGCCGGTTTGGAATACGCTCGGCCATGCCTTCGGTCGTAGCGCAGCGCAAATGCCCGGACCTTGTGTTCGTGCCGCCGCGTTTTGATGTGTATCGCGCGGTTTCAGCCCAGATTCACGCCATATTTGCCAGTTTTACCCCCATCATCCAGCCGCTTTCGCTTGATGAGGCGTATCTGGATGTAACCCGGCCGCTGCTGGATTATCCTTCCGCCACGGCGATTGCCACGGCCATCCGCGCCCGCATCCGCAACGAGACGGGGCTGACCGCCTCGGCAGGCGTGTCCTACAATAAATTCCTGGCCAAACTGGCATCCGATTACCGCAAGCCCGATGGCCAGTTTGTCATTACACCACGCATGGGGCCGGATTTTGTGGCGAACCTGCCGGTCGAGCAGTTTCATGGCATTGGCCCGGCCACGGCTGCGCGGATGCATGGGCTGGGCATTCGCACGGGGCTGGACCTGCGCGGGCAGCCGCTGTCACGCCTGCTGCGGCATTTTGGCAAGGCGGCGGATTTCTATTACGGCATTGCCCGTGGGCTTGATGACCGCCCCGTGGAGGTCAATCGCCCGCGCCGCTCCATCGGTGGCGAGCAGACCTTCGATGCCGATATTCACGACTGGTCCGCAGCGCGTGACAACATGCTGGCCCTGTCGGAGCGGGTGTGGGGGCGCTGCGTGGCGCGTGGCCTGACGGGCGTGACCGTGACGCTGAAGGTGAAATACAACGATTTCCGCCAGATCGTGCGCGGGCGCACGGTGCCGGAGCCGGTAGCGGACGGGGCCGATCTGGCCCGGCGGGCGCTGGCGCTGCTGGCCCCATGCTTTCCGCCGCCACGGGGCATCCGGCTGCTCGGCGTGACCGTATCGGGCCTGCGCGTGCCCGGCGCTGTTCCGCCCGCGCGGCAACTCGCGCTGTTTGGCTGATAAATGAAAAGGAATTTTTGGGTGTCGCCTTTTTTCAAAAAGGCAGCATTCTTTGACGCTTTTTGAAAAAAGCTTCACCAAAAACTTCTTATCGATTGTAGGCAGGTCGCATTGAGGTCATTGGATGACCTTCCTCATACGAAGCAGGACGCCATGAACAACGCAGCCCCTCCCGGCTCAAAGGCCATTCTCAACGCCATTGCCGAACTCGTGCTGATCGCCGTGCCGGAAGAGGAAGAGGAAACCTGCCGCGCCATCGAGATGCACATGGCCTTTACCGGCAATGTCGAACTCGGTGACACGAATGTATATTTCGGCTTCGATTACGAAACGCAGGAGGGGGAAAAGGTCAATTTCAGCCCCTTCGAGGACGAATCGACCGAAGGCCACATCCGCTACCTGCATGACCTGCAGCATGAACTGCTCGAACTGCGTGCTGCCTTCTGGCGCGAGAACCCGGCCCGCGACCAGCCGGTCTGGACCGGGTTGACCCTGCGGGTGGAGATGGCCGAAGGGTCTTTCTCGGTTGATTTTGACTACTGAGAGGCTGTTAATGCCCTGAAATAATAAAAGTTTCTGGTGAATCTTTTTTCAAAAAGCGTCAAAGAACGCCACCTTTGTGAAAAAAGACGACACCCAAAAACTTTTTCGGAATCAACACGCCATTCAGGCCGGGGCGAAAAGCGGCAGGGGTTCCGGCTTCAGGCTGCCGGGCAGATAGAGCGGGTGCTCTGGGCGGCCCGACCCCTTGCTCAGCCGCATGGCGCTGACCGTAATGCCGTGCTGTTGCAGCATGCGGATCACCTCCGGCCCACGCGGTAGCAGGCTTTTGATCTGCGGTGAGCCATAGGCCGCCACCACCAGGTCCGCCCGCCGCGCCATGGCCAGCAGGTGGCGGTCGTTCTCGGGGCCAACCGGATCGGGCACCTCGGTCAGGCGTTTCTGGTCGGTGCAGCGATAGGCGAAGGTGTTGCCCACCAGCAGCGTGCCGTAGCCCCAGGCGCGGGCATAGCGCTGGCACTTGGCCACCGTGCGGTCATCGCCATCTTCCGTCGCGACCGAAGGGTTCATCATCAGCCACATCACCGCAGGCCCTTCGGGGTTCCAGGTGCGGGTCAGTTCATAACGGTAGCACTTGTCCGGGCCGCCATAGATGGCATGGCTGACCACGTCATCGGCCAGGCGGAGCGGGCGGCTGTGGCCCACATGGTGCTGGCCCTGTCTGGTGGTGTTCATGGCCCCAAACATACGCATGGCCGCGCAGAGGTCTACCCCCGCGCGGCCATGGCGCGTTTCAGCAGATGTGAAAGATCAGCGCGGCGTGCCGATCTTGTGCGGGGCCACCATCAGTTCATGGCCGCGCAGCATGCCATCCCAGTACAGCGCGGGCATGACCCATTCCTTAAGGAACCATGCCAGATGCGTGGGCTTGCGGCCATTGAGCAGCCATGTGGGCAGGGTGGGGGCCAGCTTGCCGCCATAGGCGAACTCGGCCAGCACGATCTTGCCGCGCTCGACGGTCAGCGGGCAGGCGCCATAGCCGTCATAATCGGCCACGGCGGGTTTGTGGTCGAGCGTGGCCAGCACGTTCACGGCCACGACCGGGGCCTGCACGCGCACGGCGGCGGCGGTCTTGGCGTTGGAGGTGCCCGCCACATCGCCGAGTGCAAAGACATTGGCGAACTTCGTGTGGCGCAGCGTTGCGGGGTCAACCGATACCCAGCCGCCATCGCCCGCAAGCGCGCTGTTGCGGATCACGTCGGGCGCGCGCTGCGGCGGGACGACATGCAGCATGTCGAATTCTACTTCCGAGGTCGTCTTGCTGCCATCGGCCGCCACGTTCTCGAAGGTCGCGATGCGGCCCTTGCCGTCCACCTTCGTCAGGTTGGACTTGAGGCACAGGTCGATATGGTAGCGGTTGATGTAGTCCATCAGCGGCGGCACGAATTCCTTCACGCCAAACAGCCCCGGCGTTGCGGTGTGGAAGGACACGTTGATGTTGTCGCCCAGTCCGCGCCTGCGCCATGCGTCGCATGCCAGGTACATCGCCTTCTGCGGCGCGCCCGCGCACTTGATGGGCATGGGCGGCTGGGTAAAGACGGCGTTGCCGCGGCCCAGCGTCTGCACCATCTGCCAGGTATAGGGGGCAAGGTCATAGCGGTAGTTCGAGGTCACGCCATTGCGGCCAAGGGTCTCGCTCAGGCCCTCGATCGCGTCCCAGTCCAGCGTCAGGCCGGTGGCTACCACCAGCACCTCGTAGCGGATGGATGACCCGTCGGACAGGTGCACGAGATTGGCTTCTGGCTCGAAGCCCGTGGCCGCTGCCTGCACCCAGTCGGCACCGGCGGGGATCAGCTTCTTTTCCGACCGGCGGGTCTGTGACTGCTTGAACACGCCGCCCCCCACCAGCGTCCAGCCCGGCTGATAGAAATGCGAGCCCGACGGCTCTATGATGGCCAGCGTGATGCCGCCCCGCCGCTTGAGAATGCTCGCCGCGGTGGACAGGCCGGCAGCCCCCCCGCCAACCACGACGACATCATAGGTCAGGCCCCGCGCCGTGCTGGCGAGGTTCGGGGTGGTGGGGGCGGTATCGGTCATGAAGGATCTCCGTAATGACTTTATAGATAAGGCAGCGATAGATGTGTGTCAGGAACGGCTGAGCGGTATTTTGATATAACTTACACCATTATCTTCAGGCTCGGGCAAATGACCACCGCGCATGTTGACCTGCACCGAGGGCATGATCAGGTTGGGTAGCGACAGGGTGGCGTCGCGCGCGGTGCGCATCTGCACGAAAGCCTCCTCATCCACGCCGTCATGAACGTGAACATTGTTCTGGCGTTCCGCGCCGATGGTGGTTTCCCATGCAAAGGTGTCGCGGCCGGGGGCCTTGTAGTCGTGGCACAGGAAAACCCGCGTCTCGGCGGGCAGTGCGAGCAGGCGGCGGATGGACTGGTAGAGCATGCGGGCATTCCCGCCGGGAAAATCGGCCCGCGCGGTGCCGTAATCGGGCATGAACAGCGTATCGCCAATAAAGGCGGCCTCGCCGATCACGTAGGCCATGTCGGCAGGCGTGTGGCCAGGCACGTGCAGCACGGTCACGGGCAGGGCGCCGAGCGTGAACTGCGCCCCGTCCTCGAACAGTTCGTCAAACTGCGAGCCATCACGCGCGAACTGCGTGCCCACGTTGAACAGCCTGCCGAAGATGTCCTGCACTTTCAGGATGGCATGGCCAATGCCGAGCCTGCCGCCAAGCCGCTCCTGCAGCCAGGGGGCGGCCGAGAGGTGATCGGCATGGACATGGGTTTCAAGCAGCCATTCCACCTTCAGCTTTTCCGCCGTGACGTAGTCCACGATGTCCTGCGCCATGGCGTGGTCGGTTTTGCCGGATGCGGGGTCGTAGTCCATCACGCTGTCGATGATGGCGCAGGCGCGGGTGGCTGGGTCATGCACCACATGGGTGGCGGTGAAGGTGGGCAGATCGAAAAAAGTCCGTACTACCGGCGCCTGGCCTGTTGCGCGGCATGTCATCACCTGGGTTGCAGCGGCTTCAAGGGCGGGGTCGGACATGGAATATCATCCATAGTTTATGAATTACATAATAAATGTATGTTATGAGATGGCTTGCGTCAAGGCGCGGCAGATGCAAAAGGGCAGGACATGAGCAAAGAGGCGAGTATACCCGCATACCATGGCGTGATCGAAACGCGCCCGTTGCGGATCGGAGACGTGGCGCCAGACTTTCAGGCCCGTACCACGAAGGGGGAAATGCGCCTGTCGGACTTCCGCGGGCGCTGGCTGCTGTTTTTCTCGCATCCGGCGGATTTCACGCCGGTCTGCACCAGCGAGTTCATGGGCCTGGCCCGCGCGGCCGATCGCTTCGAGCAGCTTGACTGCGCGCTGCTGGGCCTGTCGGTCGACAGCCTGTATGCGCATCTGGCCTGGCTCGAGACGATACAGGAGCGCTTTGGCGTCGAGATCCCGTTCCCGCTGGTGGAAGATCCCTCCATGGCGGTGTGCCGCGCCTATGGCATGCTGGACCTGACCGCGCAGAACAGCGCAACCGTGCGCGCCACCTACGTGATCGACCCCGATGGCGTGATCCGCGCGCTGGTGTGGTACCCCATGTCGGTCGGGCGCTCGGTCGAGGAACTGCTGCGCCTCGTCGAGGCCCTGCGCCGCAGCGAGGGCAATGCGGTCATGACGCCCGAGGGCTGGACGCCGGGCTGCGACGTGGTGCGCCCCGTGCCCACAACGCAGGCCGCCCTGCGCAAGGTCGGGGGCGCTGGCTGCTGGTTCTATAACCCCGTGCCCGATACGGGCAGCAAGCGCGGGCAGTAACGTCATGTCTGATCCTGCCCGCGATGCGCGCCTGTCCTATGTGCTCACGCTGTCCTGCCCCAACCGTCCCGGTATCGTGGCGGCGATCAGTCAGGCCCTGTTCGAACTCGGTGGCGACATTGCGGGCGCCCAGCAGTTTGATGAGCGTGAAAGCCGCATCTTCTTCATGCGCGTGGTGTTCAGCGTGCCCGCAGGCGGCGTGGAGCGCGCGGTGCTCGGGCAGGCGCTGGCCGCTTTGGCCGCGCGGTTCGACATGCACTGGTCGCTGCGCGAGAGCCTGCGGCCCACGCGCACCGTCATCATGGTCTCGCGCTTCGATCACTGCCTGGTTGACCTGCTGTACCGCTGGCGCATTGGTGAACTGGCCATCGCGCCCGTGGCCATCATCGCCAACCACCCGCGTGAGACCTACGCCCATATCGACCTTGATGGCATCCCTTTCCACTACCTGCCCGTAACGGCCGCCACCAAGGCCGCGCAGGAGGCACGGATGGCCGAAATCGTGCGCGGAACAGGGGCCGAGCTGGTGGTGCTGGCGCGGTACATGCAGATCCTGTCCGATTCCATGAGCGCGTGGCTGGCGGGGCGGTGCATCAACATCCACCACTCCTTCCTGCCCGGCTTCAAGGGGGCGCGGCCCTATCATCAGGCGTTTGCGCGCGGCGTGAAGCTGATCGGCGCCACCGCCCATTTCGTCACCCCCGACCTCGATGAAGGCCCGATCATCGAGCAGGATGTCGAGCGCATTACCCACGCCGATACCCCCGATGACCTGATCCGCAAGGGGCGCGATATCGAGCGCCGGGTGCTGGCGCGCGCCGTGCGTTACTTTACCGAGTGCCGCGTCATTCCCAACGGGCGCAAGACCATCGTGTTCAATCCCTGATGCCCAGCCCGGACCACAGGCCAGCCCCCCCCATGCCCGATGCCGATACGCAGTGCGCGGGCTTTCGCCAGGCGCGGCTGGCGCGCAAGACGGCCCTGATCGAGGATTATGTCGAACTGATCGATGACCTGCTCAATGACGGGCAGGAAGCACGCCAGGTCGATATTGCCGCCCGCCTTGGCGTGTCGCAGCCCACCGTGGCCAAGATGCTGGTGCGGCTTGAGGCGGATGGTCTTGTCACCCGCAGGCCCTATCGCGGCATTTTCCTGACCGGGGCGGGGCAGGAGATGGCGCGGGCCAGCCGCGCGCGCCACCACACGGTCGAGCAGTTCCTGCGCGCCCTTGGCGTAAGCGAGGTGAGTGCCCGCATTGATGCCGAGGGCATGGAACACTATGTGGGGGCGGAAACGCTGCGCGCCTTCCGCCACGCGCTCGAGGCGGGGCTGGCCACCTTCATGGCCGGCACGGGCAAACGCCAGAACGACTGACACGCCCATGAAGGGGAACGCGCCATGACCCGACGCGCAGGCTCCGCCGACCTGCCGCTGCATTCCGGGCGGGTGCCCGCGTGGCTGGGCCAGCGCATGGCGCGGCTGGGGGCTGTCATCACGCAGGCGGTCGTGCATCATTACGGGCGTGACGAGTTCCTGCGCAGGCTGGCGCACCCGTTCTGGTTCCAGTCCTTTGGCGCGGTCATGGGCATGGACTGGCATTCCTCGGGCATTACCACCAGCGTGATCGGCGCGCTCAAGCGTGGGCTTGCGCCATTGCAGGATGAGCTGGGCCTGTATGTGTGCGGTGGCCGGGGCCGCCATTCGCGCCGCACGCCCGATGAACTGCTGGCGGTGGGCGAAGCCACGGGGCTTGATGCCACTCCCCTCGTGGCCACGAGCCGCATGGTGGCCAAGGTGGACAGCGCCGCCGTGCAGGATGGGTTCGACCTTTACCTGCATGGTTTCGTGGTGGCGGCGGATGGCAAATGGGCGGTGGTGCAGCAGGGCATGCATGCGGGCCAGCGCCTGGCGCGGCGCTATCACTGGCTGTCCGATGACGTGAGCAGTTTTGTCGAGGCCCCGCATGCCGCCATCGAGGGGCGTGTCGCGGGCGGCTCCATCATGAACCTGACCGACCGCCGGGCGGCCGCCTCACGCACGGGGCAGGTGGACCTGCTGCATGCCATGGGTCCGGACCGGCTGACGCGTGAACTCATGCGCATCGAGGGTCATGCGCCCCCACAGCCCCCGGCGCAGGGGGAACTGCCCTATCTGTGCATGCCCGCCCACCATGACGTGCAGCCGCAGGATGTAAACATGCGCCGCCTGCATGGTGCGCTGGCGGCGGCGAGCGAGGCGGGGCCGCGTGATTTCCCCGACCTGCTGCGCGTGCCCGGCGTGGGCGCGCGCACGGTGCGGGCGCTGGCACTGGTGGCGGAGGTGGTGCATGGCGCGCCGTGCCGTTTTGATGATCCGGCCCGCTTCTCGCTGGCGCATGGCGGCAAGGACCGCCACCCCTATCCCGTGCCGGTGGCGGTTTATGACCGCACGCTCTCGGTCATGAAGGCGGCCGTGGCTGCTGCAAAGCTGGGGCACGAAGAACAGCTCGATGCCATCCGCAGGCTGGACTCCGCCGCCCGCAGGCTGGAGCGCGATGCGCATGGACCGTCTTTCTCCACTATCATGGGCGAAGAACGCGCCCGCTCGCATGATTATGGCGGGCGCTCCGTATTTGGTTATGAACCGCCACCGCCCGGCCGGGTTTCAGAAGGGCAGCGGAACGGGATCATGCGCCATGATGACCAGCCACACGACCAGCAGGGACACGAAGGCAAGGCGTCTGGCAACGCGCGATAGGGGTGCATCTGTCATGCAGGCATGATACCGGGCCAAATGCGGCATAAGTGCGGAGCCTTTTCCCCGCCATGTCCTCAAGGCAGCATCCTCGCATGAACGTGAAAGACTCCGTCATCTCTACCGATACGCGCCCCATGCCCGCCCTGGCGTGGTACCGCGCCCGCCCGCTGGGGTTCATTTTCCATTACGTGCGGCTGCATGGCAGGTGGCATGCCATCATCGTTGGCGCGATTACGATAGCGGTGGCGTGCAACGTGGGCATGTCGGCCATCATCCGCCACCTGGTCAATGGCATGACCGAGGGCGGGCGGGGCATGGGGGCGGTGTGGGTCTCGATCGGGCTGTTCTGCGCCACCATCATCTGCGACAACGCAGCCTGGCGCGTGGCGGGGTGGATGGCCTCGGGCGTGTTCGTGCGGGTGGGCGGCGATGTGCGCGGCGACCTGTTCCGCTACCTCAGCGGGCATGATGCGACCTATTTTGCCAACCGGCTTTCCGGTGCGCTCGCGGCCCGGGTTTCGGCGGCGGCAGGGGCGGTGGTGGCGCTGGAGAACATGGCGGCATGGAACCTGCTGCCTTCAGTGCTGAACCTGTTCCTTGCCATCATCACGCTGGGCACGGTCAGCCCGCTGATGGCGGCGGTGCTGGTGGGCATGACGCTGCTGCTGGGGCTGTGCATTTACCTGCTGGCAGGCCACGGGCAGGAGATGCACCTGGCCTACGCGGCGGAAGCGGCGGAGGTGGATGGCGAGATGCTGGACGTGATGCAGAACCTGCCCCTGGTGCGCGCCTATGGCATGATGGGGGTGGAACATGCCCGCATGCGCCAGCGCATCCGTGGCGAGACCGGGCTGCAGACGCGCTCGCTGCGCTATATGGAAAAGCTGCGGATGATCCATTCCGTCGTCACGGCTTTCATGACCACGGGGCTGCTGCTGTGGGTCGTGCTGCTGTGGCGCATGCACCGCGCCACCACGGGCGATGTGGTGATGGTGACCACGCTGGGCTTTTTGATCCTGAACTGCACGCGCGACCTGGCCTTCTCCATGGTGGAGGCGATGAAGCACGTCACCCGCCTAACCGAGACGCTGGGCCACCTGCTTGTGCCGCATGAAGGCAGCGGCGTGGCCGAGACGGTGGTGCTGCCGCCCGCGGCGTTGCGGGGGCACGTGCAGTTGCGTGATGTCAGTTTTGCCTATCCCGGCGGCGCGCCGGTGCTGTCGCATTTCAATCTCGATATTCCCGCAGGCTGCCGCGTGGGGCTGGTGGGGGTATCGGGCTCGGGCAAGAGCACGGTGCTGGCCCTGTTGCAGCGCCAGCGCTTCGTGCAGGCAGGCGCTGTGGAGCTTGATGGTGTCAACATCCTTGAACTTGATGAGGACAGCCTGCGCGCCTCCATGGCCGTGGTGCCGCAGGAGGTGTACCTGCTGCGCCGCTCGGTGGGCGAGAACATCCGCTACGGCCGCCCCGACGCCACCGATGAAGAGGTGAAGGCCGCGGCCGAGGCGGCGGGCTGCTCCGGTTTCATCAATGCCATGCCGCAGGGGTTCGCAACCGTGGTGGGCGAGCGGGGGGTCATGCTCTCGGGCGGGCAGCGCCAGCGCCTGGCCATTGCGCGTGCCTTTTTGCGCAATGCGCCCATCCTGATTCTGGATGAAGCAACCAGCGCGCTTGATGGGGAAAGCGAGCGACATGTCCATGCCGCCCTTGAGCGGCTGATGGTGGGGCGCACGGTCATTGCTGTCGCCCACCGGCTTTCCACCCTGCGCGGGTTTGACCGGATCGTGGTGATGGAGCACGGGCATATTGCCCAGGCGGGCAGCATGGCCGAGCTTGAGGCCGTGCCCGGCCCATATCGTGACCGGCTGCTGGCGACAGGCGACCTGCCCCCCGCGCCGGGTCTTGTGCCCCTGTCCTGAACAGTGCCGCAGATGCTGCCTGTCTGCCTTTTCAGGTTCTTTCCCCAATCATGCGACAAGGACAACCCATGCAAGCCCCAGCCCACCGCATAGGCCCCGATGACCTCGTGCCCATGGTGGCCGCCACCTTGGCGGGCGAGACGGACCTGATCGCCAATATGGCGAATATCGCAGCGCTGGTGTTCGAGGCGCTGCCTGACATCAACTGGGCCGGATTCTATCTGTGGAAAGGCGGCATGCTCGTGCTGGGGCCTTTTCAGGGGCGGGTGGCGTGCACGCGCATTGCATCGGGGCGGGGCGTGTGCGGCACGGTAGCCCGCGAGCGCAGGACGGAAGTGGTGCCCGACGTGCACGCCTTTCCCGGCCATATCGCCTGTGACGCGGCCTCTGCCGCCGAGATCGTGGTGCCCGTCCTGCACGGGGAACGGCTCGTGGGCGTGCTGGACGTTGACAGCCCCCGCCAGAACCGTTTCACCCCGGCGGACCGGCACAGGCTCGAGCAGGTCGTGGCCCTGCTGGTGGCGCGTATGCCCCGTGAAGCGCCAGAACATTCCTGAGGTTGCAGGCCGTCTCCGGCCTGTATTTTCGGGTAGCCGCTTTCAAAGGCAGGGCTGTCGGTCGCTTTTACGGTTTGATGTCAGTCTGCAGGGCAGGGTGGGGCGTGGAATCCGGCGTGGCCTGTACCGGCGCGCCTGGTGCGGGTGGCGTATCAAGCAGGCGGGCAATGGCCGTTCGGGTGGTGAGCATGCCATGGGCGGCCTGTCCGTGGTCATTGGGCATGTCGGCCTGCGGGGTCATGTATATCATGCCCTGCGGAAAGGCCATGAGCACGCGCCGGCGTTGCAGGAAGTTCATGCCCAGCACGTTGTAGCTGGTTTTTTCCACATTCACGTCCAGCCGCAGGTCGTGCCATGCGCCAATGGCGATGTTGTCAAAATGGTGCATGCGCCCGTTCAGGATCTTTCCGGCATTGGTCCGTACGTGAATATCCTCGTGCAGGATGGTGGCGGTCAGGCCCAGCGCCCTGGCATCCCTGCGCGCGAGCGAGGACATGTCCGCCCCCGGTTCGATTTCCATGCGCGTGGCCTGCGTGCCCACCTGCATGCGGATGCCGGTCATGCGCCCGCGCCGGTCGGGTTGCAGGGGCAGGGCCGTGCTGTCCGGCCCGAGCCAGTCCTGCAATGGCGGGCAGCCGGGTGCCGTGCTGGCAACGAACAGCACCATGACCCGGGCGGGAAAATCAAACAGCACATCGTAATTGCCCAAAATGTCGTAGCCGATCACGCCCAGTACGGGCTGGTCATTGAGGCGGGGCTGGCGCGTGCCCTCGAGCAGGGCGGGCACGTCATCGGCATGGCCATTGCTGATGCGCAGGTCATGCAGCACCGTGGTGTAGGTGGTGTCGACACCCGCGATGGTCTGGATGCTGATGGCTGACAGAACGGGAAAGGCGGTGGGATTGGGCGCGTAAACGCCCACCTGGTCCTGCGTTACGCTGACATAGGCCAGCCCGGCCATGTCATTGAACGTGGCGGGAATGATGGGGCTGCCGCTATTGGTCAGCAGCGGGGCCGCGATGACATGGGTCAGGCAGGCGGCGGGCAGCCCATAGCGCAGCGCGGGTGGTGGCGCGGGCGGCGGCGCATGCCGGGCCGCATGGGCGGGTGCCGCCCCTGCCAGGGCAAGCAGCGCGGCACCTGCGCGGGCCAGTCGCAACGCGCGCCGATCAGTCCGGCTGGTCAGCCAGATATTCCGCCACCCCTGTATTTTCATCGAGGGGGGATTCGGTCTGGTCAAAGCGGGTGTAGTCAACGGTGATCCGCCCATCCGGCCCGGCGTTGATGATATCGACGAAGCGGTGATTATACAGCATGCGGTCAAATCCGTAAGCGGAGCGCGCAAAAACGGTCTGGCCCGATGCCTCGTCGGTGCCGGTCAGGCTGACGATGATTTCCGCCTCCTGCGCCGCAAGATCCTTTTCCGTCAGGCCATCAAGGGGGCTGCTGGTATCGATGACATGGGTGGGCGTGCAGGCAAAGCGCAGCACCGGCACATGCGACTGCTGGAGCGCAAGCGGATCGAACTGCCGCACCACCCGGCCTGATGGCGTGTGAATGAGGCGGGCAAGCGCAAACTCCACATCGACCGACAGGATGGGGCTGCGGCGGCAGTTGGCGATGCGGATATCAAGGTGAAGCTGGCCGCCTTCCGGCAGGATCAGCGCCTTTTTGCTGAACATGACCCGGGCGCGCGGGCGCGAGAAACGCGCGAAGATGAGGCCCGTGGCCAGAGCGTTGATCATCATGCCACCCAGCACTTCCACGGTGGCGATCAGGTTGGCGGTGCGGCTGACGGGCACCATGCCGCCATAACCTACGGTGGAGAGGGTTTGCACGCTGAAGAAGAAAAAATCAGCGAAGCTGTGCGGGTCAGCCCCCTTAACGCCCTGGCTGTCGGCCATGTACAGCAGCGCGAAAAGCAGATTGACCCCCACGTAAACCAGCAGCGAACTGTAAAAGAACGTGCGCCACGGTGCTGTCAGGGCATGGTGGTAGAAATCGGACCAGATCCGGTCCACCTGCCCCACGCGCACGATCGTATCGTGTCCCTGATCCTCGACCTTGTGGAGGGATTGCGGCCTGTCGCCTGCCAAAGGGCTGGGGCGTGGGGGCGTTTGTGGCCCGGCGTCCTGTGCCATGGCGTGTCCTGCCTGCGGGTGTGTGGTGTGGTGCCGGGACTGATCAGCCTGACAAACTTTGTAATATGGCATACGCCCCGGCGGGGCAACGCCCTGCGTGGTAGAAAGGACGCGCACCCTTCGCATATCCATGCGCCCCCGCCCGGCAGGAGACCCCATGACAGAGCTGACCCCCGACGAGATGGAACACATGGCGACCACGCTGGAAGGAACGGGCCGCTACCGCGTGCTGCGCCCGCTCGCCCCGCGCGTGCTGGCGCAATACCCGCCCGAGGCGGGCACGCGGCTGGGCATGTTCCTTGATCTCGAGACTACGGGGCTGAGTGCGGCGAAGGATGAGATCATCGAATTTGGCATCGTGCCCTTCGTTTACACGCTGGATGGACGGATTCTGGGCAGCCTTGAACCGTTCAGCCGCCTGCGCGAGCCCTCGCGCCCCATTCCGCCCCAGATCACCGCGCTGACCGGCATCACCCCGGCCATGGTGGCGGGCCAGTCGGTCACACCTGAGGAGGTGGCCAGTTTCGTAGCGCCCGCCTCACTCATTATCGCACATAATGCAGATTTTGACCGCAAGTTTGCCGAGCGTTTTACCCCGGCCTTCACCACCAAGCCCTGGGCGTGTTCCATGAAGGATGTGGACTGGGCGGCGGAAGGTTTTGAGGGGCGCAAGCTGTCCTATCTGGGCATGCAGGCAGGGTTCTGGTTCGATGGGCATCGCGCGGTGGATGATTGCCTGGCGGGCATTGCAATCCTCGACCGGGTGCTGCCTGTGTCAGGGCAGCCTGCCCTTGCGGCGCTGCTGGAAAACGCCCGGCAGGTGCGCTGCCGCATCTGGGCGGAAAACGCGCCCTATGAGTTCAAGGACCAGTTGCGCCAGCGCGGCTACCGGTGGAATGACGGCACGGATGGCAACCCGCGGGCGTGGTCCATCTCGCTGCCCGAGGCGGAGGTGGAAGCCGAACTGGCCTTTTTGAATGCAGAGGTCTTTGCCCGCCCGGTGGAACTGCCGGTAACACGGATCACGCCGTGGGACCGCTTTTCCACCCGTTGCTGAGGGGCGGGGTATGGGCGTTTTGGGCGCTGCCTTTTCCAAAAAGCTTCGAAAGCGCAGCCCCCAAAAACTTTTATTATTTTACGGGCCGGTAAAGAACGCATCGCCCATGTAATCGGGCGGGCCGCCATCCAGCCCTTCGGCCTCGAAGCCATCATTATACGGGCCGGAATAATACCCCATGCCGTAATTATGTTCATTCCAGTCATTATTCGTAATCATCGGGCCATCCGGGCCTGAAAGCTGCGGGCCTTCAGGCCCCGCGCAGGCTCCCAGCCCGCCCAGCAATGCCGCCAGCAGGCACAGGGTTGTCTTGCGTGCGGGCATAAAGCGGGTTCCTGTCATTTCTGGTGCGTGCTCTGACCGGGCAGCGGGCCGGAGACGGGCTGGCCACGATGCCAGACCTGCCTGATCCGGTCCAGCGCGGCAGGTTCCACCGTGGGGTTGCCCTGCACCACCAGCAGGTCGGCCCACTGGCCGGGTGCTATGGTGCCCCGGTCGGTCAGATGCATGAGGTGCGCGGCATCGCCCGTGGCCAGCGTAATGGCCTGTAATGGCGTCAGCCCGGCCATGATGGACAGGCGCACTTCCCGATGTTCCGCAAAGCCGGGAATGCGCACTGGCGTGGCCCCTGAATCCGTGCCGAACCCAACGGGAATACCCGCGCGGTAAACCGCCATGAGGTTCTGCATGTTCATGGCCAGCGCCCGATGCGCGGCGGCTGTCAGGGGCGCTGCCAGCGTTCTGGCCCGCCAGGCGGGATCGGCAAATTGCTGGCGCAGCGCGGGCGAAAGGCCGAAGGACAGGAAGGGATCGTCAAGCCATTCCGGGTGTTCGGCAAAGATGTAGCTGGCCTCATCAAGCGAGAGCGTGGCGATATAGCCCGTACCCTGCGCGCGCATGGCGTTGATCAGCGCGGGGTCTATGGGTCTGTCGCGCACGCCGTGGGCCAGAATGTCCACGCCTGCCACCACCAGGGCGCGGGCATCGACGAGGTCATGAATATGGGCGGCAACCCGCTTGCCCCTTGCGTGGGCCTGCGCAATGGCGGCGCGGTAGATCGCAGGCCGCATCTTGGGCAGGGGGTGCGCGCCGGGCACGCCATTGCGGAAATCATCAACCCACAGCTTGATCAGATCCGTGCCTTCATCGACCATGCGGTCGACGGCGGCGCGTGTTTCGGCAGGCGTGGTGGGGCGAAAGACCTGATCGGGGCCGATATGGAACATGTTTTCAGGCGGCACGCCATCGGGCGCGCCAATGCCCTGATCCACGCCAAACAGGTCGGCACCGGGGTTGAGGCCCGCATGCTGTTCGCGCCGCAGGTCATCAAACAGCGGCGAGCGGTTCAGCCCGAGTGCGACCACCGTTGTCACGCCGTATCGTTCATATTGCGCGAGTTCGGCGAGGATATTGGCGCGGGTATAGTTTTCCGCTCCGTTATAGGTGCCGCTGACCTGGCCTACATGGCTGTGGTCCGAAATCAGCCCCGGCAGCACGCTCAGTCCTGACAGGTCGCGCACGCGGGCATGGGCGGCCGGCTTCAGGCCGTGCCCCGTGGCGGTGATGTGCCCGTTTTCGATCAGGATATCCATATCGGCCTGCGCAGGCTGTCCCGTGCCGTCAATCACGGTGGCATGGCGCAGCAGCACGGGTCCTGCCGCCTGGGCATGGGTAGTGCCGCACAGGGCGGGCAGGCTGGCCAGAACGGCCATCAGGGCAGGGCGGATTCGGGGCATGAAGAACCTCCATCAGGCACGGGCAATGGCGCAGTGTTGACCATCGGGTGCGCCTGCGTCCATTCACGTCCGTGCCGGTCAGGCGGTTCAGGCAGGCAGGCGGGTCGCGCCCCCTTCAATCAGGTCGGCAAAGGCATCCTGCACGTCGCCACTTTCAGGAAAGCAGACAAGAACGTCATCGCTTTCCGTTTTCGCCTCACGCGCGGGTTTGACCACGCTCTCCCACTGGCGCGAAAGGGATGTGACCGTGCCGATTTCGGGTTCAAGAAACTGCCACGACCCACCTTTGGCTGTTGACCCCATGACAGTGGTGAGCAGAAACACGCCCGCCTGGTCCGGCAGGGGCGAGGGCACGCGATGAAACTGGTAGAGCGTGCCGGATTTTCCAAACAGCGTGAATGAATTCCACGGTTCCATAAGCCTGTTACCTCCCTCGGTAGCAGGACAGAGTATGCCATACTTCACCATGATGGTGGAAAGGTGATGCAGGGCCTGCCAGCCATGCGGGCGGGGTGTGAAACGCGATGGAAAACAGAAGTTTCCGGATGCCGCTTGCTGGCCGCAAACAAGCCATCCGCCAACCATCATGCAGGCAATACGAGGCTGTTCATATCTGGAACGGGAAGAGTTCATGAAAGCAGGCGGACATGAACATGGCTGCCTTCACTTCAGGTCAAAAACCGCATTCAGCCATGTTACTGATGGCCGATCTCCCGCTTGGTCTGTCGTGATGGAACATAACCGTAGCCTCAATGGGGTATTCCTGATCGTATTTTGCAGTTTCTCTTCGGTCATATCAAAAAAATAACGACAGTTTTCAACCCTTTCACCTGTTCCTGCCTTGAACGAGGCATAACCCGTCCCTGAGGGTTTCAACGCCTGTGCCAGTCTTGTCAGAGCCGTTTCGAGTTCTGTCGGGGGCAGATGCAGGAGAGCGGCACAGGCCCAGAAACCATCGAACCGGTTGGTCCAGTCCAGTTCCGCAAACGTCATGTGATGCACCGAAACCGGGTATCCCGCTGTTCTTTTACGTGCCAGCCTGACCATGGCGGCGCTGCCATCCATGGCGGTAACGCGATACCCGGCACGGGCAAAGGCCAGCGCATCGCGCCCCACTCCGCAACCGGCGTCCAGAATATGTCCACCGGGGGGAATATCGGGCAGGAAAAGCCCATGGATCGCCTTCATGTCCACGCTGGCGGTACGCGCCTCAAAATGGCTGGCGTTGCGGTCATACCATGCCAGCGTATCGGGAACCTCAGTCATGATGCTCCTCGGCTGGTTCCCATGTATGGATCAGGGCGTCACGGGCGATCTGCTGCCGGGAGCGCAGGAAGCTGCGCCGGGCCTCCTCGCTCTGGCCTGTCTGCAGCATGATGGTTTCGCGCAGCGGGTGATGGCTTTCCACCAGCCATGAGTTGCGGGCGTGCAGCCGCGCGACAAGCCTGTCGGATGGCACGCTGGCAAACTTGCCACCCTCGCCCCGGTTGCAGTCCCGACAGGCCAGGACCAGATTCCAGATTCCGTCAGCATCCGGCATGAGGCCACGTTCCCGCAGCATCCACGGAAAGAAATGGTCTACGTCCGCTGCTGCCAGTGGCATGTCGCACCCGCAATAGAAACAGTGGCCTTTCTGGTAGCCATTCAGCGATGGGCGGACGCGGCTGAGCGAGACCCGTCGCACTTTCTGTACAAACAGTTCCTGCGTTTCGCTGTCCAGTTGCACGGCCACATTGGCGCGCGGAAGGTCATACTGCCATGCACCTTCCACCAAGCGCCATCGGGCTTCCGTTTCATCCGCCAGATCATCGGCCCGGAACCGTTCGCGCAATTTATAGAGTTCATCCGTCAGGCGGATGGCTGGCGGTCCGCCTGCCGTTCGTTCATCCACGAAAAAGCGGTGCGGCACCGGACCCTTGCCGACCATGTGGAAGGCATCGATCACGTTGACAAACCCCAGCTTGGTCGTGGCATCGCGCAGTTGCGTTGCGGTGATTTCGTCGCGGTTGAATGCGCGACAGGTATCCAGAAACCGACTGGATCGCGATGTGCCCTGCCGGTCCACACGGGCCAGGTGCTGGCACAGATGCCGCGAAAACGGTTCCGCCAGATCGCTCAGCAGGACTCTGGTCGTAGACCGCTCCGCCATTTCCAGCAGGCTTTGCGCGAGCGCGAATTTATAGGACGCGACATTGCGCCCGAACAGCACGACCGCACGCCATGATGTATCCGGTTTCGGGCAATCTGAAAGAAAAGGGGTCATGCTGCGCAACCAGACAGGGAAAAAGGCTGGACAGTGCAGGGTTGATGATGGGGCCAGCACATTGGGCCAGTTTTGCCCGGCCAGTAACCGCGACGCAAGGTGAGGGCCGTCATCCTGATTGTTCTGATGCGGGCCTGAGTGTGTCAGGTTACGCCATCTGGCATCATGGCGATGGGCCGCGATGCCACACACCCTTCGGCAGCGGCCTGCCCGTGGCGGGATCAATATTTGTTTTCTGTGATTCGCTTATGCGAGGCCCTGATATCACCGCGTGTTTCCTGCCTGACGGAAACCCGTCTGGTTCAGGATCCAATAAACTGGAAATCAGGAAATTACCTGTAATCAGCCAAGACCCGCAGTAAACTGCGGTAAAGTAGCTGGCGTCCCGTACGGGATTCGAACCCGTGTTGCCGCCGTGAAAGGGCGGTGTCCTAGGCCTCTAGACGAACGGGACTAAAGGCGTGAGGGGTAACTATCCCGCCACGGGGGGCGGGTCAACCCCCCTTATGCAAAAAAGACTGAAATTATTGAGCGATCGCCACGTCGCGGATGAAGAATGTGGCCGATGTCCGCCCGTTCCAGCTCTCGGCCCGCAGCCAGCCTGCAAGGTGCAGCGGGGGCGCATCGCGGTCTTCCAGCACCGGGGCGATGGGGCTTTCATTGGCGCGGAACACCAGCGCCTTGAGCCGTGGGCCCCGGCCTTCGCCCTGGAGTGTGAGGCGCAGGGTATTGCCCTCGCGCCCGATCCGCTCGGCATAGGCCACGCGCACGCGGGGCAGGGCGATGAGCGGTTCGTCATTGCCCGGGCCAAAGGGGGCGAGGCGATCCATGTCGGTTGCCAGCGCCACGTCGGCGGCGGCCACGTTCACCACGGCATCAATGGTCAGGTCCACCGCATCGGGCAGATCGGCGGCGGAGGCGAGGTAGCGGTCAAGAAAGTCGTGCAGTGCCGGAACCCCTTCGGCGGGCAGCCCAAAGCCCGCTGCCATGGCATGGCCGCCGCCCGATGTCAGCAGCCCTGCCTGGCGTGCTGCAATGATGGCGCCGCCCAGATCCTGCCCCGGCACGGAGCGGGCCGAGCCCTTGACGCTGCCATCATCAAGTTCCGCGCCAACCAGCACGGGGCGATTGAATTTTTCCTTTATCCGCCCGGCCACGATGCCCACCACGCCGGGGTGCCAGTCGCGCCCGCTCAGCACCAGCACGGCATGCCCCTGTTCGCGCTGGGCGGCGGCGAGTTCCATGGCGCGGTCCAGAATGCCGGCTTCCACGCTCTGGCGGTTATGGTTGACGGAATTGAGCTTGTCGGCCAGCGCCTGTGCCTCGGCGGCATCATGTGACAGCAGCAGCCGCAGCCCCAGCCCGGAATCGGCAATGCGCCCCCCGGCATTGATGCGCGGCCCAAGCGCAAACCCGCAGGTAAAGGCGGAGAGCGGGTCACGCGCGCCCGCGGCCTCAAGCAGGGCTGCAAGCCCCGTGCGCCCGCGCCGCGCCATGATGTTCAGCCCATGAATCACGAAGGCGCGGTTCAGCCCGGTCAGCGGCATCACGTCGCACACGGTGGCCAGGGCCACCAGGTCGAGGCTGTTCTTGAGTTGCGGGTCGGGATGGGTGTCAAACCACCCTTCGCTGCGCAGCAGGCGCGTGGTGGCTCCGGCTGCCAGAAAGGCCACCGCTGCCGCGCAGATGCTGCGCAGGCCGGAGGGGCAGTCGGGCCGGTTGGGGTTGACCGTGGCCAGCACGCGGGGCAACGCGCCCTGCACCTGATGGTGATCGAGCACGATCACATCGCAACTCTGGCTGACATGCTCCAGCACATCGACCGCCGCCGTGCCGCAGTCGAGGCAGACGATGAGGCTGGCACCCTGCGCCTGCAGGGCTTCAATGGCGGGAATGTTGGGGCCGTAGCCCTCCGTCATGCGGTCGGGGATGTGGGTGAGCACCGTGCAGCCCTGCGTGCGCAGGAAGGCGGTCAGGAGTGCAGTGGAACAGGCGCCATCCACGTCATAATCGCCAAACAGCCCGATGGTCTCGCCATTGCGGATGGCGCGCGCCATGCGCTCGGCGGTCACGTCCATGTCCACCAGCGTCGAGGGATCGGGCAGCATCTGGCCCATGACGGGCCTGATGTAGCTTTCCACCTGGTCGGGGCTGATATGACGCAGCGCGAGCATGCGGCCCACGATCTCGGGCAGGCCGGTCTGCTGGGCAATGGCCATGCCCATGCGGTCGGCATGGCTGGCCTGGCTGCCCGCCCGCCATGTCCATCGCCGCCCTGTCACGCTGTGGGTCACCCCCAGCACGGCGGGCACGGCTCCGTCCTGTGCCAGTTGTGCGGCAGGGGCGGGCGATGTCAGGTCGGTAACAGGCACGGGCAGGTCCTTGTGCAGGGGGCCGGGATCAGCGACGGGGCGCGGATGGACGCGCGCCCACCCGCGCCATTTCTAGCCCGCGTCGATGCGGATCAGGGCAGGTTCGTCCAGCACGGCAGGCAGTTCCGCAATGTGGTGCAGGGCGTGCTGCATGGCCGCTTCGTTGGTCTTGTGGGTCAGCAGCACCAGCGGCACGGCATGGGTGCCGTCGGGGCGGGTTTCATGCGCATCGGCATGCTGGAGCATGCTGCGCAGCGACACGCCATTGTCACGCAGCACGGCGGTGATGTCGGCAATCACGCCGGGGCGGTCTTCCACGTTCAGGCGCAGGTAGTATTCGCCCATGAACGATTTGGCGGGCAGGGCCACGGCCTGCGTCAGGCTGTCGGCATCGCAGCCCCATACGGGAATGGCGGCGCCGCGCGCGATGTCGATCAGGTCGGCGCACACGGCGGTGGCCGTAGGCCCTTCGCCAGCACCCCGGCCCTCAAGCATCAGGCGGCCGACAAACGCGCCCTCCGCCACCACGGCGTTGAACACGCCATTGACCTGCGCGATCGAGGCATCCTGCGGCACAAGGCACGGATGCACGCGGGCCTCGATGCCGTTTTCATGCTGGCGGGCAATGCCCAGCAGCTTGATGCGGTAGCCCATCTTGCGCGCGAACTGCAGGTCAAGCGCGCCAATGCGGCGGATGCCCTCGATATAGACGGAGGCGAACACCACCGGCCGCCCGAAGGCCAGCCCCGCAAGGATGGCCAGCTTGTGGGCGGTGTCGATCCCATCGACATCGGTGGAGGGATCGGCCTCGGCATAGCCCAGCTTCTGGGCATCGGCCAGGATCTCGGCAAAGTCGCGGCCGGTCTCGTGCATCACGCTCAGGATGTAGTTGCACGTGCCGTTGAGGATGCCGCCAATTTTAAGGATGCGGTCCGCCGCCAGCCCTTCGCGCACGGTCTTGATGGCGGGAATGCCGCCGGCCACCGCCGCCTCGAACATCAGCGGCACGCCTGCGGCCTGCGCCGTGCAGGCCAGTTCCGCGCCGTGGATGGCGATCAGCGCCTTGTTGGCGGTCACCACCGGCCTGCGGTTTTCCAGCGCGCGGGTTACGGTCAGGCGGGCAGCGCCCTCGGCGCCGCCAATCAGTTCGGCCACCACGTCCACATTGGGGTGGGTGGCGAGTTCCTCGGGCGTGTCGCACCAGGCAACGCCTGCCAGGTCAACCCCACGGTCGCGCGTGCGGTCGCGCGCGCTGACGGCGGTCACCACCAGTTCGCGCCCGGCGCGGGCGCGGATCAGGGCCGCGTTCTCGCGCAGCAGTTTCATAACGCCAGCGCCAACCGTGCCCAGCCCTGCAATGCCGATGCGCAGGGGCGGTTTGGGTGCGGGCGAAGAAGAAGGTTTAGAAGTCATCTGTTTTCCGTCAACCGAGTGGGCCGTCATGAATGGGCGGGCTGTTCTTCAGGCAGGGGAGCGGCCTGCTGGCTGGTGGGCGCAAGGCCGCCATGTTCCGTCATGAAATGGCGGATGGAGCGGCAGGCCTGCCGCAGGCGCTGGGTGTTTTCCACCAGGCCGATGCGCACGAAGCCTTCGCCATGCTCGCCAAAGCCAAGCCCCGGCGCTACGGCAACGCCTGCCTCCCTGAGCAGAAGCTTGGAGAAGCCAACGCTGCCAAGTTCGCGGAACTGCTCGGGAATCGGCGCCCAGGCAAACATCGAGCCCTCGGGCGAGGGCACATCCCATCCTGCCGCGTGCAGGCCCTGGATCAGCACGTCGCGGCGCTTGCGGTAGATGTCGCGAATTTCGGCAACACAGTCCTGCGGGCCGCTCAGGGCCGCCACCGCCGCAACCTGAATGGGGGTGAACGCGCCATAATCAAGGTAGGACTTGATGCGCGTCAGCGCCGAGATCAGCTTCGGGTTGCCCGCAGCAAAGCCCATGCGCCAGCCCGCCATGGAATAGGTCTTGGACAGCGAGGTGAACTCGACCGCGATATCCTTCGCCCCCGGCACTTCAAGGATCGAGGGGGGCACTTTGTCGCCAAAATAGATCTCGGCATAGGCCAGGTCGGACAGGATCCAGATCTCGTGCTTGCGGGCAAACGCCACGAGCTTGCGGTAGAAATCGAGATCGGCCAGGTACGCGGTCGGGTTTGACGGAAAATTGACAATCAGCGCCGTGGGCTTGGGCACCGAATGGCGCACCGCGCGGTCGAGGGCCTCGAGCATTTCATCATCCGGCGTGGCCGGGATGGAGCGCACGGACGCACCCGCGATGATGAAGCCGAACTGATGGATGGGGTAGGAGGGGTTGGGCACCAGAATGGTGTCGCCCGGGCTGGTGATGGCGGAGGCGAGGTTGGCCAGCCCTTCCTTTGAGCCAAGGGTCGCGATCACCTCGGTCTCGGGGTCAAGCTTTACGTTGAAGCGGCGCTCGTAATAGCCCGCCAGCGCCCGGCGCAGGCCGGGAATGCCCCGGCTGACCGAATAGCGGTGCGCGCGCGGGTCCGACACGGTCTCGACCAGCTTCTGCACGATATGCGGCGGCGTGGGCGTGTCGGGATTGCCCATGCCGAGATCAATAATATCCTCCCCCCGCGCTCGGGCGGCGGCCTTGGCCTTGTTGACTTCAGCGAAGACATAGGGCGGCAGGCGGCGGATACGATGGAATTCTTCGGTCATGGGACGCTCTGTTACGGGCGGGCGAAATGAATGCGCGCCAGGTTGCGAATCAGCTCATGCAGGCCCGCGTGCCGGGCCTGCGGCGCCAGTCTAGCGCACCACTGCAATTCTTGCACCATTGCCAAAGGCATGGGCACGCACCACGATGCGGGCGGCGGGCACGCCACGCGCCACGAGCATGGCGGTGACGGTGCGGGCGCGCAGGATGGCAAGGTTGAGGGCGGCGGTCTGCCCTTCCGCCGTGGCGCTGGCGGCATTTCCGTAGCCGTTCACGATTATGAAATTACCGTCGCGTTCCCTCACGGCGTTGTCCACCACCTCGTCCTCGCCATCGGCAATGTGGTCGGATCCGGGCAGGAAGTGCACCGTTGGTCCGTCATCGGCGCTGGCAAGGTGGTAGCTTGGCAGATCGAGCCCGTCACGCTCCGCGTTGTCAGGCAGGGTGATGCCGCCCACCTTGGGCAGGGCCGGGGCTTCCTGGGCTATGGGCGGCAGGTTGGCGGGAATGGCCTCGGGGTGTTCGCTCACCATGGTCGAGACCTCGGGCATGAGCAGCAGGCCGTTGCCGCCATAAAGCGGGCGCCCGTCCTGGCCGGTCTGCGTGGTGGGGGTGGCGGCCTCGGGCGTGGTGCCTTCTGGCGACGGGGCGGGCGTGGCGGCGGTAGCGGCAGGCGTGTCAGGGCTGTCCGCCGTCCTGAGCGAGGCGGACTGCGTGCCGAACTGCGTGCGCGAGGGGATGGGCGGAATATCCGTCATCGTGGGCATGGTGCCCATGATCGCATCCTGGCGCTCGTTGAGTTCGTGCTGGGCCTCGAGGTCGGCGGTAATGTCCTCGCGCAGGTCGGGCGAGGGGAGTTCGGGCGCCTTGCGCGGGCCAAGCCCGATTTTCGGGTAGGGCTGGTGGGTGCCCGGTGGCGGGGGGCGCTGGTGGCTGATCACGCCGCCCTGGTACTGGTGGTACCACTGCGTCACGGTATCGACCGTGTCCTGGTGGTGCACGCAGCCCGCAAGCGCTGCCGCGCACAGGGCCAGCATGGCGGGCCGTGCGGCACGCGCGCTGCATGATGGCGGAAAAAAAAATCTTCCGGGACTTGGCGATGGCACCCGCTTTCCCAATCTCTAGCTCCCATGGCCCTTGTGGCCTGCACACGACACGACCGGGGCAAACTAGCCTGCAATGCCGCTCTTAGCGAGAGGGGTTGCGTCACTTGCGTCATGACGTGCGTCACCTCTCCACCCGATTGCAAGGTCGGGACTTGGCACCGGGCGCAAGGCAGCGCAGGATAAGGGCATGACCAGGACAGTCCCGGAGAAGAGGGAGAACCCGATGAACGGCATGCAGCCGAACTACCGCATCCGCATGGATGATGAAGACCCGAGAGATCCCGATATCCCCGAACCCCAGGGCCCGGAAACCGAGGAGCCCGACAAGAACCGCACGCTGTCCTCGCCCATTGGCGAGCTTGAGAGCCGCCTGTTCGACCAGCGCAAGGTGCTGGTGTTCGGCCCGATCAACGACAAGATCGCCCGTGACGTGACCGGCCGCCTGCTCGCCCTTGCCGGTGCATCCGACAAGCCGATCGATGTGTACGTCAACTCGCCCGGCGGCCATGTGGAAAGTGGCGACACCATTCACGACATGATCCGCTTTGTCGATTCGATGGCGCCGGTGAACATGATCGGCACGGGCTGGGTCGCCTCCGCTGGCGCGCTGATCTTTGCCGCCGGCAACAAGGAGCGGCGCTACTGCCTGCCCAACACGCGCTTCCTGCTGCACCAGCCGATGGGCGGCGTGCGCGGGCCTGCCACCGATATCGACATCGAGGCCCGTGAGATCGTCAAGATGCGCGCGCGCCTCAACCACCTGTTCGCCCGCGAGACCGGCCAGCCTTACGAGAAGGTGTGCAAGGACACCGACCGTAACTACTGGATGTCCGCTGAAGAAGCGATCGCCTATGGCCTGGTGACGCGCGTGATCGACAAGATCTCGGACCTGCATTGATCTAGGGCAAGGCGAGGTTTCGGGCTCGCCCATAATGCTGGCGTTCCGTTCCGCAGGAGGGGCCAAAACCCCTTCTGCGGATTCCAGATAACAGTCCTGCACTTTGCATGGACTTATGATATGGGAACCGGCAACGAGGGTGTCAGGCAGTTTGAATGAACGCCTCATCGGCCGGCGTATTCACGCGACACCGTTCCGAACAGCGAGCCGACATGACGAAATCACTTTCTGACATTTATACAACCCTGCCCGAAGCCCGTGATCCGGGCGCTGCCACGCCAGATGCCGTGGCGAAGGCCGATTTCAATGCGCGGCATTGGTCCAGCCCGGTTGCTGGCCCGCTCAAGCCGGGCTCGCCCGAGCACAAGAAGGCCGTGGCGGACATGTTCCGCGAGACCTTCAACCCCTACAAGCCATCCGTCATCGAATGGCCTGAACTTGATGCCGAGACGCTGCAGCGCGTCACCTCCCTGCCGATCTGGGACATCGCGGTCCAGACCGAAGGCAAGGCCCGCCTGCGCATGGCCGCCTATGCCCGCCTGATCGACGACCCGGACATGAAGGACGCCCTGTCACGCAATGCGTGGGAGGAGAACCGGCACAAGGAAGTGCTGTCCAAGATGGTGGCGGCCTACAACATTCCGCTGGCCTCCGAGCCGCCCTACATCGAGCCGCGCGATGTGGAATGGGCCTATATGGTCACCGGTTTTTCGGAGTGCGTGGACAGCTTCTTCGCCTTCGGCCTGTTTGCCATCGCCCAGAAATCCGCTTTCTTCCCGCCTGTGCTGATCGATACGTTCGAGCCGGTGATGCAGGAAGAATGCCGCCACATCCTTCTGTTCGCCAACTGGCTGGCCTGGCACCGCGCCACCATGCCATGGTGGAAGCGCCCGTGGTTCGAGGCGCGCGTGCTCGGCGTATGGTTCTTCCTGCTCTATGAGCGGCTGGGCATGGTCACCACGTTCGATGCCGATGGCAACAAGCACGAGCAGGACAACAACTTCACCGTCAACGGCACGAAGGAAGTGGCTGATGTCGATGTGAAGCTGCGTGACATGATCGATATCTGCCTGATCGAGAACGAGCGCCGCTTCTCGGGCTACGATCCACGCCTGGCGCGGCCGAAGCTTGCGCCCAACCTTGCGCGCCTCATCCGCTTCTTCCTGCCGCGCACGCCCAACTCGGCCAGCCTTGAAAGCCAGCCCGGCGCGGCGTAACCCGCACCCGTCACTTTCCCCGCCCGCCTGATGCGGGCGGGGAAAACGGCTTCAGCCCAGCGTGGGCACGGCGGGGCCCGCCCCGAAATCAAGCTGCCCCAGATAGGCCACGCGCTCGCCGGGAACGATATCGCCAATCCGGCCGCCTTCGATGCGGGCATAGGCGAAGACCTTGCTTTCCTCCTCATCCGACGAACCGATGGCAAGGCCCGTGAACGGCTTGCCTGCCGCATCCTTCAACTGCCACACATCACCGCGCACCACGGCGTCGTATTTGTAGCGAAAGCCCGGCACGATCTTCGTCAGGAGCAGGGGCATGGCGGCGGTGACGTCAATGGCGGTGCGCACGAAGGCGGTGCAGGCGTCATCGGGGGCGAAATAGCCACGGGCATCCGCCGTCATCAGGATCAGGCCCGGTGTTGTGCCATCGGGGCCGACAAGGCGGCTGCGGATGACGATCTTCTGGTCATCACGCGAGACTTCCGAGGCGAGCATCACGGTGCCGGCTGGTGCTGCAAGCAGGTCAGGCACCACGATGAGGTCTGACAGGGGAAGAGTGGCGAGTCTGGTCATTTTTCATTCTCCATCGCGGCAGTTGCCAGGGGACAATGGGGCGGACTGTGCGCTCCGTTACGTTTCATGACAACCATGCACCCCTGCGGGTGTTACATGTTACATGGCCCGCGCATGACCCATGCGTGGCAGGAATGGTCCGCCCTTCATGCATGCGCGATAAACATTGGTAATATGGGGTCATTGCCCCAATTTAGAAGAGGGCCATGGAAACATCTCCATGCTCCATAGAGGGAGGGTAACCACATGGCGGGTCAAATCACGAAGGGGCTTGCGGCTCTGGCGTTTGGCGCATTGCTGGCCTGCGGGTCGGCGGGCGTGGCCCATGCGCGCAGCCATTCGGGCGACGCGGCTTCAGGCGCGGGCAGCTATGCGGCTGGCCAGAATGATGGCGCAGGGGTGGCCATGCCGCCTGCCTACAGCGCGCCCGAGACCGGAACCGGCGGTGGCGTGCCGCAGTTCAGCAACGACAATGCGGAATCTGACCAGATGAGCGGCGCAATGATGATGCCCGGCTCCGCATCTGGCAGCGCGGCGCCTGGCATGACCGATGGCAGCTATACCAACATGAATATTGGTGGCGAAGACAGCGCGATTCTGCCCGGCGTCAACTGAAGGCGGGATGGGCCGCGGCCTTTTTATAGGTAATTTTGATCAGAGATCACCGCATGACCGCATCTTCTCTTTCCTCGCCGCCTGCGCATTATAGTTGGGAGACACGGTGGCTGCACTGGCTGACCGCCGTTCTGGTGCTTGAGCAGTTCGTGGTGGGGCAGGTGGGCTGGCATCTCATGGCCCGCACCGCAGCGTGGCGGCCCTTTCTGGTCGTGACGCATACCTCGCTTGGGGTAGTGCTGGCCACGGTGTTCATCATCCGCGTGGCATGGGGCATGACCGGCGGTCGTGCCATTCGCTTCCCTGTCGTGACAATGCAGGATCGCGTGGCGCGCAGCGTGCATCGCCTGCTCTATATGCTGCTGGGCGGCGAGATCGTGTTCGGCTACATGGCGCGCTGGTCCACCGGGCGACCCATCATGGCGTTTGGCGTGCCGATCAATTCGCCCCTGCCCATGTTGATGCATGGAACACATTCCTTTTTTACAGGATTACATCACTGGACCGCATGGTTACTGTTCTGTGTGGCGCTCTTTCACGGACTGGCCGGGTTTTACCACCTGTTCATTTATCGTGACCGAGTTTTTCAACGGATGTTACCCTGACAGGCATAGATTAAGGCGTGTTGTCCTAATATCGCCTGCATCAGAACAGAAATATCTCCACAAATAAAAAAATAGGAATATAAGCCTAATTTTTGTTATATTGGAATTCTATCTGTTACGCATTTAAATAGGAAATACCTTTAACTATCCGGATTGGTAGTGCCCTAATGTATTTATAAATTTTTTAAGGACAATTTTTTGTTGCATTGTGAATGAATGTTTACTAATATATGATTAATCTCAGCAAATATAAAAACAAATGGCTGATTTCCCGTTGGATGCCCTTATTGTAAGCGGTTGATGCCAGATGGTTTCTGCAATGCCCCCTGTGGAGCCAGGTGTTTGTTGGAACCTGTTTTCGTAAACGCATGGTATCTGGCGCTCAAAAATGGAAGTCATGAGCAATCATATTTATGAACTGAAGGTGTATGATCCCTTCCTACTCGTCGGTGCGCTGATCGTATGCGTAACAGGCGCGTGGATTACGATGCGGCTGGTAACACGGGTCGCGCAGACCCATGGCCGCCAGCGCCTGGGCTGGTACTGCCTTGCCAGCATGGCAGGGGCGAGTTTTGTGTGGTGCACGCATTTTGCCGCCATGCTGGCCTATCATTGCAATGCCCAGGTGCATCTTGACCCGCTGCGCACGGGGGTTTCGCTACTGGTCATGCTGGGCGCGATGCCGCTGGCGGTGATGCTGGCGGTGCGCCTGTATGGTCGTGGCGGCTGCATGGTTGGCGGCGTCGTGCTCGGGCTGGGCATTGCCGGCATGCATTATATCGGCATGGCCGCCTACCGGCTTGATGCGCTCGTGGCCTGGAACGGGCTGCTTGTGGTCGCCTCCGTGCTGATTGGTGCGGGCTGCTCCGCCACGGCCCTGATGCTGGCGTTGCGCCCGGTCAATCCGCGCCGCGAGATCGAGACGACGCTGGCCCTTGTCGGCGCGGTTGCCGGGCTGCATTTTACCGGCATGGAGGCCATGCGTGTTGTGGCCATGCCGCAGCACATGCTGGCTGTACATGATAACGGGCAGTTCCTGGCGCTGGGGGTGTCGGTCATTGGCGGCACGATGCTCATGCTCATTGCCGGTATCGCCTCGTTTGTCATTGATGGCAGCGTGCGGCAGGAGTCCTATGAGGAACTGCATCGCATGGCCATGTCGGACGGGCTGACCGGCCTGCCCAACCGCATCAGCTTCAACGAGCGGCTGCACAACGAGGTCAGCCGGGCCGACCGCGATGGCGAACAGTTTGCCGTCATCGGCATCGACCTGAACAAGTTCAAGGAAATCAACGATACCCGCGGTCATGCGGCGGGCGATATCGTGCTGACCACGCTGGCCGAGCGCTTCAGCGCGCTGCTTGCGGATGGCGAGTTCGTGGCCCGCCTTGGTGGTGATGAGTTCATCGCCATTCACCGCACGTCCGACAGCGCGGAACTGCATGGTTTTGTCGAGCGGATCCAGCAGGCGCTCAACCAGCCGATCCCCATCGAGGATTACGTGGTGACAAGCGGCGGCAGTATTGGCGTTGCGGTCTATCCCGTCGATGCGAGCGACAGCGAGACCCTGATCTCGCGCGCGGACATGGCCATGTACCGCGCCAAGACCGATCCGCACCACACCATCTGGTACTATGAAAGCGCGCTTGACCAGAACATGCGCGCGCGCCGCGCCCTTGGCGAAGACCTGAAGGTCGCCATGAATAGCGGGCAGCTCTCGCTGTTCTATCAGGTGCAGACCGTGGTGGCGACGGGCGAGGTCTCGGGCTACGAGGCGCTACTGCGCTGGGAGCACCCCGAACGCGGCGCCATCGCCCCCCCCGAGATCCTGCAGCTTGCCGATGAGAACGGCCTCATCATCAAACTCGGCGAATGGGTGCTGCAGACAGCCTGTGAGGCAGCCGCAGGGTGGAACGAGAACGTCCGGGTTGCGGTCAATATGTCCGCTGCCCAGTTCCTCCAGCCCCGCTTCGTTGTGGCCGTGCAGGAAAATCTTGCCCGCAGCGGGCTTGCTGCCGACCGTCTGGTCATCGAGATCACGGAAGAAACCGTGCAGCGCAATCCTGACCGCGCGCTGGCCATGGCCAACAGCCTGCAGGCCCTTGGGGTGCGCCTCGCCCTTGATGAGTTTGGCGGCACCCATTCGGTGCTGCACATGCTGCGCGCGTTCCCTTTCAGCAAGCTCAAGATCGACCGTTCGCTCATGCAGCAGGTCGATACCGACCCGGTGGTGGCGCAGCTTGTGCGCTCCATCCTGCTCATGGGCCACGCGCTGCGCATCTCGGTTCTGGCCCAGGGGATCGAAACGAGGGGCCAGTTCAGCATCGCCTCCGCCGAAGGGTGTGACGAAGGCCAGGGTTACCTGATCGGCCACCCCGCGCAGTCGGCCCAGGCAGCGGCCACGATCGGTGGCGGATCTTTCGCCAGTTCCATACGCGCCGTCCCATCTCCCGCCTTCAGCCCCGAGATCTGAGAGGCGCGAATTTTTCATGAAACAGCAAGAGCATGTAATGAACCCTCACGATGCCTCCGCGATGACATCTGTACAGACCCCGCCCGGTGAACTTGACATGACCGCCGATGTCAGCCTCCAGCTGCTTGAGCAGGCGACGGATGGCGTGGTCATCATCAACGAGCGCAACGAGGTGATCTTTTTCAATCCGGCGGCTGAGAAACTGTGGGGCTATTCCGAGGCCGAAGTGCTGGGGCGCAACGTGAGCTGCCTCGTGCCATCGGTCTATCGTGGCGATCATGACAGCTATATCGACAAGAACCGCAAGACGGGCATGAACCGCATTGTCGGCACCTCGCGTGAGGTCACGTTCGAGAACAAGGCGGGTGACTACATCTCGGGCGAGATGTCGATCTCGACCGCGCTGCTCGGCCCGGAAAAGAAACGCTATTACATGGCCTTCATGAAAGGCGTGACCGAGGAGAGCCACCGCCGCAAGCTGCTCGACCTGCAGAATACGGTGTTCCAGGCCATCTCCAACGACATGCTTGTTGAAGACGTGGCCGATCTGGTGTGCCGCGAGGTGGAAAGCTTCGTGCCCAACACGGTCTCGGTCATCATCCTGCTGGATGAGAACAACCGCCTGAGCATCCTGTCCGGCCCCGGCCTGCCGCGCCGTTATGCCGCAGCACTCGAGAACATGGCCCTGACCGAAGGCGACCTTGCGGCGCTGGGCAATGACCTGTCGGAAGCCAACAGCATCGTGTGGGACAGCTACCGCTCGCTCGGCATCTCGCTGGGGCTGCACAACTGCTGGGCCTCGGCCATCAAATCGCGCAACGGGCGCATTTCGGGCATTTTCGCGCTATATTCGCGCAACCAGTACAAGCTGAGCGACTGGCCGCAGAAGATCGTGTCGGGCTGCGTGCCCTTCTGTAGCGTGGTGATCGAGAACTACGAGGCGCAGCAGCACATCGCCCAGCTTGCCAACCATGACTCGCTGACCGGCTTCCACAACCGCACCGCCATCCACAAGGTCATCAAGTCGATGATCGACCACCCGGGTGATAACGAGTTTGCGGTGTTCATGATCGATATCGACCGTTTCCGCGATATCAATGACACGCTCGGCCACATGAATGGCGATGCCTTCCTCAAGGCGGTGGCCCAGCGGCTCAGGGACCTGTCGCGCAGCAACTATATCCTCAGCCGATCGGGGGGGGACGAGTTCGTCATCGTCATGCCCGACAGTGACGAGGCCAAGGCCGTGGCCTTTGCCGAAACCCTGATCAAGGCCATGCAGGAGCCCATCGAGATCGCGGGCAACCTGCTTGTCGTCTCCCTTGGCATCGGCATCAGCCTGTTCCCCGAGAACGGACCTGATAGCGAATCCCTGCTTGGCCATGCCGAGATTGCCATGCGCCGGTGCAAGAAGGAGGCGCGCGGCGGATACTGCGTGTCCAGCACGGCCGACAACCGTGCCGCACAGGACCGGCTGCTGCTGGGCTCGGCGCTGCGTGATTCACTGGCCAAGGGCATGCTCAACCTGCACTATCAGCCGCAGGTCGATATCAAGACCGGCAAGCTGTATGGCGTTGAGGCGCTCTCGCGGTGGAAGCACCCGACGCTGGGCAACATCTATCCATCGCGCTTCATCGCGGTGGCGGAAGATACCGGGCAGATCGAGGCCATCGGCACCTGGTCGCTCGAAGAGGCGACAAAACAGATCATCGACTGGGAGCGCGCCGGGCTTTACGTGCCGACCGTTTCGGTCAACCTGTCGGCTGCCCATTTTCGCAATCGCGGGCTGCCCGCGCTGATCGAGCGCATCCTCAAGGATCGTCAGATCTCGCCGGAACGCCTGTGCGTGGAAATTACGGAAAGCGTGATGATGGATGAAAACGAGGATACGATGGAAGGCCTCGCCGCCATCCGCAACCTCGGCGTTGGTCTGTCGATGGATGATTTCGGCACGGGATATTCGTCGCTCTCCAGGCTGACGCGCCTGCCGCTGACCGAGATCAAGATCGACCGCAGCTTCATCATGAACCTTGACCATGACCCCAATGCCCAGGCCGTGACCACGGCGGTGATCGGTATTGGCAACCGCCTGGGCATGACTGTCGTGACCGAGGGTGTCGAGACCGAGGCCCAGCTCAAGCTGCTGCAGGGGCTGAACTGCGATGTGGTGCAGGGCTATCTGTTCGCACGGCCGATGCCGTCGGCGGAGCTGCTTGAATGGTCACAGGGGCCTGCCAAGACCCTTACGCTCGAACTTGTCGCCTCTGATGAGGCCGAAAGCAAAACGAAGAAATAGTTTCGCCACGAATTTTGGCTTGTTCGCTGTTCCCGTGCCTGGTTGGAAACAGGCCTGCTTAACCTTGGATCCCTATGAAAACGCAGAAACCTTCCCCTTCGCCAGCTGTTGTGGCCATTCCTGAAATCAGTTTTGAACTGTTGCATCAGGCGCATGATGGCATGGTCATCATCGATGATCATAACACCATCCTCTATGCCAACCCCGCAGCCGAGACGTTATGGGGCTACGACCCTGGCACGCTTGTGGGGCGCTCCGTGGGGGAACTCATGGCCGCGTCGGTGGAGAATGGGGCAGCACCCTTTGACATCAACGCCTCGATCAAGGCTGTGGAGCCGGTCTCGGGAGAGGTCACGTTCGAGAACCGCAGCGGCGACTACATCTCCGCCGAGGTCAGCCTGACGGCGGCGCGGGTAGGGGTCGATGGACGCCGCTACCGCCTGATGATGGTGCATGGCATTACCGGCGCGGGCCATCGCAGCCGGGTGGTCGAGCTGCAGAATACGGTGTTCCGCTCGCTGTCGAGCGAGATCCAGATCCAGGACGTGGCGGACATGGTCTGCCGCGAGGTCGAGACGCTGGTGCCCAATACGGTTGCCGTGCTGATCCTGCTCGATGAGCAGAACCGGCTGCGCATCCTTTCAGGCCCCGGCATGCCACGCCGCTTTGCCGCGGCCCTGGAAGACATGCGCCTGACCGAGGCCGATATTGCCGCCCTTGCCAATGACCTGAACGAGGCGACGACCATCGTCTGGGACAGCTACCGCTCGGTTGGCATCTCGCTGGGGCTGCACCATTGCTGGGCTTCGGCCATCCGCACGCGCAACGGGCGCATTACCGGCATCTTCGCGCTGTATTCGCGCTCCGAGCGCAACCGTGGCGGCTGGCCCGCGCAGATCGTGAACAGCTGCGTGCCGTTCTGTGGCGTGCTGATCGAGCAGCATGAGGCGCGCCAGCACATCTCGCAGCTGTCGAACTACGACCCGCTGACCGGCTTCCTCAACCGCACGGCGGTGCACAAGGTCATCCGCTCGCTGATCGGCCAGCCGGGGGATAATCATTTCGCGCTGTACATGATCGATATCGACCGCTTCCGTGATATCAACGACGCGCTGGGCCATATCAATGGCGATGGGTTCCTGAAATCCGTTTCCGAGCGGCTCAAGGGTGTTTCGCGCAGCAATTACGTGCTCAGCCGTTCCGGCCCGAACGAGTTCCTGATCATCGTGCCCAACACGCGGCGGGAGGAGGCGCTCAAATTCGCCGATATGTTGCATGGCTGCGTCAAGCAGCCCATCGAGATCGGTGGCAACATGATCGTGCCGACGCTGGGCATCGGCATCAGCCTGTTCCCTGAAAACGGGCCGGATGGCGAATCCCTGCTCAGCTATGCCGAGCAGGCCATGCGGCAGGCCAAGCGCTCGGGGCTGGGCGTGACCCACCTCGCGCGCTCGGAAGACAACAAGGCCGCGCAGGACCGGCTGCTGCTCGGCTCGGCGCTGCGTGAATCGCTGGCGCAGGGGCTGCTCAACCTGCAGTACCAGCCGCAGATCGACGTGCGCAACAACACGCTGTATGGCGTGGAAGCGCTCTCGCGGTGGAACCACCCCACGCTGGGCAACATCTATCCCTCGCGCTTCATTGCCGTGGCGGAGGAAACCGGGCAGATCGAGGCCATCGGCACCTGGTCGCTCGAGCGCGCCGTAAAGCAGATCCTTGAATGGGACGCCCACGGCATTTACGTGCCCACGGTGGCGGTCAACCTTTCCGCCGGGCATTTCCGCAACCGCAATCTGCCCGGCTTCATTGCCCGCCTGCTCAGTGACAGCAAGCTCGAGCCCCATCGCCTGACGGTCGAGATTACCGAGAGCGTGATGATGACTGAAAACGAGGACACGAACATGGTCCTCCAGTCCATCCGCAACCTTGGCGTGGCGCTGTCGATGGATGATTTCGGCACGGGGTATTCGTCGCTTTCCAGGCTGACGCGCCTGCCGCTGACCGAGATCAAGATCGACCGCAGCTTCATCATGAACCTCGAGCATGACGCCAACGCCCAGGCCGTGACCACGGCGGTGATCGGCATTGGCGGCCGTCTTGGCATGACGGTGGTGACCGAAGGCGTGGAAACCGTGCGCCAGCTTGACCTGCTGTGCCAGCTTGGGTGCGATGTGGTGCAGGGCTACCTGTTCGCCCGCCCCATGCCGCCTGAAAAACTTGAGGAATGGCTGCGTGATGACCGCCTCGCCGCCGTGCTGAAGGAAGCCAAGGAAAGCCGCGCCGCCGCCAGCGAATAAGGCGCGGCCCTGCATCGGTAAGCCTGATCCGCACCCCGGCCCGCAAGAGCCGGGGTGTTCTGGTATGGGCGGTTTGCACGGGGGCGGGCGCATGCCATACAAACAGGACCAGCAATCCCCTGCGCCCGCCTGCCGCATGCGGCCGGTTGCGGGTTTATGGCCACAGGATGATCCCCATGACCCTACCCATTTTTGATCTCTGTCTGAAAAATGGCAGCGTTGTCCTGCCTGACGCCACGGTCGTGACCGATGTTTACGTGCGTGACGGGCGTATCGCCCGTATTGGCGGGCAGGGTGACGCGGGCCGGGTCATTGACTGCACGGGGCTGACCGTGCTGCCCGGCGTGATCGACACGCAGGTGCATTTTCGCGAGCCGGGGCTGACGGCGGCGGAAGACCTGGCCACCGGCAGCCTTGCTGCCGTGATGGGTGGCGTGACCGCCGTATTTGAAATGCCCAACACCAAGCCGCCCACCGACTGCCCCGAGGCGGTGGTGGCCAAGCTTGAACATGCGCGCGGGCGCATGTGGTGCGACCATGCCTTTTACGTGGGCGCCACGACCGATAACGCCGAGCGCTGCGCCGAGCTGGAAATGCTGCCGGGCACGGCGGGGATCAAGATCTTCATGGGGTCTTCCACCGGCAGCCTGCTGGTGTCCGAGGATGCGGTGCTTGAGCGGGTGCTGCGCTCGGGCCGCCGCCGTGTCGCGATCCATGCCGAGGACGAGACCCGCCTGCATGAGCGCCTGAACGAACGCAAGGCAGGCGACCCGTCGAGCCACCCGGTCTGGCGTGATGAGGAAACGGCCCTGCGCGCCACGCGGCGCATCGTGCAGCTTGCGCGGCGCACGGGGCGGCGCATCCATGTGCTGCACATCACCACCCCGGCCGAACTTGAGTTCCTGTCAGGCCACAAGGACATTGCGAGTTGCGAGGTGACGCCGCAGCACCTGACGCTGGCAGGCGAGGACGCCTATGCCCGCCTCGGCACGCTGGCGCAGATGAACCCGCCCATCCGTGGCCAGAAATATCGCGACGGGCTGTGGTACTGGATGGGGCAGGGCGTGCCCGATATCATCGGCTCCGACCATGCGCCCCATCCGCTGGCGGCCAAGCAGCGCGCGTATCCCGATACGCCTTCGGGCATGCCGGGGGTGCAGACCCTGCTGCCGCTCATGCTCAACCATGTGGCTCAGGGGCGGCTGTCGCTGCGCCGCCTGGTGGACATGACATCAGCCGGTCCGCAGCGCCTGTTCGGGCTGGTGCGCAAGGGGCGCATCGCGGTGGGATATGACGCGGACTTTTCGGTCGTGGACCTTGGCGCGCGCTGGACGGTGCAGCAGGAATGGCTGGCCTCGAAATGTGGCTGGTCGCCTTTTGTGGGCGATGAACTGACCGGCCGCCCCATGGGCACCATCATCCGCGGCAATGTGGTCATGTGGGAAAACCAGATCGCGCCCACCGCGCAGGGTGAGCCGCTGCTGTTTGAGGCAACAGACCGCCCGCGCGAAGCCTGACAGCACGGATAAGGCGTCCGTTACGGGCACCCCGGTGGCGTGGGGTCCAGCAGGCCTGTCAGATAGGTCGAGACCCCTGCCGTGCTGCCCGGGCTGGCGACTTCCAGCAGGCTTATGCCCTCCACGATGGAAAGGATGGCGGCTGCCCGGCCCGGCTGGGCACCCGTGGGCGGTGTGGTCAGGCGTGAGTCGATCCACGCCATCCAGGCCCGGACTATATCGCGCGCGACGGTGTCATAGGGTTGCATCCCTCTGGCGCCACGGGCGATGACATCGGTCCATACCTGCATGAAGGGGGCCACATCCGCCTCATGGGCAAGCGCGAGCACACGGGTCAGAAACTGCCCCGGTGACAGGCGTGGCCCCGTACTATGCTCCGCCAGCAGGTGGCTCAGGCGATTGCTGATTTCATGCAGCACGGCCAGGATCATCTGCTCACGGGTCGTGAAATAATAAAGCAGCATGCGGTCGCTTGTGCCCAGCTTGGCCGCCAGCGCGCGCACGCTCATATCCCCCAGCCCCTCATGCAGGACAATCGTCGCGATCTCGGCAGTCAGGGCCGCGTGGCGGGTCGCCTTGTCGCCCCGGGCGGCACGTGTGCGGTCTGCTGGCGTTTTCATGCAGAAAATGTAGCGCGTGCTACATGGTTCTGGTATGTAGTGGGTGCTACATATGAAAGGACGAACCATGATGTTGCGCCCAAGGCAGATCGTGATCTGCACATCGCTTGCCGTTTCCTTCTGGTTGCTGGCGACACTCTATATTCGCTTCATGCCCGTGTTTGTTACTGATCCCCTGCGTGGGGATATCGGGTTCATTACCAGCATTCCGGTCTGCTGGCTCAGTCTCTGGCTGACCATCCGCCTGGCCAGACTTGAGCCGCAGCAGATCCTTGCGGGCTGCCTGCTCGTACTGGCTGATGCCATGCTGATTGACGGCATCGCACTGCGCTGGTTTCACGCAGTCTATACGACCGATGAACGGACCGCACGTCTTGGCGCAGCGTGGCTGCTATGGGGATATGGGGTCAGTGCGTGGATTGCCCTTTTCGTGGCAAACCGCAGGGTGCGCCTGCATCCGGCCCGCTGAAGGGCGATTACGAACGCACAAAGCCGCATTCCAACTGCATATACAGTGGATTAGCAGCTTATTATGACAGATTTATTGGATTTAATGGTGCCCAAGACCGGGATCGAACCAGTGACACTGCGATTTTCAGTCGCATGCTCTACCAACTGAGCTACTTGGGCACCGGGCCGTTGGTCCGGCTAGGCCATGGGGCAGGGCCGTCATGACGTTGGACAAGCGTTTACCCCACCTCATCATCGGGATCAACCCGTCTTGTGTATTTTTCATCCGTTTCGGAGGGAATTTCAGTAGAGGGCACGCGATACTGCCCGGAGAACCAGCGCCCGAGGTCCACATCCGCGCAGCGCCGCGAGCAGAACGGCCGGTAGCGCGGGTGGGCGGGCTGGCCACAGATGGGGCAGGGGGCGGCTTTGGGCTGCTGCGCGGTCATGGTTCAAATCTCCAGCCATGGGCGGGCAGGGCCGTGTCGGCCACGGGCTGGAGCACGCGCCCGGTCAGGCGCATGAAGTCCTCCACCCAGGCCGGATGGTCCTGCATCATCTGCATGATACCATAGCCGCAGGCCAGCCGCACGGGCTGCCCGTTGGGCGGCATGCCGCGATAGGCCTGCATCTGCCCGCGCAGGGCGTGCAGCATGCGCCCCTCGCGCGAATGAAACAGTTCATGCAGCGGAGGATGCACGCGCGGGCGCACGATCTCGGCCAGGCCCAGCGCCGTAAAGCCCAGAAAGCGCGGGCGCAGCGGGTCATCGCGCAGCACCGCCTCGATCGTATCGCCCAGCGCGCGGCGCTTGCGGATGGCAAGCCCTGCCACGTCAACCACAATCGCGCCCGACAGGTTGCGCAGCCGCAACTGGCGCATCAGGTCGGGCAGGGCATCGCGGTTGGCGGCAAACTGCGCGGTCTGTTTGGGGCGGCGGTCCATGCTGGTGGCGGCTCCGCCATCCATATCGATCGCAATCAGGGCCGGGGTGGGCGTAATGCTGGCCGACATGCCGCCGGGTAGGGGCACGGTGGCCTCCTGCAGCGCATCGACCTGGGCGCGCAGGTCGCTGTCAAAGGCGGAACTGGCGCGTGACAGGCGTGGGTGCAGGCTGGCGGGCAAAAGGGTGGCAATGGCCGCGTCATCAATGACGATGGGCGCATCAGGATGGCGTGCGGCCAGCCGTTCCAGCGGGGTGAGGCCACGCCGCAGCAGCCGGGGGTCGGCGCCGCCGGGCAGGTCGGGGGGCAGGTTGCGCGCGCCAAGCCGCACGCCCTTGCCGCCCTGTGCGCTGCGGGTGACGGTGACAAGCACCGTCTGCCCCTGCGTAAGTGGACCCAGCCCTTCCGAATCGGGCAGGAAGCCTGCCTGCTCCTGCCCCGGCAGGGTCACGAACGTGCCGCCGAGCGCAGGCGCATGCGCGCTGACGCGGGCGCGGTAAATATCGCCCACCCCATCGGGCATGTCAGGTCGCCACAGGGCGAATTCCTGCATGACGCCATCAAGGGTTACGGCAATGCGGATTTCACCGGGGCTGCTGCTGGCGCAGATGCGCGCGCTCACGAAAGCCAGCTTCCCTTCTGCCCGCGCAGCAACTGGGCTGTCTCGAACAGAGGCAGGCCCACAATGCCGGTGTAGCTGCCTGACATGAATCGTACAAATGCTGCTGCATGGCCCTGTATGGCGTAGCCGCCCGCCTTGCCCTGCCAGTCGCCTGCGGCAATGAGCGCATCGATCTGCACAGGTGTAAGGCGCGAGAAGGTGACCGTGCTGGCGACAATGCGGCTACCTGCACGCCCTTCGGCCCATGCTGCCGTGGGGCGCAGGGCGATGGCGGTAAAAACGGTATGACGGCGGCCCGAAAGCCGCTCGAGGCAGGCGCGCGCCGTCTGCTCGTCTTCCGTCTTGGGCAGGATGCGGCGGCCAAGGGCCACGACCGTATCGGCTGCCAGCACGAGTGCGGGGCCTTCGATCTGGCCAGCCACATGCGCCGCCTTTTCAGCGGCGAGCCGCTCGGCGTAAGGGCGGGGCAACTCGTCATGCCGGGGCGTTTCATCGATATTGGCTGGAAAGACCTGACCGGGCACGAGCCCGATCTGGCGTAGCAGGTCAAGCCTGCGGGGTGAAGCCGAGGCGAGGACAAGCCGCACCTCCGCCTCCGCGCCGCCGGGCGCGGGGGTTCCGGTCATGACCGACAAGGGCGGCTTACTTGAAGCGGAAGGTGATGCGACCCTTTGTCAGGTCATAAGGCGTCATTTCCACATTCACGCGGTCACCGGCGAGTACGCGGATGCGGTTCTTGCGCATCTTGCCGCTGGTATGCGCCAGGATGGTGTGCTCGTTATCCAGTGTAACGCGGAACATGGCATTGGGCAGCAGTTCGGTAACCGTGCCGCTGAATTCGATCATGTCTTCTTTAGACATCGTGTCCTTCAATCATCAAAATGGCCGTCCTGCCGCGGGCCCGCGGCGTAGTACGGTTGGTTTATGTGGGGAGACTCGCCGCCGGGGTCAAGTTCCGTTATTGCGCGCCCTCAAGCTTTGCCAGCCGTACCGCCACGCTAAGGGCATGGGCATCAAGCCCTTCGGCCTGAGCAAGGCTTACGGCGGCAGGCCCGATTTCACGCAGCGACTCGGCCTGCGCCTCGATGAACGTGGTGCGCTTGATAAAGTCGAACACCGAAAGCCCCGACGAGAACCGCGCCGTGCGGCTGGTGGGCAGCACATGGTTCGGCCCCCCCACGTAATCGCCGATCGCCTCGGGGCAGTAGCGCCCCACGAAGATCGCGCCCGCATGCCGCACGCGGTCAAAAACCGGCTGCGGATTATCGATCATGAGTTCCAGATGTTCCGGGGCGATCTCGTTTACAAGGTCGGCGGCTTCATCAAGGTCGCGCACGGTAATGATCGCGCCATGCGCATCCCAGCTGGCGCGGGCGATTGCCGCGCGCGGCAGGGTTTCAAGCTCGGTCGCCACGGCCTGTTCCACCTTCGCCGCCATGCCGGCATCGGGCGTGATCAGGATGGACTGGGCCATGGGGTCGTGTTCGGCCTGGGCCAGCAGGTCAAGGGCAATGGCGCGGGGGTCGTTGTTGCCATCGGCAAGCACCACCACTTCCGACGGACCCGCAATGCTGTCGATACCCACCGTGCCGAACACCTGCCGCTTGGCTTCGGCCACATAGGCATTGCCCGGCCCCACCACGCGGTCAACCGGGGCGATGGTGGCGGTGCCATAAGCCATGGCACCCACGGCCTGGGCGCCACCCACGCGGTAGATCTCGGTCACACCCGCGCGGCGGGCGGCGGCGAGCACGAGCGGGTTGAGCACGCCATCGGGCGTGGGCACGCACATGGCAATGCGCCCGACACCCGCCACATGGGCGGGGATGGCGTTCATCAGCACGGACGAAGGATAGGCCGCCTTGCCGCCGGGCACGTACAGCCCCACCGAATCCAGCGCCGTCCAGCGCATGCCCAGTGTCACGCCTGCGCCATCGACATATTTCATGTCGGCCGGCATCTGCGCCCTGTGAAAGGACTCGATGCGGGTGGCAGCGACTTCAAGCGCCTCAAGCAGGGCGGGGGGCACGTGCGCGCAGGCGGCCTCGACCTCTGCGGGCGTGATGCGCAGGGTGGCGGGGGTGACGCTGGTGCGGTCGAAGCGGTTGGTGAATTCGCACAGCGCCGCATCCCCGCGCGTGCGCACGGCGGCGAGGATCTCGGTTACGGGGCCATCGACGCGGGCGGTATCGCTGTCGCGCTCGGTCAGCAGGCGTCGGAACTCGGCGTGGAAATCCGCCTGGGTGCTCGTCAGGCGCTTCATGCCGTGTGCTCCTTGGCCAGTGCCGTGCGGAAACGGTTGATGATCGCGGTAATGCGCTCGGGCTGGGTTTTCAGCGCCGTGCGGTTCACGATCAGGCGGCTGGTGATGTGGGCGATGGTCTGGGTTTCCTCCAGCCCGTTGGCGCGCAGCGTGGAGCCGGTATCGACCAGATCGACGATCAGGTGCGAAAGATCCAGCACCGGGGCCAGTTCCATCGCGCCATGCAGGTGCACGATGGAGGCATTGATGCCACGCGCCGCGAAATGCCGCCGCGTGAGCGAAGGATACTTGGTGGCCACCCGCACCTGCGAGAGGCGGTTGGGGTTGTCTTCCTGCCCGCTGCGATCCTTGGGCTGGGCGATGGAAATGCGGCACCCGCCAATGCCCAGATCAAGCGGGGCATAGATTTCGGGATAGTCGAATTCCATCAGCACATCAGCGCCGCAGATGCCGATCTGCGCCCCGCCAAAGGCCACGAAGGTCGCCACATCGAACGAGCGCACGCGCACCACGTCGATGCCGGGGTTATTGGTCGAGAAACGCAGGAGGCGGCTTTTATCGTCACTGAAATCCGGTCCGGGCACAATGCCCGCCATATGCAGAAGCGGCGCCGCGGCTTTGAGGATACGGCCCTTGGGCAGGGCGAGTACCAGCGGGCTATCCGTTTCCGGAATGGCGGTCTGGGCCGGTGACAGGACGGTCAATGCATTCTCCACGCATGAAGGCAGGCCCACCGCAATCGCAGGCGGGCCTTAAGTGACATGCGCGCATACCACATTCAGCCATCATGCAGGAAGCGCGCTTTTCTCAGGCCAGATGCCTCAGCCTGAAACACGCTCGATATGGGCACCCACCTGTGCCAGCTTGCGCTCGACCGCCTCATAGCCACGGTCAAGGTGATAGACCCGGCTCAGGATCGTCTCGCCATGGGCTGCAAGCCCCGCCAGTATGAGCGAGAACGAGGCCCGCAGGTCGGTCGCCATGACCGGCGCGCCTGAAAGCGAATGCACGCCACGGATGATGGCCGACGAGCCATGCACGTTAATGCGCGCGCCCATGCGGTTGAGTTCGGGCACATGCATGAAGCGGTTCTCGAAAATGGTCTCGGTCACCATCGACGCCCCTTCCGCCACCGAGAGCAGCGCCATGAACTGCGCCTGCATGTCGGTGGGAAAGCCGGGATAGGGCTCGGTCATGATATCGACCCCGCGCAGCGCACCGGTGCGCTGCACGCGCACAGCGCCTTCTTCCTGCACCATTTCCACGCCGGCTTCCTCCAGCGCGCGCACCACGGCGCCGAGATGCTCGACCTGACCGCCCACCAGGCGCAGCTCGCCCCCGGTAATGGCGGCGGCACAGGCATAGGTGCCGCATTCGATGCGGTCGGGCATGACGCGGTAGCGCGCGCCATGCAGGCCCTCGACCCCATCAATCACCAGCTTGCCGGTGCCGACGCCGCTAATGCGTGCGCCCATGGCGTTGAGGCAGCCGACCAGATCGCCAATCTCGGGCTCGCGCGCGGCGTTGATGATCTCGGTGCGGCCCGTGGCGAGAGAGGCGGCCATGAGCAGGTTCTCGGTCGCCCCCACCGAGGCAAACGGCAGGATGACCCGCTCGCCCTTCAGCCCGTTCGGGGCCTCGGCGTGGATGTAACCGTTCTCGAGCGTGATCTTCGCCCCCAGCGTTTCCAGCGCCTTGAGGTGCAGGTCAACGGGGCGGGTGCCGATGGCGCAGCCGCCGGGCAGCGACACGCGGGCCTCGCCGCAGCGTGCGAGCAGCGGGCCAAGCACCAGGATCGAGGCCCGCATCATGGAGACGATGTCGTATGGCGCTTCCGTATTGGTAATCTCGCCACCGACGGAGAGCGTGCCGCCATCGCCGCTCACGTCTTCCACGCTCAGGCCATGCTGTTCGAGCAGGCGGCGCATGGTGCGGATGTCGGCAATGCGGGGCACGTTTTCGAGCACCAGCGGCTCGGGCGTGAGCAGCCCCGCCACCAGCAGCTTGAGGGCGGAGTTCTTGGCCCCGCCAATAACGATGTCGCCACGCAGCGGGTGGCCGCCGTGGATGATGAAACGGTCCATAGGCTTGCGGTTCCTGCTTACATGCGCGGTGGGGCGACGCCGATCTGCCCCATGTATTTGCCCTTGCGGTCGGCGTAGCTGACCTCGCACGGTGAGGCCCCCTGAAAGAACAGGAACTGGCAGATGCCCTCATTGGCATAGATGCGCGCGGGCAGCGGCGTGGTGTTGCTGATCTCGATCGTGACCTGCCCCTCCCATTCCGGCTCCAGCGGGGTCACGTTGACGATAATGCCGCAGCGCGCATAGGTGGATTTGCCCAGGCACACCACCAGCGTGTCACGCGGTATGCGGAAATACTCGACCGTATGCGCCAGCACGAAGCTGTGGGGCGGGATGGTGCAGCAGTCGCCATGGCGGGTGACGAAGCTGTTCTCGGCAAAGTTCTTGGGGTCGACCACCGCGTTGTCCACGTCGGTGAAAATCTTGAATTCGTTGGCGATGCGCGCATCGTAGCCATAGGAGGACAGGCCGAAGGAAATGACGCCCTCACGGCTCTGTTTTTCCACGAAAGGCTCGATCATGCCGTGTTCCGTGGCCATGCGACGAATCCACGTATCAGGCATTATGGGCATGGTGTCCGTTCCTCCGGCATGGATTGCGCGCAGGGCGTGCCCTGCGGCTTGCGCGACCACTAACGAAGTGATCGGCCAACCGCAACCGGCAAAATCACGCTTCGTTGCCGGATGTGTCCTGCGGCGGGGCCTCGGGCGGCGTAATGCGCGCGCGGCTCTGCTGCTTGCGCCTGCGCAGGTTCGCGCGCAGGGCTTCGGCCTCGCGCTCGAGGCGGGCAAGGCGCGCGGCTTCGGCCCTGTCGGTCAGGCGGGGGGTGTCAGGCCGGTCGGTCATGGCGGTGTTTCGTTCAAAGGCAGGGCCATCCGCCCCATGCCGGGGCGGATGGCGGGGCGCTCAGGCCGTGGTTTCGGGTGTGGCGGCGCAGGCAGCGGGTGCGGCGAGCGCTACGGGTGCCGCGTCAGCCTGCGGTGCTGCATCCTGCGCAATGCCGCAGCGCGTGAGCAGTTCGCGCAGCGCCTTGACCACGGGGAAGATCTCGACATTGCGGTCGTGGCCCACCTCGTTCCACGCCGCCTGCTCCAGTTCCACGATTTCCTTGTCTTCAAGGAAGATGCGGTTGGTGAACCAGCCCAGCGCAGGCCAGATCAGGTCGATCAGCAGCGGGGTCTGCGGGCGCAGGATGGACAGCAGGCCAAAGGCCTGGGTCACGCGCTCGTCCTTGTCCACCGGCACGTAGGCCGTCCACAGATCCATGATCAGGTCACCGTCCTTATCGGTGATGCGCAGGGTCTGGTACGGGTATTCGGTGCGGATGGTCACCACTTCCTCAATGGGCTGTTCGCGGCCGTTGAGGTCCTTGTGCTTGCCAAAGATCAGGCGCTCGGCCAGCGGCTGCTGGCCCGCGCAGCGCATGAAGCTGTAGCGTGCCTCGATGAAGTCCTCGCCCTTGTCCTGACCAAGGAAACGCGCCTTGATCTGGCCCATCTGGCGGCGGTGCAGGAACTGATGGTTCATGTCCATCAGGTTCTCGTGCATGAAGGTGTAGTGGCAGTTCACGCGCGGGCCGAACTGCTTGGTCTTGTAGGCGGGATTGGCGGTCTGGGCCAGTTTGGGGAAGGGGACGGTATCCGCCTTGGCCGGATCGCCGGGGAAGACGAAGATCAGCCCGCCTTCCTCACGCACGGGGAAGGTGCGCACGCCGTTGGGCATCTTGCCCTTGCCCAGATAGGGCACGTCGATGCAGCGCCCCGAGCGGCCAAACGCCCAGCCATGATAGCAGCAGCGCACGGTCTGGCCATTCACGGTGCCCTTGCTCAGCGGCACCTGGCGGTGGGGGCATCGGTCGAACAGGGCAAAGACGGTGCCTTCCTCCGGGCGGACGAGCACCATGGGAATGCCCGCAAAGCTGACGGCCAGCGTCTTGTTCCGGCGCAGGGCGGAAGACCACGCCACCGGATACCAGAAATCCGGGTTGGAATTGACCCGCCGCAGGTCGGGCGTGGCTGCCGTGGCGGCGGTGTCTGTCTGGACGGGGGAAATCTGGTTCATGTGGTGCAGTCCCGAAGTGTTCACGTTAAACGGCGGTCAGCGGGCATCCCCGTCCGCCAGGAATCAGAATGTGCCATGGGTGAAGAATTTCAGCCGGGTTGTCGACTGTAAAACAGTCCCTTGCATATGGCCCATGCTCGGGGCTGGATGCTCCGCCAGGGTTTTGGGGCGGGCATGAGGCAGATCAAGGCATTGTTGCACCGTATATGACATAATTACGGTGCAACCCTTTCAGCCAGCCTGGGGCAGGGCTTCCTCATCCCACTCCGGGCTGCCCATGGCGGTGTGATAAAACGTATCCGCCAGCCGGGTGTGCAGGAGTTCATCATAAACGCATAGCGTCGCGTACTGCATGGCCTGGGTGGAATAATGCAGCAGCACGTTTTCGCGCGCACGCACGGCAAGATCCGCGCGTTCTTCCACTGACAACGCGGCCACGTGGCGGATGCACGCTGCCAGCGCCTGCGTGTCATCGGGGGGGAAGGCAAAGCCGGTCACGCCGTTGTCTACTGTTTCGAGCGCCGCGCCATGGGCGGCCACGATCACGGGGCGGCCCATGGCCTGCGCCTCCACCACCACGCGGCCAAACGGTTCGGGCCGGCGCGAGGGCACCACGATCATGTCAGCCAGCATCATGGCCGCGGGCATGTCCGCGCAGTGCCCGGCAAAGCGCAAATGTTCGGCAATGCCGCTGCGTTCGGCCTGGGCCACGAGCGCGCGGCCTTCCTTCGCGTTGGCCTCGCCCACGAAAATGCACACCCAGTCCCGGCTGAAGCCTTCCGTGCGGGTGAGATGGGCCAGCGCCTCGATCAGCACGGCATGGCCTTTCCACGCCGTTACGCGCGCGGGTAGCATGATGACCGTGGCCCCATCGGGGATGTGCCATAGCCCCAGCAGCTTCTGCACCCGGTTGCCGCGCACGTTATGCGGGTCAAAGCGCAGCATGTCCGCCCCGCGCGGGATCAGGCGCAGGCGGTCGTCGCCCACCTTGTATTCATCACGCAGGCGGGTGGCAATGTACTGGCTGATGGCAATGACCCGCGCGCCCGAGGCCAGCACGCTGTTATAGCGCTTCTTGCCCGGCAGGTTGGCCGCGTGCACGCCATGCCACGTGGTGACCAGCGGCACGCCCGCCCTGCGGCAGGCAAGCGATGCCGCCCAGGCGGGCGCGCGCGAGCGGGCGTGCACCAGGCTGACGCCATGTTCGGCCATGACATGACACAGCCGGCTGGCGTTGCGCATGATGGAGAAGGGGTTCTTGGCCCCGAGTTCGAGCGCGATGGGGGTTGCGCCGATATATTTCAGGCGTGGCACAAGGCGCCCGCCCGCACTGGCCACCAGCGCCGTGCCGCCAGCCTGTACGATGGCCTGCGCCATTTCCAGCGTGCCATGTTCTATGCCGCCGGATTCGAGTGCTGGCAGCACCTGCAGGATGACGGGTCGGTCAGTAACGGTTTGCATCACATTTCACCATACCACGAACGCAATGGAACTGCACGGTCTGCGGGTCAATGGGGCTTTGGCCTTGACCTTGGCCGCAGGCAGGCCGACGAATGCGCTAATGAGACCTTTTGCCCAGCCATCCTTCTGTGCGCCCGCCTCATGGCGCAGCCCTGCCGCAGGGCCGGTGCCGGTGTTGTCGTGCCCCCGGCGCGCGGGTTTCATGGCCTTTGGCCTCGTGCTGGCCGCGGGCCTTGCGTGCGGGCGCGCCCGGGCCGATGAAACCGGCCCCGTGAAAGACGTGCAGCCGCCCATCGCCACGCCTGCATCCGCCCCGTCCGTGCCCGCAGCGCCAGAGAGCTGGGATTTCAGCCACTGCACCGCCACCCTTGCCGATGACCCCGATGGCGTCCGTGATTATGCCGAGGACTGGCGCAGCCATGGCGGCGGGCTTGAGGCCGAGCAGTGCGCGGCCCTGGCCGAGATGGAACTTGGCGATGTCGCCACCGCCGCCACTACCCTCGACCGCCTGGCGCATGTGCCAGACTGGCCCGCAGGCCCGCCCGAGGGCAGGCGGGGCAACAGGCATGCCGTTGTGGAAACACCCGCTTCCCGCCTGCGCCGTGCCAGCGTGGCGGAGGCGGCGGCCCGCGCCTGGCAGGCCGATGACAGCCCGAAGCAGGCCTTTGACAGCGCCACCTATGGCCTGACGCTGGCCCCGGATGATCCGGCGCTGAAGCTGGTCTATGCGCGGGTGGCGGTGGAGCTTGGCCAGCCCCAGCGCGCCATCGACATGCTCACGCCGCTGCCATCCGCCCCCGCCGCGCGTGATGAGGCGCTGGTGGCGCGGGCGGGCGCGTGGCGCCAGCTCGGGCGCATCGATCAGGGCATGGCCGATATCAACGCCGCCCTGCATGACATGCCCCATAATGGCGCGGCCCTGCTTGAGCGTGGCATCCTGTACCAGCGTCAGGGGCAGATGGAACAGGCCCGCGCCGACTGGCTCGACGTGGTGAAGCAGGCCCCGGATTCGGATGAGGCCGATCTCGCGCGTCAGGATCTCGCCCTGCTGGAAACCGACCCCGAGGCACCCTGACCCATGGCCCGCATTCTTGTCATCCGCCTGGGCGCGCTGGGCGATTTCGTGCAGTCATTCGCGCCGTTTGCCGCCATCCGCGCCCATCATCCCCATGATGAGGTGGACCTGATGACCCAGCCTGCCCTTGCCGAACTCGGGCGGGCCTGCCCGTGGTTTGACCATGTGCGGCTCGACCGCAGGCCCCCGTGGCGCGACATTGCGGGCATCATGGCGCTGCGGCGCGTGCTGCGTGGTTATGACTTCATTTACGACCTGCAGACCTCGGGGCGCAGCACGCGCTATTTTCATCTTTCGGGGCACAGGGCGTGGTCGGGAATCGGCCGGGGCGCGCAGGCGGAGCATGACAACCCCCAGCGGCGCTTCATGCACACCCGGGCCCGCCAGCGCGACCAGCTCAGGCGGGCGGGACTCGAGCACCTGCCCGCGCCCGACCTGTCATGGCTGGCCCGGGGCGGCCCCGTGCTGCCTGCGCCCTACGCTGTGCTCGTGCCCGGTGCCGCCGCCCACCGCCCGGCCAAGCGCTGGCCGGTGGAACGCTACGCAGCCCTTGCCACGCGCCTGCACACGCAGGGCCTGCTGCCGGTTGTGGTGGGGGGGAAAGGCGAGGCCGGGCTGGCCCGCATCATCCGCCAGGCCTGCCCCGAGGCGCTGGACCTGACCGGCCGGACCACGCTGCCCGAACTCGGCGGCGTGCTGGCGCGCGCGGCGTGGGCCGTGGGCAATGATACCGGGCCCATGCACATGGCAGCCGCCCTCGGGGTCGCGTGCACCGTGCTGTTTTCCGCTGACAGCAACCCTGCCCTGACCGCCCCGGTAGGGGTGCGGGCAGGGCAGGTACAGGTGATTTATGTACATGATCTGGCCACCGTGCGCGTTGACAGGGTTGCGGCAACGCGCGCCTGACGCCATTACAGCGCAGTATATTCTTACCGGAGCAATGAACCATGCCTGCCATCACCCTGCCTGACGGATCCGTTCGCCGCTTTGACGGGGCAGTGACGGGCACTACCGTGGCGCAGTCCATCGGCGCCGGTCTCGCCCGCGCCGCTCTTGCCATGGAAGTGGATGGCAAGCTCATGGATATCGGCCGCGAGATCGACCACGACGCCAGCCTGCGCTTCATCACGCGCAAGGACCCCGAGGCGCTGGAAATGATCCGCCACGACGCCGCCCACGTGCTGGCCGAGGCCGTGCAGTCGCTCTTTCCCGGCACACAGGTCACGATTGGCCCGTCGATCGAGAATGGCTTCTATTACGATTTCTACCGTAACGAGCCGTTCAGCCCGGAGGATTTCGCCGCCATCGAAAAGCGCATGGGCGAGATCGTGGCCGCCAACGAACCCTTCGTGCGCGAGGCGTGGCCGCGGGACAAGGCCATCGAATTCTTCGAGAACAAGGGCGAGCGCTTCAAGGCCGAACTGATCCGCGACCTGCCGGCGGATGAGGAAATCTCGATCTACCGCCAGGGCGAATGGCTGGACCTATGCCGTGGCCCGCACCTGCGCGGCACGGCTGATGTGGGCCATGCCTTCAAGCTGATGAAGGTGGCGGGCGCCTACTGGCGCGGCGACCACCGCAACCCCATGCTCACGCGCATCTACGGCACGGTCTGGCGCGACCGCAAGGAGCTTGAGGCCCACCTGCACCAGCTTGAGGAAGCCGAGCGTCGCGACCACCGCCGCATTGGCCGCGAGATGGACCTGTTTCACATTCAGGAAGAAGCCGTGGGCCAGATCTTCTGGCACCCCAAGGGCTGGCGGCTGTACACCGTGCTGCAGGACTACATGCGCCGCGCCCAGGATGGCAACGGCTACCAGGAAGTCCGCACCCCCCAGCTCGTTGACCGCGCCCTGTGGGAGGCCTCGGGCCACTGGGACAAATACCGCGAGCACATGTTCATCGCCACCGTGGAGGACGAGGACAAGACCTTGGCGCTCAAGCCGATGAACTGCCCGTGCCATGTGCAGATCTTCCGCCACGGGCTGCGCTCATATCGCGAACTGCCGCTGCGCATGGCGGAATTCGGCGCGTGCCACCGCTACGAGCCCTCGGGCGCGCTGCACGGCATCATGCGCGTGCGCGGCTTTACGCAGGATGATGCGCATATCTTCTGCACCGAGGACCAGATTGCCGATGAAACCGCGCGTTTCGTCCGCATGCTGGCCGATGTGTATCAGGATCTCGGCTTCGAGCACTTCCGCGTAAAGTTTGCGGATCGCCCCGAACAGCGCGCGGGCGATGATGCGACATGGGACCGGGCGGAAAACGCGCTGAAAGTGGCCTGCGACATGGCGGGCGTGACCTACGAGCACAATCCGGGCGAGGGCGCGTTCTATGGCCCCAAGCTGGAATTCGTGCTGCGTGACGCCATTGGCCGTGACTGGCAGTGCGGCACGCTGCAGGTCGATTACGTGCTGCCCGAGCGGCTTGATGCCTCCTATGTGGGCGAGGACAGCGCGCGCCATCGCCCCGTCATGCTGCACCGGGCCATTCTCGGCTCGTTCGAGCGATTCCTTGGCATCCTGATCGAGCAGCATGCCGGGCGCTTCCCGCTGTGGCTCGCACCCACCCAGGTGGTCGTGGCCTCGATCGTGACCGATGCGGCCGATTATGCCCAGCATGTGACCGACAGCCTGCGGGCGGCCGGGCTGGTGGTGGAAGCAGACCTGCGCAACGAGAAGATCAACGCCAAGATTCGCGAGCACAGCCTAGCCCGCGTGCCGGTCATTCTGGTGGTGGGCCGCAAGGAAGCGGAGGAAAACACCGTGGCCATGCGCCGCCTGGGCGGCAAGACGCAGGAAGTGCTGCCGCTTGAAGAAGCGGTCTCTGCCCTTGCATATGAGGCCCTGCCACCCGATATCCGTCGCAAGCGCGGCTGATTAGCCCTGTCCCGTGCCGGAACTGCATGGCTGTTTTCGCAGGTGCGGGGCAAGACAGTACTTGATCTGGGGCGCGTCTTTGCGTCACATATCTTTCCATAATGTAAGGTCATTCCTTGCCCGCGTGTTTTTTCGTGGCTTTGCCCACGGCGCGTGGGCAGCGGGAATGGCCTTGCCTGCCGTTTGAATGCAACAGTTACAGGAGCTGACCATAGCCAGACCCCCGATGCCCACTCCGCCAAATCGAGAGGGCCCCCGCGTCAATGAAGAGATCCGCGTGCCGCAGGTGCGTCTGATCGATGAAGAGGGCGAGATGCTCGGCATCATGTCCACGCGTGATGCGCTGGCACGCGCTTATGCCGCTGGTCTTGACCTGCTTGAAATCAGCCCGAACGCCGAGCCGCCGGTGGCCAAGGTGCTCGATTACGGCAAGTTCAAATACGAGCAGCAGAAGAAGCGCAACGAAGCGCGCAAGAAGCAGAAAGTCATTGAAATCAAGGAAGTCAAGGTTCGCCCGAACATTGATGAAAATGACTATCAGGTGAAAATGCGCGCGATGAAGACCTTCATCGGCGAGGGTGACAAGGTGAAGGTGACCCTTCGCTTCCGTGGCCGCGAAATGGCGCATCAGGATCTGGGTGTGAAGGTTCTCGAACGTATCCGCGCCGAGATGGATGAACTGGCCAAGGTTGAGCATATGCCCAAGCTTGAAAACCGCCAGATGATCATGGTGCTGGCACCGCGTTGACACCCTTGCGGGTGTAGAATGCAAAAGCCCGGAGGGATTACCCTCCGGGCTTTTTTTATGGCTAAAAGCTTTAGAAGAACGCCGCCTTTTTGAAAAAAAAGCGGCATCCAAAAACTTCTATTTTTATCAATGCTTTAGGGTTTGAGGATCACCGTTGCCCGCGCCGTCGCGGTTACATCCTGCTGCCCGGTGGGGGCTTCGGGGGCGGCCACGTCGGCGGAGGCCATGCGGGCCATCATCATCATGGGCATGGGGCGGGGGAAGTTCTGCTCCTCAAGGGCGACCGAGCGGATCGAGGCCACCTTGAGCTTGAGCGTCGCGGCCGCCGCCTGAGCGCGGGCCTGCATGTCTTCCAGCGCCAGGGTTTCGGCCTTGCGGGTCAGTTCCGCGCGCCTGTTGCGCGAAAGGGACCAGTCCAGCCGGGTCAGCGCCAGGTTTTCAGCCTGTATGCGGCCTACGAGCGGCAGCAGCACCTTGCCGTCGGCTGCCGTCAGGCGCAGGCCCTGCCGCGCCACCCAGTGCGGCTTGCGGTTCTGGTGCACATCGCCTTCATCATGATGCACGAAATAGGATTCGGCATTGATGACCAGCCCGTCGGTATGGGCGGTGGCGGCCATGGCCTTGCTGATGAGCGCATTGAGCTGCGCCTGCGCGGCAGCGGCGGTATCGGCCTGCGCCTCGGCCACGAAGGTGGCGGTCAGTTCATCGGGCGGGGCCTGCACGGTGCCGGTCGCGCTCAGTTCGAGTTCGGTGCCATCGGGGCGTGTGGAGTCGGGGGATTGGGTCTGGGCCATGCCTGTTGCCGGATGCAGCCCTGCTACGGCCAGCAGGCCGCACAGCGCCACCCTCTGGCTGGTGCGGGCGGGAAACAAAAAATGAAGTCGGGTCATGAATGCGTGGTCTCCTTGAGTTCGACCAACGCGCGACGCAGCCGAACGATGCCTGAGCGGACACGCCCCTCGCGGCACATGTCCGCACCCTGCATGCGCAGGCTGTCCACATCCTGCGGCAGGGCGGGGCCGTAGGCGTCGATGATGTTGAGCAGCCGGTTGCAGTAGGCCTTGGTGTCACTGGTAATGATGACCGGCTTGTCGCCTCCGCCATCACGCGTGGCCATGATCTGGGGCGTGCCCTCCGGCGCTATCGGCGCGGGTGCTGCGCCGCACAGGCAGAAACTCATCACGACGATGGCGGGCGTCACGGAGGATTGCATGGTCATGATGCTACTCTACGCTACTGTTCGTGTCGTGCTGATGGGGTAAAGGTGACGTTTGAGTCATGCCTGATATGTGCGCCGATGAGGACATCTCCGCCTCTGCCTCCGCCAGGGCGCTGGCCGCCACGGGCAGCGCGAGCGAAACCGTAAGCCCCGGCGCATGCGATGAGAGATGCATCTGCCCCCCATGCAGTTGCACGATGGCCCGCACCATCGACAGGCCCAGCCCCGAGCCGGGGGTATTACGGGCCTTCTCCGCGCGGAAGAAGCGTTCGGTCGCGCGCGCCATGTCCGCCTCGCTCATGCCAATGCCCTCGTCACTGACCGAAAGGTCGAGCATGCCCTCGCCCGTGGGGCCGGCAAGGCGCCCCGGCGCGCTCTCGCGCAGGTGCGCGCGCAGGTAAACCTTACCGCCGGGGGGCGAGAACTTGATGGCGTTATCAAGCATGTTGGCCACCGCCTGCTGCACCAGCGAGCGGTCGCCATAAAAGAACAGGCGCGCGGGCAGGTCGAGTGCCAGCGCAATGCCACGCTCTTCCGCCACGGCTTCGTACAGGTCGGCCACGTCGCGCAGCACGGGCACGAGGTCGAAGGTCATGAACGCGGAGCGGCGTGCCCCCGCCTCGATCTGGGCAATGCGCAGCAGGGCCTCGAATACGGCGGTCACGTTATCAAGGTCGCCCACCGCACGCTCGATCGCGCCGCGCAGCTCATCGGGCGTGCTGGCGTGGAGTGCGGCATCTTCAAGCTGGGTGCGGGCGCGGGCGATGGGGGTGCGCAGGTCATGGGCAATGGCGTTGGACACCTGCCGCACGCCATCCATCAGGCGCACGATCCGGTCGAGCATTTCATTGATGGCCTCGGCCACCTGATCCATCTCGTCGCCATTGCCCACAAGCGGCATGCGGCGGCTCAGATCGCCATGCGCGATGGCGGATGTGGTGCGCGCCACGGTCTTGACCATGCGGCGGAAAATGCGGTGCACCAGCACCGCCCCGCTGATGGCCAGCAACGTGACCATGACCCACGCCCAAAGCAGCGAATCGGTCAGCAGATGGCGCAGGATGCCGCGCGCGCGCACATCGCGCCCCACCAGCAGGCGGTAGCCGCTATCAAGCTGGCCTTCCGTATGGGTCTGGGCCGTGCCGGGCAGGTTGTAGGCATGGAGCTGGGCCATGCCGCGCAGCCCCGCGCGGGTATCGGGCAGGTTGTACCACCGGTCGGTGTGCTCCACCCTGCCGGGCCAGGCGGAGACGTTGCCGGTCAGGTAATTGCCCTGCGGGTCGATGACCAGATAGATCGCATCATCATCAAGGTTCTGTTCAAGCCGGTCCTCGATGGTCAGGGCCAGCGTGGGCAGGCCGCCCATCACCCAGCGCTCGGCCAGGCCGCGGGCATCGGCGTTGATGGCGGTTTCCACCTGGCGTTCAAGGAACCCGATCGTGCCCCACCACATGAACGACATGAACAGGATGGAAGACAGCGCGAACATCGTGCCATAGGCCAGCGAAAAGCGCAGGCTGGCCGACCGCCATGCCCGCCAGCGCGAGCGGCGCGGCGGCGCGGCGGTGCAGAATACGGGGGGTACTGTCATGGCTGCCCGCGCCGTGGCCATCCACGCCCGCGCTGCCCGGCATGGGCCGTGCCGTGCCGGTGCAGTCGTGCCGCCGGGGGCTGGCATGTGCCGTAAGCGACGGCTCCCTGCGCCAGACAGGGCGCGCGCCTGCCCCCGCAGGGCGGAGGGAGCCGCCTGTTACTCGGCACGCAGCATGTACCCCGCATTGCGGATGGTATGGATGAGCGGCGCGCCGAAGGGCTTGTCCACCTTCTGGCGCAGGCGCGAAACATGCACGTCGATCACGTTGGTCTGCGGGTCGAAATGGTAGTCCCACACGCCCTCGAGCAGCATGGTGCGGGTCACGACCTGGCCTGCGTGGCGGGCAAGATATTCCAAAAGGCGGAATTCACGCGGCTGAAGGTCGATCTTCTGCCCCGCCCGGCGCACCGTGCGCGAGAGCAGGTCGATCTCGAGATCGGCCACTTCCAGCTTGGTCTGGGGCGCGCTTTCGGTGCGGCCCCGGCGGCCCAGCGCCTCGACGCGGGCCAGCAGTTCGCTGAAGGCGAACGGCTTGGTCACGTAGTCATCGCCGCCCGCCTTGAGGCCCTGCACGCGGTCATCCACATCCGCCAGCGCCGAGAGCAGCAGCACGGGGGTGGTGTTGTTCTGTGCGCGGATGGTCTCGAGCAGGCGCACGCCATCAATGCCGCCGGGCAGCATGCGATCGAGTATGATCAGGTCGAACTTTTCGCTCACGGCCATGAACAGGCCGTCCTTGCCGTTATCGGTCATCTCGACCAGGTGGCCTGCTTCCTTCAGGCCCTTGGCCACGAAAGAGCGGACGGTGGGGTCATCTTCAACAACAAGAATATGCAAAACGGCCTCGTGTCGGTTGGGGCGGGGTCTTGGTCAGTCGTCCATGTCTTCATCGGGGCGGTGGCCTACGCAGGCCTCCAGGCTCATGGTATCGTGGCGGCGGCGGATATGCAGCGTTACGGTGGAAGCGGGCCGCTTCGCCGCGATCGAGCGGATCAGCATGCGCGCGGTGTCGATCGGCTCGTCATTTACCGCCGTAATGACATCGCCAATGCGCAGATGCGCCTTCATGGCCGGGCCGTCGCGGTCGATTCCCACGATCTGCACGCCGCCATGCCCCGCGCCGTCAGCCAGTGTAACACCAAGCCAGCCGCGGTCTATATGCCCGTTATGGCGCAGTTCCTCCACGATGGGGGCCACGATCTCCGATGGCAGGCCAAAGCCTATGCCCACCGAACCACCCGTGGGCGAGACGATGGCCGTGTTCACCGCCACCACCTGCCCGCCCAGATTGAAGGACGGGCCGCCGGAATTGCCGGGGTTGATGGGCGCATCGATCTGGAAAAAGTCATCGAACGGGCTGGTGCCAATGTCGCGCCCGCGCGCCGATACGATGCCTGCGGTCACGCTCGAGCCCAGCCCGAACGGGTTGCCTGCCGCCATGATCCAGTCACCGATATTGACCAGCCTGCTGTCGCCCCACGGCACGAAGGGCATGGGGTGGGGCGCATGGATCTGGATGACCGCGATATCGGTCAGGTCGTCGCTGCCCACAAGCCGGGCGGGGAACTCCGTGCCATCGGAGAGCGAGACGGTAATCTGGTCAGCCCCCCCCACCACATGCGCGTTGGTCACGATCACGCCGCCGGGGTCGATCAGGAAGCCCGAGCCCGCGCCCAGCATTTCCTCGCCATGGGCGCGCATGCGCTCGCGGAATTTATGCTCGAACGGCGTGCCTTTCACGCTTGGCGGCAGGGGCTGGCGGGTGGCGGCCTGATGGCTGTCCTGCGCCTGCGATACGGCGATGTTCACCACGGCGGGGCCAACCTGGCGCACCAGTGGCGCGAAGGTCAGCGGCCCGGTCTGCACCACCGGCGGCACGGGGGGCGCGAACAGCGAGGCACTGGCAGGCACGGTGGGCGCTGGCGCCGCCACATCCTGCGCCAGCGCCTCCGTTCCCGCGCCGGTCATGCCCAGCAGCAGGATCGGTAGCATGCGTGCAGCCGGACGGGCCGTGGCGATCCATGTCATGCCGGGGGACGGAAGAATGCGTTCATGATGAAGCATGTTATCTGAAAAAAGCGGCAATGCCATGTCTGCATGGCACGGTAGGGGCTGATGCATGCGTTTTTCGGGGCTGTCTGACAAACCCGCGCCCCGCGGCTGAAAACCACAAGACGTTTTTGGTGAAGCTTTTTTCAAAAAGCTTCGAAAAAATACTGCTTTCCCGGGGGAAAGCGGTACCCGGAATCTTTTATTATTTTAATCTGGTTCCTACGACGGACGGCGCGGGCGTGGTGGCGGCGGACTGGCTGTTGCCGGGTTTTCGGGCCAGTCGTGGCGGGGGTAGCGCCCGCGCATGTCGCGCCGCATGTCCGCCCATGACCCCGCCCAGAACCCGGCAAGGTCCGCCGTGATTGCCTGTGGCCTGCCAGCGGGCGAGAGCAGGGCGATGCGCAGGTCGAGCCTGCCATCGGCCAGGCGCGGGGTCTGGGTCACGCCATAGAAGGTCTGGGCGCGGGCGGCGGCAACCGGCACGGGCTGCAGGTAATCGATCGCGGCGCGGCCACCGGGCAGGTCCAGATGGGTGGGCAGCATGCGGTCCAGCCATTTCAGGCTGGCATGGTCCATGGTGGCGCGCAGCATGGCCAGCAGGTCCATCTCCGCCAGCGCGGACAGGCGGTTTACCCCCGCCAGCCACGGGGCGAGCCATGTTTCGGTGGTGGTGGCGAGTGCTGCATCCGACAGGTCGGGCAGATCGGGGCGGTCAAGCTGCGTGCGGGCCATCTCCACCCGTGCCTGAAGCTGGCGGCAGGCATCGGGCCACGTCAGCGTGGCAGCCAGGTTCTGCGCCGCCTGCGCACAGAGCAGGGCGCAGACCTCATCGGGGCTGGCAGTCACCGTGCGGTCGCGCAGCACGAGGTTGCCCAGCCGCAGCCTGCGCCGCGCCAGCACGCTGCCCGTGGTGGTGTCGAGCGTGGTTTCCACCTGTTCCTTCGCCCGCGCTAGCAGGGTCTGCGGCAGGTTGTCGCGCTCCAGTGGCGCGGCAAGGCAGATCTCGGCGGCCTTGCGCACATGCATGCCCGCTACCGCCAGCAGGGTGCTGCGGGCCAGTTCATCAGTTTTGGAAAGTCGGGCGCTGCCACCTCCCGCCAGCCGGAAGGAGCCGACATCGCCGCGCGCCTGCGCCACCCGGTCGGGGAAGGCGGCGGCAATCAGGGCGGCAGGATCGCCCGTAGCCTCGATATCGCGGCCCAGCCCCAGCCGCCTGCGATACTGCCGGGCGGCATGGCGGATGCGCGAGAGTGCTGCCCGGTCGGCATCGGGGTGGTCGCCGCCCGCGATCAGCTCCAGGCGCAGGCGGATATCGGCAGGCGCTGCGGGGGGCGCGCCACGGCTGCCGCCTGCGGGGCGGCGGGGGCGCAGCGGGTCGCGTTCCTCCAGCAGGGCGGCGATATCGGCGGCCATGGCGCGTTCGGCTGGCGTGCGGGCGGCCAGCATCATGGCGGCAAGGCGGGGATGCGCGCCCAAAGCGGCCATGCGCGCGCCCTCATGGGTAATGCGGCCTGCCTCATCAAGCGCGCCAAGGGCCTCAAGCAGGCTGCGCCCGGCCTCGAACGCGCCATTGGGGGGCGTGTCGGGGAAGGGCAGGTCGGCAGGCTCCGTGCCCATCGCCTCCTGCCACGCGGCGGCATCAAGCCGCAGGCCGGTCAGTTCGGCCTCCATCATTTCAGGCTGGTCGTGCGGCGGCATGGCGCGGGTGGTCATTTCGGTCCAGAGCCGGATGGCGATGCCGGGCGCCACGCGGCCTGCGCGGCCCGCGCGTTGCTGCGCGGCCGCACGCGAGATGCGTACCGTATCGAGGCGGGTCAGCCCGGTGCCCACATCCAGCCGGGGCACGCGGCGGAACCCGCCATCGACCACAATGCGCACGCCCGGCACGGTGAGCGATGTCTCGGCAATGGAGGTGGACAGGATCACCCGCCTGCGCCCGGCGGGGTGGGGGGTGAGGGCCAGATCCTGCTCGGCGGGGGGGAGCTCGCCATAAAGCGGCAGCACATCGGCATCGATGCCCGCAAGCGCTGCGCGGGCGCGGTGGATCTCGGCCACGCCGGGCAGGAAGGCCAGCACGTCGCCTTCATCGTGCGCAATGGCGGTGCGGATGGTGGCGGCCATGGCATCGGGCAGGTCGCGGCGGTGCACGAGGTCGCGCGTGGCGTGGCGGATTTCCACAGGGAACATCCGGCCTTCGCTTTCCACCCGCTCGGCATTCATACGGGTGGCGAGTGCTGCGCCATCCATGGTGGCGGACATGGCCACCAGCTTCAGTTCCGGCCGCAGGCTGCGCTGCAGGTCGAGGCAGAAGGCCAGCGCCGCATCGGCATCGACCGAGCGTTCATGGATTTCATCAAAGATCACGCAGGCCACGCCATCAAGCGTGGGGTCGGACAGCAGGCGGCGCACCAGCAGCCCCTCGGTAATCACCTCGATGCGCGTGCGCTCCGAACGCGCGCCATCGAGCCGGGTGCGGTAGCCCACCAACCCGCCAACCGGCTCATTCACCAGTTCCGCCATGCGGGTGGCGGCAGCGCGGGTGGCCAGCCTGCGCGGCTCGAGCATGAGGATGCGCCCATCGCCCCGCCATGGTGCCTGTAGCAGGGCGAGCGGTACCAGCGTGGTCTTGCCCGCACCCGGCGGGGCCACCAGAACGGCGTTGGATGTGCGCGCCAGCGCCGCCTGAAGGGCAGGCAGGGCCTGAGCCACGGGCAGGGCGGCTGCGTTCTGGGCCACAAGGGCGTGCAGCCGGTTTTGCAAGGTCGGGTCGAAAGCCATATCTTCATCTTATGGCGTCGGGCATGGTGGCGGGGCAATCCTTGCCGTGCTGCGTGGCTGCGTTTTTCCTGATCTCCTGTTTGTGGTGGAGTACTGTCCGTGCCCTTTCTGTGGCTTGTGTCGATCCTGTGCATGCTGGTCACGGCCCTGCCGGTTGCCCGTGCCGCCGAGAGCGACCCCGTAACCTCGACCCGCGCCACCGCCACGCTGGTCACGGATGATGATACCTACAGCCCCGGTCGCGCCCTGCATGTGGGGCTGCGGCTGCAACTTGCCCCCGGCTGGCACACCTACTGGCTCAACCCCGGCGATGCAGGTGATGCGCCCACCCTTGAGGTGAGCGCGCAGGGCGGGGCCACCGGGCAGGCCAGCACCATTGAATGGCCAACCCCGCGCGTGCTGCATGACGGGCCGCTGACATCCTACGCCTATACCGGCGACGTGCTGTTGCCTGTCACCTTTACCCCCGCAGCGGGCGAAGGCGATGGTCCGCTCACGCTCAGCGCCGTGGCGGACTGGCTGGTCTGTGCCGAGGTGTGCGTGCCCGAGCACGGCACGTTCAGCCTGAGCCTGCCGCGCGGAGCGCCCCGGCCTTCGGCGCAGGCGCCCGCATTTGCACAGGCTGCTGCGGCGCGCCCCGTGGCCTCGCCCTTTGCGGCAAAGGTCTCGGTAGAAGGGATCATGCAGTTGCGCGGGCCTGAACTTTCGGCTGACAGCGTGCGCGATGCCTGGTTCATGCCCGAGGTGGCGGGCGCGATCGATCAGGATGCCCCGCAGGCGGTGACGGTGCATGATGGCGTGGTGCAGCTTGCGCTGCATCCGGGGCCGGAATTCCATGGCGGTGCGAAGCTGTCCGGCATCGTGGTGCTGCGTGACGGCATGGGGCGCGAGCGCGGGTTGCAGGTCAGGCCGGAGCCGGGGGCGGTAACAGCCCTTGCCGCCCCCGTGGCGGCACCGAACACGCGCGCCAATGTGGGCGTGCTGTTGCTCATGGCGTTTGCGGGCGGCGTGATCCTGAACCTCATGCCCTGCGTCTTTCCCGTGCTGGCCATGAAGATCCTGGCCCTTGAGCGCATGGCGCGCGGGGCGCGGGGGGCTGCGCTGACGGGTGCTGCGGCTTATGGCGCGGGCGTGGTGGTGTCCTTTGTCGCACTTGGCGGCGCTATTGCGGCATTGAGGGTGGCAGGGCACGAGGCGGGGTGGGGGTTTCAGTTCCAGTCCGTGGGGTTCGTGACCGTTATCTGCCTGCTGCTGTTTGCCGTGGCCCTCAACCTGCTGGGCGTGTTCACCATCGGGCTGCGGCTGATGGGGGTGGGGGGCAACCTGCCCGCCCATGCCGGTGATTTCCTGACCGGGGTGCTGGCGGTGGTGCTGGCCTCGCCGTGCACGGCGCCGTTCATGGGGGCAGCGGTGGCGGCGGCCCTTGCGGCCTCGCCGGTGATCGGAGTGGTGGTCTTTGCCGCCCTCGGGCTGGGACTGGCCGCACCTTACCTTGTGCTGGCAGCCATGCCCGGCCTGCTGGCATGGCTGCCCAAACCGGGAAAGTGGATGGAGACGGTGCGCAACCTGCTGGCCCTGCCAGTACTGGCCACCTGCGTGTGGCTGGGCTGGGTGGCGAAGCTGGAAGGCGGCATGGATGCCCTCACCCTGCTGGGCATGGGGCTGGTGCTGGTGGCCATTGGCTGCTGGAGCCTGCGGCGTGCCAACCGGCTGGACCTGCGCGATGCCATGGCGGGGCGGGCCGGGCTGTACCGCGCGGTGGCGACATTAAGCCTGCTGGCGGCTTTTGTGGGGGGGGCCGTGCTGCCACCCGCCACGCTGCATGAGCGGGGAGCGGCGCGCGTGGCCGATGGCAGTTCCGCCTATTCCCCCACGCGCCTGGCCGAATTGCGCAGGCAGGGCCGACCTGTCTTTGTGGACATGACGGCGGCGTGGTGCATCTCATGTCTGGTCAATGAGCGTGTGGCCCTGTCGAGCCAGAGCGTGCAGGCAGCCTTTGCCAAACGCGGCATTATCTACATGAAAGGCGACTGGACCCTGCGCGATGCGGCGATTACCGCCTTTTTGCAGGCCCATGGGCGCGACGGAGTGCCGTTTTACGCCTATTACCCTGCGCATGGGGCGGAAGTGATCCTGCCTGAAATCCTCACCCCCGCCATCGTGCTGGAGATGACCGCGCCCGCGGGTAAGTGACCCGCGCAGGTGCGGCAGACAAAAGTTTTTGGCAAATCTTTTTTCAAAAAGCTTTGAAAGAACACCGCCTTTTTAAAAAAAGCGGCGCCCGGAAACTTTTGCCCGGCCTTACTGCCCCGTGCCGCCCGGCAGCGTCAGGTTGCCCGGCTGGGGGGAGCGCATCCGCGGGGTCGGGGCTGCGGTATCGTTGCCTTCGGATGAATATCCTTCAGGGAAGATCGCATCCGGTTCTTCATGGATGGGCCTGGCCTGCGCAGGTGCGGGGGCCGGGGTGGCCGCCGGTGTGGTTGCTGCGGCCTCGGGGTGGTCGTCGGTCGGGCCACCGCCAATGGTCATGGTGTCCACCCCTGTGGCCGGGCTGGCGGGCGTGGTGGTGACGGCAGGCGTATCACCATCGAGCGGCTGGGCCGCAACGCTGCCCGGTGCCTGCGGCGTGACCAGCCAGTTGCCCAGATTGGTGCGGATCTGGCTTTCCAGCTCCTGGTTCATGTCCTGCAGCATGAGGTTGGTCAGGGTATTCAGGTTCTCGGGCGTGTCGCTGTTGCCGTGCTTCTTCTTGGGGTCGAACGAGCGGGTGACCTGGGCCACGGCATAGCCGGTGCGGCGGCCATCGGCGGAGGTCACGTCCAGATGCACGTTCAGCTGCCCGTCAAGGATGCCGCCCGGCTCGTGCAGGATGGAAACGCGGTCGATGGTGAACGTGCCGCTGCCCCCGCTGCCCGCGGCGAGCAGCCGGTCATGCGCCAGCTGCTTGAGCAGGTCATCGGGCGGGTTGGGCGCGCGACCCGACAGGTCGCCCGGCACCAGACCCGGTCCGCCCCGGTCCACCACCGATATGGTGGCCACATTCAGGTTCAGCGGTGGCTGGTCACCATATTGCGGCCCGGCAAAGGTGGTCGGTTCGTCATGATGGTGGCGGCTGTAGGCGGGGGTGCTGACAGCACCCAGCGCGATCAGGGGCAGGCCTGCGGCCAGTACCACGCGCAGGCTGCGGCGTAACGACAGGGTGCTAAGCGGCGAACGGTTCGGTCGCATGGATATATCCCGATAACGGCTGGCGCACGTGGCGCGGTGGTCGATCAGGAGTGTGATCGTGCCATGTCCCGCGCCGGACGCATAGGGTGCTGTCAGGCGGTCTTGCCGCTGATCTCGCTGCGCTGGAAGTGGAAGTCATGGTTGCAGAACTGGCAGTTCATGGTGATCGTGCCGTCCTTGGCCATGTGGTCGAGGTCATCAAGCGGAAAGGTTTCCAGCAGGCTCGACAGCCGCGCGCGCGAGCAGCGGCAGCCAAAGGCCAGCGCGCGGGGCTGGCCCGTAATCAGCCCCTCGGCATGGAACAGGCGGTACAGCAGGTCAGCCGAGGCAAGCCGGTCATCAAGCACTTCGCGTGCGGTGAGGGTTGTGGCAAGCGTGATGGCGGTCTCCCACGCATCATCGCCTTCCTCGGGCGTTACGTCGGATTCGATGCCGCCGCCCATGGCGATCTTTTCCATCACCAGCGCGCCCGCGCGCCAGCCGGCTTCCGTTTTGTCACAGAACAGCTTGACCCAGCAGGCATGCTGCTCGGAGGTGGCGAAGTAATGCGCCGCCATCTCCGACAGGCTCTCCCCACTGATCTCGACAATACCCTGATGGATGTCGGTATCAGGCCCCTGGTCCACGCTGAAGGCAATGTAGCCCTTGCCCAGCAGGTCGCTTGCCGTGGGGTTGGGGTTGGTTTTGAGCAGTTCGGCCACCGCCTCATCATCCGAGCGGGCATGAAAGCGCAGCGCGCCTGCATCGGTGCAGTCGGCCAGCAGCAGGCTCAGCGGGCCATCGCCCTTGGCCTGCAGCGAGAACGACCCCTGGAACTTCAGCGCCGAAGCTAACGCCGCCACCAGTGCCAGCGCCTCGCCCGCAAGCCTGAGCACGCAGTCGGGGTTGTCATGGCGGGTCAGCAGCGTGTCGGTCAGCACGCCGGGCCGCACGAGGCGGCCGCGCACGGGCCGGTTATCGAGGTAGAACGGCACCACGCCCTGCGGCACGACTAGATCGGGCGTGTCGGGGCGGCTGGTGTCGAGAAAGGCGGGGGAGGAAATATTGGAGGTCATGGCACAAACCCGCTTCATCACGCCCCGCATTGCAGCGCGGCGCTGGGAAATCAGAGGTTGGCGGTAATATCCGCCTCCAGCGCGGCAAGGCGCTGGTCGAGGTCTTCAAGCCTGGCGGCAGGCAGCAGGCCCGTGTTTTCTACCGCGCCGAGGGCCTGCTGGCGGCATCGGTCATGCTCCATGTCCAGATCCTGTGTGCGGCCCGCACCGGCAAGGCAGTCCAGATACGCATCGCGGATGGCGTCAAGCCGCCCGTCATGCACCGGCAGCGCCGCGAAAATGTCGCGCGCGCTCTTTTCCGCCCAACCGGGCACCTCGGGCGTGTCTTCGGTGCCGCTGGGCAGGGCGGGCTGTTCGGCGGGGCCGGTCATGGGGTGGGTTCCTTTCCATATTGCTGCCAGTCCGCGCCACACAGCGCCCAGACCAGAATGCCCTTTTGCGCGTGCAGGCGGTTCTCCGCTTCATCGAACACGACGGAGCGGGGGCCTTCAAACACGTCTTCGGTCACTTCCTCCCCGATATGGGCAGGCAGGCAGTGCAGGAAAAGGGCATCGGGGGCGGCATGCGCCATCAGCGCCGCATCAACCCGGTAGGGTTCGAACGCGCTCACCCGCTGGTCGGATGCCTTGTCAGACATGCTGACCCAGGTATCGGTAATGATCGCATCAGCGTCTTTTACCGCGGCAGCCGGGTCGGTCGTGACCGTGATGTCGGCCCCATGTTCACGCGCCCACGCAACCGCCGCGACCGAGGGCGCATGGGTGGGCGGCGTTGCCAGCCGCAGGCTGAAGCCGAACAGGGCGGCGGCCTCGATGAAGGAGGTGGCGACATTGTTGCCATCGCCCACCCAGGCCAGTGTGCGGCCCCTGATCGGGCCGCGATGTTCCTCGAACGTCATGATGTCGGCCATGATCTGCACGGGGTGCGAATCCGGCGTCAGGCCGTTGATGACCGGCACGCTGCTCCACCGCGCCAGCTCGCGCAGGTTCTCGGTCTTGCCGGTGCGCAGCACGATGGCATCGACAAAGCGTGACAGCACGCGCGCGGTATCGGCAATGCTTTCCCCGCGCCCAAGCTGCATGTCGGATGGCGCAAGCAGCACCACGTTGCCGCCAAGCTGCTGCATGCCCACTTCAAACGAGACGCGCGTGCGCGTGGAGGGCTTGGAGAGCATCAGCCCCAGTGCGCGGCCACGCAGCGGCAGGGCCGGGTGCAGCGGGCGCGCCCTGTGGTCCTGCATGCGCTTGATGCCGCTGGCCACATCAAGGATGGCGCGCAGTGTCGCGGCATTGAGGTCCTTGAGGTCAAGGAAGTGGCGGGGGGTGACATGAGTGGGGGTGCGTAGCGCGTTCATGCCACAGTCTCCGCATTGGTGGCCGCGAGGTGGGCCTGCACGCGCGCAGCCGCCCGGCCCAGCATGGACAGGGCGGCTGTGCAGTCGGCCTCGGTCACGGTCAGGGGGGGGAGCAGGCGCAGCACGTTGTCGCCCGCCGTCACGCACAGCATGCCCTCGCCCGTCGCCGCGTTCTGCACCAGTGCTACATCGGGCCTGCATTTCAGGCCGATGAGCAGCCCGAGGCCGCGATGGGCGGTGAAAACGTTGGGGTAAGTGGCGATCAGCCTGTCAAAGCCTGCGTCAAGCTGGGCCGCGCGGGCCTGCACGCCTTCAAGGAAGCCGGGGGCGAGGATGATGTCGAGCACCGCGTTGGCGGCGGCGCAGGCCAGCGGGCTGCCGCCAAAGGTGGTGCCGTGGCTGCCGGGCGTCATGTGCTTTGCAATGGTCTCGGTCGTCAGCACCGCCCCCATGGGGAAGCCACCGGCAATGCCCTTGGCGGTGGACAGGATGTCAGGCGTGATGTCCGACCATTCATAGGCGAACAGGCGGCCGGTGCGGCCCATGCCGCACTGTACCTCGTCCACGCCCAGGAACAGGCCGTATTCATCGCACGCGGCCCGCAGTTCGCGCATGAAGCGCGGGTCGGCGACATGGATGCCGCTTTCGCCCTGCACCGGCTCGATCATGATGCCTGCCGTCTCGGCGCCAATGGCGTCGCGCACGGCGTTCATGTTGTTGAGCGGCACGTGGTCGAAGCCTTCCACCCGCGGGCCGAAGCCATCGAGGTATTTGGCGTTGCCGGTGGCTGACAGCGTGGCCAGCGTGCGCCCGTGGAAGGCGCCGTTGAAGCAGATGATGCGCGTGCGCTCGGGGTGGCCGGACTTGGCCTGCGCGCGGCGGATCATCTTAATCATGCCTTCATTGGCTTCCGCGCCCGAATTGCAGAAGAAGGCGCTATCGGCAAAGCTGTTGGCCACCAGCCGCTCGGCCAGCTTTTCCGCCTGCGGCACGCGATACAGGTTGGAGACATGCATGACGCGCTGCGCCTGCTGCGTGATGGCCTGCACCAGATGCGGGTTGTTGTGCCCGACCGAGGACGTGGCGATGCCGGAGCCAAAATCGAGGAATCGTCGCCCGTCCACCGTGTACAGCCAGGCGCCTTCGCCACGCTCGAAAGCGAGGTCGGCGCGATTGTAATTCGGCATCAGGGCGGAAATCATGGAATGGCCTTGCGATTTCGGTTCAAAGAAAAAAGAATGATGGTCCAGAAACGAAAATAACCCACCGCTCGGGGTGGGCATCTTTTCCTTCCTGCTTTTTCCAGCCCTCAATGCGGGGCCTTCGCCCACCGCGCCCGAGGCCGGAAAAGCGGAAGAATATGGCGCGCCGGGCCGAAATGCAACCTTCAGCGCCATTTCCACCCCGCGTTCTGGCCATGCCTGCCATACTGCCATAGGCGCGCGCGGGCTGATTGTGGCACACTGCATGCATCATGGTGGCCCGTCCTTCCCGTTCCGCACCCCGCCCGCTGCCGCCAGCGCCTGATGGTGCTGCGCTGCGCGCGGTCGCGCTGGCCTATCTGGCCCGCTTCTCGGCCACACGGGCGGGGGTGACGCGGGTGCTGACCCGCCATGTCGACCGCTGGGCGCGGCGTGCGGTTGATGGCGGAATGGACGGGGAGGAGGCCGCGCGCAGCGTGCAGCCCGCCCGTGCGCTGATCGGGCGCATCGTGGCCGACATGGAAGGGCTTGGTGCGGTGGATGATGCCCGTTTTGCCGAATTCCGCGCCCGTTCGCTGGCACGGGCCGGGCGTTCGCGCCGCATGGTTGCCGCCCATCTGAGCGCGCGCGGCGTGGATGAGGCGACGGCAGGGGTTGCAGTGGAGGAAGCGCTGGGCGCGCGCGATGGCGAAGGGCGCGAAACCGAGCTGGCCGCCGCTCTTGTGTTCATCCGCAAGCGCCGGGCGGGGCCTTTCCTGCGGGCCGATGCCGATGAGGCGGAGGCCGCCCTGCGCCACCGCCGCGCAATGGATGCCATGGCGCGCGCGGGCTTTACGCGCGATACGGCGCGCACGGCGCTGGATATGGACCGTGACGAGGCGGAGGACAGGATCATGCGTATGAGGATGGCGTGAAGCGCGTGCTGGCGCGGGGGGCAGGGGGGCTTGCGCTCCTGTCGCTTGCGGCATGCGCCGGGGGCAGCGGGCAGGGCTGGCACGGCGCGCTGCAGTGCGCGCCCTATGCGCGGCAGGTCACGCATGTGCAGTTGCGCGGCGATGCGGCCTCATGGTGGGGGCAGGCGCAGGGGCATTACCCCCGCACGCATGTGCCGAGCCGGGGGGCGGTGCTGGTGTTCCGCGCGACAGGCCGCCTGCCCGATGGGCATGTCTCGGTCGTGCAGCAGGTGCGCGGCCCGCGTGAGGTGCTGGTGGACCAGGCCAACTGGGTGCCAGGGCGGGTGGGTCATGGCGAGCCGGTAGTCGATGTATCGGGCCGCAATGACTGGTCGCGGGTCAAGGTCTGGTGGTCCCCCATTCACGGCATGGGCAAAACCGTCTATCCTGCCTACGGGTTCATCCTGCCACGGGGCTGAGTGGCGTGCGGCAGGGGTGCTTGCATATCATGCGCTCTCCCCTCACATAGGCGGGGAGGGCAGGTCGCTTCCATACGGGAGGGCGGCCAACACGGTATTTTGCGTCATGGACGCGGATCGGGGGATGCGATGGGTAGCTTGAGCTGGGGACATTGGCTGATCGTACTGGCAGTGGTGCTGGTACTGTTTGGCGGCGGCGGCAAGATCAGTTCGCTCATGGGTGACATGGCGCGCGGGATCAAGTCGTTCAAGAAGAACATGGCCGATGACGAGCCGCATGAGCCCGTTGCCTCCGGCCACCTCCAGGGGCCGGGCAAGGAAAAGGACGCAACCTTTACCGAAGCGCCGCAGCCTTCCACCAATAACGTGAAATGACGCGTCTTTCCGATCGCGCGGGCGGGCGGCTTTAAGTCATGGCGCAGGCAGTTTTTCCCGCAGGGGCTTATTGCCGCGCGGTAGAGCGGATCATCGCCGCAGGCCAGCGCATGGACCGCTTCGGCTGGGTGCCCGCCACCGCAGGCAATATCAGCATCCGCCTGCCTGATGGCAATCTGGCCATCACGCGCTCGGGCGGGCACAAGGGGCTGCTCGGGCCGGATGGGGTGATCTGCGTCGATCCGCAGGGCCGCCCGCTTGCCGCAGGCGACCGGCCGAGCGCCGAGACGCTGCTGCACTGCCAGGTCTATGCCCATGACCTGGCGGCGGGCGCCGTGCTGCATGGTCATTCGGTCGCCTCCACCGTGCTGTCGATGGCAGGCGGCGATGGCCTCGTGCTTGAAGGCTACGAGGTGCAGAAGGTCTTTGCCGGGCAGGACACGCATGCGGCCCGCGTGCATGTGCCCATATTCGACAATGACCAGGACATCGCCCGCCTGTCGCGCGTGGTGGCCCCGCATCTGGCTGGCATGTGCGCGGGCTACATCATCCGCGGCCACGGGGTATATGTGTGGGGCAATGACATGGACATGGCCCTTGCGCGGCTGGAAGGACTCGAGTTCCTGCTCGCCTGCGAACTGGAAAAAAGGAAGCTCCCATGAGCCGCCTCAATGTCTATGCCGACAACAATCCCGGCACGCCCATCATTCACCTGACCGACCCCGCCCGCATCGCCGCCGAACTTGCGCCCATTGGCGTGCGCTTTGAGCAGTGGAACAGCCCGGTCACCCCCGACCGCGCGGCGCCCGAGGCCGAGGTGCTGGCCGCCTATCGCCCCTATCTCGACCAGTTGATGGGCGAGACGGGCGCCGGTTCCGCCGATGTGCTGCGCGTTGGCCCCGACACGCAGGGCTGGGCGGAGGCGCGGCGCAAATACCTGTCCGAGCACACGCATGGCGAGGACGAGGTGCGGTTTTTCGTGCATGGGCAGGGTGATTTCATCCTGCATGTGAATGGCCGCGTGTATGACGTGCGCTGCACGGCGGGCGACCTGATCTCGGTGCCCGCAGGCACGCCGCACTGGTTTGATGGTGGCGAGACGCCCGATTTCGTGACGCTGCGCATCTTCACCAACCCCGATGGCTGGATCGCGCGCTATACCGGCAGTGATATCGCAGCCAGCTTCCCCGCCGAAGCCTGAGCCGCCCCGAAGGAGAACAAGACCGTGACCCAGGCCACGCAGCCGCCAGTACGCGCGGTGCTGCTGGATATCGAGGGGACGACCATACCGGTTTCCTTCGTCCATGCGACCCTGTTCCCCTATGCCCGCAAGGCGCTGCCCGCCCTGCTGCGCAACCATGCGGATGACCCCGCGGTGCAGGCCCAGATTGCTGAAATCGCGCGCCTTGCCCCCGGCGAGCCCCCCCTGCGCCAGCTTGAGGCGTGGATGGACGCGGATGCCAAGGTTGCACCGCTCAAGGCCCTGCAGGGCATGGTCTGGGCACAGGGCTACGCCGAGGGCGTGCTCAAGGCAGCCCTCTACCCCGACGTGGTGCCCGCCCTGCGCTGCTGGGCTGCGGCGGGGCTTTCGCTTGCGGTCTATTCCTCCGGCTCGGTGGCGGCGCAGAAGCTGATCTATGGCCACACGACCGAGGGCGACCTGAGCAACGTGTTCGTAGGCTTTTACGACCTGCAGATGGGTGGCAAGCGCGATGCCGAAAGCTATCGCCACATCCTTGACGCCGCGCGCTGGCAGGCGGGCGACGTGCTGTTCCTGTCCGATGTGGTGGCCGAGCTTGACGCGGCGGCGCAGGCAGGCCTGCGCACCTGCCAGATCGTGCACCCCGAGGATGGCACGCAGCCCGGCGCCACGCACCCGGTAGCAGGCTCGCTGGCCGAGGTGGCGCAGCGTTTCGGCCTGCCCCACCCGGAGGTGGCATGAAGGCGCGGCTGCATACCGACTGGCGCGATATTCCCGATAGCGCGCGCGGGTGCGTGGCCGCCCTGGGCAATTTTGATGGCGTGCATATGGGCCATGCCCATCTGGTCCATGCGCTGCATGCCGCCCGCCCCGAGCGTGAGCTGGCGGTGGTGACCTTCGAGCCGCATCCGCGCGAACTTTTCCGCCCGCAGGACCCGCCCTTTCGCCTGACCCTGCCCGAGGAGCGTTTTACAGCCCTCGCCGCCCTTGGGGTGAAGCATGTGTTCCAGATCGGGTTCGATCAGGAATTCAGCGCCATGGGGGCCGAGCATTTCGTGACCCGCGTGCTGCATGAAGGGCTTGGGCTGCGCCATGTCGCCTGCGGCATGGATTTTGCCTTTGGCCACCGCAGGCAGGGCAATGTCGACTTCCTGACCGAGCAGACCGAGGCGCTGGGCATCGGGCTGACGGTGGTGCCGCCTCTATCCGATTCGCTGGGACCGTATTCCTCAAGCCGCATCCGCAGGCTGTTGCAGGATGGCTATCCCGAGCGCGCGGCGGAGGAACTCGGGCGCCCCTGGTCGATTCGCGGCGTGGTGCAGCATGGCGACAAGCGTGGCCGCCTGCTCGGCTTCCCCACCGCCAACATCGCCCTTGGCCGCCACCTTGAGCCCGCGCGCGGGGTTTATGCCGTGAGCGTGCGCCTGTCCGATGGCCGGGTCTGTCCCGGCGTTGCCAATATCGGCCGCAGGCCCACCATCAATGACGGGCAGGAAAGCCGGCTGGAAGTGCACCTGCTCGGCTTTGATGGCGACCTGTATGGCCAGACCCTGTCGGTGGCGCTGCATACGCTGCTACGCGCCGAGCGCCGGTTTGACGGGCTCGATGCGCTCAAGGCGCAGATCGCGCGGGATTCCGCGCAGGCCAGCGCCTGGCTTGCCGCGCGCCAGACAGGCGGCCCGCCGGCCAAGGCTTGACCGCGCCGCGCTACGGCACCCATAAGGTTGCGCCCCCTGAGGTTGCGTCTTTTGGGGCCAACTGACCTTTCCCCTGCCAGAAGAACAGAACAGGCCATGTCCGAGTCAAAACCACAGGATCTCTATCGGGAGACGGTCTTCCTGCCGACGACCTCCTTCCCCATGCGCGGCAACCTGCCCCGGCGGGAACCCGAGATTCTGGCGGGGTGGGAAGGCGAAAAGCTCGATGCGCGCCTGTTCGAGCAGGCGAAGGGGCGTGACGTGTTCATGCTCCATGATGGCCCGCCTTACGCCAACGGCCACCTGCATATCGGCCACGCGCTGAACAAGATCCTCAAGGACGTGATCAACCGCGCCCACCGCATGGCGGGCTACGGCATCCATTACGTGCCGGGCTGGGATTGCCACGGCCTGCCGATCGAATGGAAGATCGAGGAGGAATACCGCAAGCGCGGGCAGGACAAGGACAGCGTGCCCGTGCTGCAGTTCCGCGCCGAGTGCCGCGCCTATGCCCAGAAATGGCTCGACACGCAGGCCAGCGAGTTCCGCAGGCTGGGCGTGCAGGCGGAGTGGGCGAACCGCTACGCCACCATGGATTTCTCATCGGAAGCGGCGATTGCGGGCGAGATCGGCAAGTTCCTGCTCAACGGCCTGCTGTATCGTGGCCTGCGCCCGGTCATGTGGAGCCCGGTTGAAAAGACCGCGCTGGCCGAGGCCGAGATCGAATATCGCGACCACGAATCCACCGCCATTCACGTGGCCTTCCCCTTCGTGACCGACCCCACGCCCGCCAGGGCGCTTGAAGACGTGGCCGCCGTGATCTGGACCACCACGCCGTGGACCATTCCCGCCAACCGCGCCATCGCTTACGGCCCGGACATCACCTATGCCGTGGTGCGGGTTGATGGCGTGAGCGAGAACGCGACGTTGGAGCCCGAAGCAAAGATACTGGTGGCCGAGGACCTGATCGCGCCGTTCTGCGAGGCTGCCGGGGTTACGGCCCACCACGTTCTCTACACCCTGCCCGGCAGCGCGCTGGAGGGGGCGATCTCCGCCCATCCGCTGCGGGGGCAGGGCTATGATTTCGACGTGCCGCTGCTGCCCGGCGAGCACGTGACGACCGAGGCAGGCACGGGCCTCGTGCACACCGCCCCCGCCCATGGCGAGGACGACTTCAACCTTGGCCGCGCCTATGGCCTCGAGATCACCGAACTGGTGATGGATGATGGCCGCTACGCCGACTATGTGCCGCTCTTTGCCGGTGGCCATGTGTTCAAGGCCGCCGAGCCGGTGTGCCAGGCCCTGCTTGAGGCCATGCAGCGCGCCGTAAGCGCGGGCACGGCGCCAAGCGGGCTGGTGGCGCGGGCGACGCTTGTGCATTCCTATCCGCATTCATGGCGCTCGCGCGCGCCGATCATCTACCGCGCCACGCCGCAATGGTTCATTCGCATGGATGGCGAAGGCCACCTGCGCGACCGCGCGCTGGCAGCGCTGGAGAAGGTGACTTTCGTGCCCGCGCAGGCGCGTAACCGCCTGACCTCCATGGTCGCGGGCCGTCCCGACTGGTGCATCAGCCGCCAGCGCGCCTGGGGCGTGCCCATTGCCGTATTCGTGGAAAAGCGCACCGGCGAGGTGCTGCGTGATAAGGAGGTGATGGAGCGCATCGTCACCGCCTTCCGCGCCGAAGGGGCGGATGCGTGGTACAGCTCGCCTGCCTCGCGCTTCCTTGGCGAAGGCCGCAACCCCGATGATTACGAGCAGGTGTTCGACATCGTGGATGTGTGGTTCGAGAGTGGCTCGACCCATGCCTTCGTGCTCGGTCATGGCGACATGCCTTTCCCCGCCGACCTGTATCTTGAAGGCTCGGACCAGCATCGCGGCTGGTTCCAGTCCTCGCTGCTCGAAAGTGTCGGCACGCGCGGCATCGCACCCTACAAGGCGCTGGTGACCAACGGCTTCGTGCTTGATGAGCAGGGCCGCAAGATGTCGAAGTCGCTGGGCAATGTCATTGCGCCGCAGGATGTCAATGACAGCCTTGGCGCCGACATCCTGCGCCTGTGGGTCATGAACTCGGATACCAACGAGGACCTGCGCATCGGCAAGGAAATCCTCAAGCAGCAGGGCGAGCTTTACCGCCGCCTGCGCAACACGCTGCGCTGGCTGCTCGGGGCGCTTGACGGCTTTACCGAGGCCGAGCGCGTGCCCTACGCCGAACTGCCCGAGCTTGAGCGCTGGGTGCTGCACCGCATGACCGAACTCGGCGGCCTCGTGGCCAGCGCGGTCGAAACGCATGAATGGGTGGGTGTGTACCCCGCGCTGCACGGCTTCTGCGCGGCTGACCTGTCGGCCTTCTATTTCGACGTGCGCAAGGACACCATCTACTGCGATGGCCCTTCGAGCCTGAAGCGCCGCGCGGCCCGCACGGTGCTCGACCACCTGCACCGCAACCTGTGCGCATGGCTGGCCCCGGTGCTGGTGTTTACGGCGGAGGAAGCCTGGCTGGCCCGCCCCGGCAACACCGAGAGCGTGCACCTGCAGGCCTTCGCGGAACTGCCTGCCGAGTGGAACGACCCCGAACTGGGCGAGCGCTGGGCCATGCTGCGCGCCGTGCGCCGCGTCATCACCACCGAGATCGAGACCGCGCGGCGTGACGGGCTGGTCAAGTCCTCGCTGCAGGCGGCGCTCGAACTGCCCCTGTCGGAGGCGGAAGCAGCACGGTTTGCCGATGTGGACTGGGCGGAGCTGAGCATTGTCTCGCAGGCCGATGTAACCGTGGTGGCGGGTAGCGGCTCGATCTATCTGGGCGAGGACGAAGCGCAGCAGGGCACGCCGCACGGCATTCCCACCATCAGCGTGGCCACCGGGCATAAATGCGCGCGCTGCTGGAAAGTGCTTGATGAGGTGGGGCAGGATACCCATCACCCCGAGCTGTGCCTGCGCTGTGTCGATGTGGTGCAGGGCAAGGCATAGCCGCGATGAACAACCGCGTTCTGGGTGCCACCTGCCTGCTCGGTGCGCTAGTGGCCGACCAGGCCAGCAAATACTGGGTCCTGAACATCTATGACCTGCCGGCGCGTGACAGCGTGCCGGTGCTGCCGGGCCTGAACCTGACCATGGTGTGGAACCACGCCATCACCTTCGGCATGCTGGGGGGGGCTGGTTCTGCTGGCCGCATCATCTTCTCGGTCGCAGCACTGCTGATCGTGGCGGGACTGGGCATATGGATGGCGCGCACCCGGCGGCAATGGGTGGCGGTGGCGCTGGGCATGGTCATGGGCGGCGCGATTGGCAACGTGATCGACCGGCTGCGTTTTGGCGCGGTGGTCGATTTCATCCATGCCCATGCCTATGGCTGGTCATGGCCGGTGTTCAACATTGCCGATGCGCTGATAGATTGTGGTGTCGCGATCCTGATTATCGACAACCTGCGTGATCGCGATGCAAACTAGGGGAGGCGCGGCGTGCACATGCTTGCCGAACCGTTCCACTAACGGTAATAGGCGAGATATGGCGATTTCAGCTCTCAGACCCCTTTCGTGCGCATTGCTTGTCTCGAGCGGTTTCATGCTCTCGGGGTGCACGGGTGCCGATGTTTCGCGCGCGTTCGGGCTCGAGCGCAGCCTGCCGGATGAATACACCGTCACCACGCGCGCGCCGCTGTCCATGCCGCCATCGGATGAACTCGGTGCGCCCAACAGCAACGCGGTGCAGCGCGCGCAGGACACCAACCCACGCATGCAGGCGCTTGAAACCCTCTCGCCCAACGTGGCGCTGCAGGGCGCTGACGGCACGGGCAGCGTGGGGCAGACCGCCCTTGTGGGTCAGGCGCAGGAAGCCGCGAACGAGCCAGACAAGGGCGAGATGGGCCGGGCCGATACCAGCTTTGTCGACAAGCTGATGTTCTGGCATGGTGGCGGGGCGGGGAACCTGGTCAATGGCAAGGCGGAAAACGCCCGCCTGCGTGAGGATTCGGCCCTTGGCCGTAACCTGACCCAGGGTGCGACCCCTACCGTAAGCGGCCCTGCCAAATAAGGGCTGGCGTCTTGCATGGGCGGCATCAGGCCGCCCCAACCGCCGGTTTATCCGCATGAATACGTCTTCTACGCCTGAATTGCCGGTCATCCGTCGCCTGTCGGAGCAGGTGGTCAATCGCATTGCCGCAGGCGAGGTGATCGAGCGCCCGGCTGCGGCGCTGAAGGAACTGGTGGAAAACGCCCTCGATTCGGGGGCGCGGCGCATCGGCATCCGCCTTGATCGTGGCGGAATCGACCGCATCGAGGTGACCGACGACGGCTGCGGCATGTCGCCCGATGACCTGTGCCTGGCGGTTGAGCGGCACTGCACCTCCAAATTGCGTGACGAGACGCTGGTGCGCATTTCTACCCTTGGCTTCCGAGGGGAGGCGCTGCCCTCCATCGGGGCTGCGGCACGGCTTACTGTCATGTCGCGGCAACATGGGACGGATTCGGCGTGGTCCATCCGCGTGGAAGGGGGCGCCGTCAGCCAGCCCGAACCCTGTGCCGGGCCTGCGGGCACCCGCGTACTGGTGGAGGACCTGTTTTTTGCCACACCCGCGCGGCGCAAATTCCTCAAAAGCCCACGTGTCGAATCCAGCCATGCCGAGAACGTGGTGCGCAGGCTGGCGCTGTCCGCCCCGCATGTGGCGTTCAGGCTGGAATTTGACCAGCGCGTAGTCCTTGACCTGCCCGCGCAGGACCGCGCCGCCCGCGTTGCGGCCATTCTCGAGGCCGGTCAGGCCGATGGTCTGCTGGCGGTTGAAGGCCAGCGTGGCGACCTCAAGCTGAGTGGTTATATCTGCGCGCCATCGGTGCATCGGGCCACGGCCAACGGGCAGATGCTGCTGGTCAATGGGCGGCCCGTGGTTGATCCGGTGCTGCGCACGGCAGTCAGGGTGGCCTATCGCAACGTGATGGAGCACGGGCGGCATGCGGTCGTGGCCCTGTCGCTGGAAATTCCGCCCGAGCAGGTGGATGTGAACGTGCATCCCGCCAAGACCGAGCTGCGCTATGCCGACTCGGCTGCGGTGCGCGCGCTGGTCATTGGCGCGCTAGGGCGCGCCCTTGGCGCCGGGGCGGGTGTTGCGGGCGTGCGGCCCGACCTGCTCCAGTCGCGCGGGCCATCAGCCGCGCGGATATGGTACCCGCCCGAGCGCGGGAATGACGCGGCGGACCTGTCCACCCGCATGGCAGCCCCAATGCCGCCAGCCCCGCAGGCCGATCCGGACCTGCCCCCCGGCTTTGCCGAGTCGTCGCTGCCGCTCGCGGCCCTTCCTGCGGCCCGCAAGGCGGTGCCGCAAGCCGTGCTTGAGCATGCCGACACCACTGCCGCCATGGCGCATCCGCTTGGCGCGGCGGTAGCGCAGGTGCTGGGCACCTATATCCTGTCACAGACGGCGGATGGCGCGCTGGTGCTGGTGGACCAGCACGCCGCCCATGAGCGCCTGACGCATGAAATCTTGCGCGCGCAGTATCTTGGCGGCGAGATCCGCGCCCAGCGACTCCTGCTGCCCGAGGTGGTGGACCTGCCTGCCCGGCAGGTGGCGGTGCTGCTGCCTTTCGCCCCCGCGCTGGCCCGGCTGGGCATCGAGATCGAACCCTTTGGCGGCACGGCGGTGCTGGTGCGCGCCCTGCCTGCGCTGCTGGGCAAGGAAAACCCGGCTTCCATGCTGCGCGACCTGGCCGAGGAACTGGAGGCGGACGAGCTTTCCACCCCCGCGCAGGCCGATGCGCTGGACAGCCGCATGGATGCGATCATTGCCCGCATGGCCTGCCACGGCAGCGTGCGCGCGGGCCGCAGGCTCACACACGAGGAAATGAACGCCCTGCTGCGCGACATGGAACGCACGCCGCGCGCGGGCACCTGCTCGCATGGCCGCCCCACCTGGCTGAAGCTGGAAAAGGCCGATCTTGAGCGGATGTTCGGTCGCCGCTAGGCCGCGCGGCAGGGGCCGCATGGGCGTGGAGCAGAGGCGCCATGGCTGTGGCATGCCGGGGTTCCTCTGCATAATGTGAGCGGGGCGTGGCTGGATTCTCTCCCGCCAACGCTCCTAGGGTCAGCGCATCATTCATGGATGATGTGAGACCGAATGTGCATCCGATCCTGCTCTCCCTAGTTACGTATCTGCCCCTTGTGGGGGCTGCGGCCATCATGCTCACGCGCGGCACGGCCCAGAGTATCGAGACCGCCGCGCGCTGGGTGGCGTTGTGGACCAGCGGCATCGTGTTCGTGCTGGCCGTGCTCATGTGGGCGCAGTTCGACCCCGCACGGCACGGTATTGCGTTCGAGCAACAGGTCAGGTGGGCCAGTGGCGCGGGCATGTCCTACCATGTGGGGGTTGATGGCATCAGCCTCATGTTCGTGCTGCTTTCCGCCTTCCTGACTCCACTGGCCATCATTGGCGGGTGGCGGCAGGTCACGGGGCGGGTGCGCGACTACATGGTGGCCATGCTGGTGCTGGAAACGACGCTGATCGGGCTGTTCTCGGCGCTCGATCTGGTGCTGTTCTATGTGTTCTATGAAGCAACGCTGCTGCCTGCCAGCCTGATGATTGGCGTATGGGGCGGCCCGCGCCGGGTCTGGGCCTCGCTGCAGTTCTTCCTGTTCACCTTTGGCGGCTCGCTGTTCATGCTGCTGGCATTGCTGGCCATGTGGAACGCCACCGGCACCACCGACATCGTGGCCCTGCAGCATCATGGCTTTGGCCACGGCATGCAGTGCTGGCTGCTGGCGGGCTTCATCATCGCCTTTGGCGTCAAGCTGCCGCTGTTTCCGCTGCATGCGTGGCTGCCCGATGCCTATACGGAGGCCCCGACCCCGGCCTCGGTCATGCTTTCTGGCGTGCTGTCAAAGGCGGGTGCGTACGGCCTGCTGCGCTTTGGGGTGATGATGTTCCCCGATGCGGCGCGGCTGTTTGCCCCCGTGGTGCTGACGCTGGGCGTAATCGCGGTGATCTACGCCGCCATCATCGCGCTGGCGCAGACCGACATGAAGCGCGTGATCGCCTATTCCTCGTTCTCGCATATGGGGGTGATCGCCATCGGGCTGTTCACGCTCACGCCCGAGGGGATTGATGGCGCGATCTTCCAGATGCTCTCGCATGGCATCGTGATCGCAGCACTGTTCTTCTGCGTTTCCGCTGTATCCTGGCGGGCGGAAACGCGCGAGATCAGCGCATTCTCCGGCGTGGCCCACAAGATGCCGGTGCTCGCCACGCTGGCCATGCTGTTTGTCATGGCCAATATCGGCCTGCCGGGCACGGGAGCCTTCGTGGGTGAGTTTCTGGTCATGGTCGGCGCGCTGCATGTCTCGTTCTGGCTGGCCTTCCTCGGTGGCACGAGCATGATTCTGGGTGCGGTCTATATGCTGGTGCTCTACCGCCGCGTGCTGTTTGGCGCGGACCGGGGTGGCATCGTAGCACTGCTGCGTGACCTGACCGGGCAGGAACTGGCCGTGCTGGTGCCGCTGGCCATCGTCACCATATGGATGGGTGTGCACCCCAACTCGTTCCTGCGCGTGTTTGATCCTGCCGTGACCTACCTGCTGCACCCGCTGGCCACCGTGGCGGCGGTCGAGCCTGCGCAGATCACGCATGTGGCAGGATAAAAAATGATAAAAGTTTTTGGTGCCGCCTTTTTCACAAGGCGGCATTCTTTTGAAGCTTTTTGAAAAAAGCTTCACCAAAAACTTCTGCTTTTAAAGCCCGGCCCCCTCTGGAGGCCGGTTTTTTTATACGTCGAGGTTATCGACCTGATTGGCGTGTTCCTGAATGAAGCGGAAGCGCAGTTCCGCCTTGCGGCCCATCAGGTGTTCCACGCGCTCGAGCGTAAACGCCCGGTCTTCGGGCGGGGTGATGACCTTGAGCAGCGTGCGGTGTTTGGGGTCCATGGTGGTCTGCTTGAGGTCGGCGGGCGGCATTTCACCCAGACCCTTGAAGCGCGAGACCTCGACCTTGCTGTTGGGCTTGAACACCTTCCTGAGCTTGCGCTCGCGATCGGCGTCATCCATGGCGTAAATGCTCTTGCTGCCCTGTGTCAGGCGGTAGAGCGGCGGCTGGGCCAGGTACAGGTGCCCGCCCCGGATCAGGCCGGGCAGTTCGCGGTAGAAAAACGTCATGAGCAGGGAGGCGATATGCGCGCCATCCACATCGGCATCGGTCATGATGATGATGCGGCCATAGCGCAGCTTGCTCGCATCAAAACGCTCGCCCGTGCCGCAGCCCAGGGCCTCGACCAGATCGCGTAGTTCCTGATTGCCGCGCAGCTTTTCATTCGAGGCGCTGGCCACGTTCAGGATCTTGCCGCGCAGCGGCAGCACGGCCTGTGTTTCGCGGTTGCGGGCCTGCTTGGCCGACCCGCCTGCCGAATCGCCTTCCACCAGAAAGATTTCGGTCTCGGCCGCGTTCTCGCGCGTGCAGTCGGTCAGCTTGCCGGGCAGGCGCAGGCGGCGGGTCGCACTTTTGCGCGGGGTGTCCTTCTGCTCCTTGCGGCGCAGGCGCTCCTCGGCGCGTTCCACCACAAAGGCCAGCAGGTTATCGGCCTGGGGCGGGTTGCCCGCCAGCCAGTGGTCGAAGCGGTCGCGCAGCGCGGTCTCGACGAGCTTGCTGGCCTCGCCGCTGGTCAGCTTCTCCTTGGTCTGACCCTGAAACTGCGGGTCGCGGATGAACACCGACAGCTTGGCGGCGATGCAGCCCATGATGTCATCGGCGGTGATGTTGGCCGCGCGCTTGTTGGCGCGCTGCTCGCCCCAGTTGCGCAGGCCCTTGACCAACGCGTTGCGAAACCCGGTCTCGTGCGTGCCGCCATTGGGGGTGGGAATGGTGTTGCAGTAGGACGCCAGCGCCGATGTGCCCTGCTCAAGAAAGGCGATGGCCCATTCCATGCGCCCGGTATCCGCGCCATCGGGGCCGGTGGGCAGGTCGGCGTCACCGGCCCACAGGTCGGTCAGCAGGGCGGCTTTCTCGCCAAGTTCATCGCGCAGGCTGTCAGCCAAACCACCGGGGAAGTGCAGCACGGCCTCGGCGGGGATGTCATGGTCCTTGATCAGCGCGGGGTCGCACGACCAGCGGATGGTGACGCCACGGAACAGGAATGCCTTGGAGCGGCACAGCCGGTACAGCCGCGCGGGCGAGAAATGCAACCGCCCGAAAATCTCGGGGTCAGGGGTGAAACGGATTTGGGTGCCGCGCCGGTTATTGACCGGGCCGATTTTTTCCACGCCTGAAAGCGGGCGACCACGCTCATAGACCTGCCGCCACAGGGCACGATCACGCGCGATTTCCACTTCCATGCGCGACGCCAGGGCATTGACCACCGATGAGCCAACCCCGTGCAGCCCGCCCGAGGTGGCATAGGCCTTGCCCGAGAACTTGCCGCCCGCATGCAGCGTGGTCAGGATGACCTCAAGCGCAGAGCGATCGGGAAAGCGCGGATGCGCATCGACCGGAATTCCGCGCCCGTTATCGCGGATGGTCAGGTAGTCACCGGCCTCGAGGGTTACATCGATGGTGGTGGCGTGGCCGGCCACGGCCTCGTCCATCGCGTTATCGAGAATTTCGGAGGCGAGGTGATGATACGCCGTCTCGTCCGTGCCGCCGATATACATGCCCGGCCGCCGCCGCACGGGTTCGAGTCCTTCCAGCACCTCAATGGCGCTGGCGTCATAGGAATCGGGACCGTTTTTTGCGGGGTCTGGCATGGCGGCGGGGGAAACCTTGTGTGAAGTGGGCCGGGCAGGCGGCGCAGGCGTGGAAAAAAGATCGTCGTTCATGAAGCGTTCTTTGTTCTGTCAGGTCACGTCCTGTCAAGCTGCGCGGCCTGTCTCCCTGCGCCGACTATGCCCGCACTTGCAGGCATGAAAAAGGCCGGACAAAGCCCGGCCCCGATTTTTCTTCAGCTTCTGGCGCGCAGGCTGGCGCGTCGGTCAGCTACGCACCGTGCGGCGCGCGGGCGCGCGCGTGCGGGCAGGGGCTGCGGCCGGATGGTTGGGAGCCGTGCAGGTCAGGTAGGACGCGGGCTGGATGATGTCCTTGGCCTGGGCATAGTTCGACAGGTCGGCCGTGCTTTCGAGCTCCTGCACCTCATCGAACATGGAAACATGCTGCTGGCAGAACGCGGTGCCCGCCTGCAGGCCGCGCTCGGACTGCACGTTGGCGAGCTGCGTGATGTAGTCATCATGCTGGCGCTGGGCGTTGCGGCCATAGGTGGTGGAGAAATATCCGTTGAGCACGTGCTCCTCGGCCGCGAGCTTGGGGCGGAACTTGCCAACAAAGTTGTTGTACTTGTCCTGCACGCCACAGGACAGCGCGGTGACCATGAGCTGGCTCTTCAGCCCCTGCACGTCAAACGCCTCATGCGCGGGGGAGGGGGAGCAGGGACCGGCAGCCAGTGCCTGCCCGCCATTAACCAGCCCCACAAGGGCAAGAGCTGCAGCGCCAGCGCGCCAGATCGACATGGACATCAGGACGGGTTCTCCAGAGATAGTGGGGCGGTTGCCAATGGGGGTAATGCACGGACCCCGCATATTCCGGCACGATGAAATCCGGATCAGGTCTATAGCGCAAACACGCTGCCGCCAAAAGGGCGCGTGACAGACCCGCGTTCAAAAAGATGCGTTATGAATGCACGATGGGATGACAGCGCCCCGTGGTCCGGGTATGCCACACGGGCAGGGCGTGCATGCCTGCGCAAAAGACAGGGGTGGGGCTTTTCCGCCTGGATGCGTTGTTCTACAGCGTATGCCATGGTGGTTGGCCCGCGCGCCAATCCTGACCGTTACGGGGCGGCGCAGGCGCAATGGTCCTTAACGGGTGATGTATCAAACACAGCGGAGCTGACGAGTGCGACTGCGACTGTCTGCAATCATGATGACGACGGGCCTTCTGCTCGCCGGATGTGACAACAAACCGGCGGTGAACCTTGGTGGCATCACCGGAACCCCCAATCCCTATAACTACATGAAGGCCTCGGGCCAGTGCCAGGTTGGCAGCCTTGCCGATGCGGGCAAGGACACCAAGTCCACTACCATGCAGGTGCGCAGCGATGATGGCTACTGCGCCATCGAGACGCGGGCCTCGGCAGGCCATCCCTATGCCTCGTTTGGCGTTTCTCCCGCGCCCGATCACGGCAAGGTGTTCATCTATAATTATAATGATCACACTTATGTGACCTACACGGCCAACACCGCCTATTCCGGCCCGGACAAGTTCCGTGTCGTGCTGATTCCCGGTGGGGGCAAGCCGCGTGAATACATGAATGTGACCACAACCGTCACCGCGCCCGCCGTTACCGCCGCGAAGTAATCCGGCGGCTGGCCAGCCCTGCTGCGGCGGGGCTGGCAGATGGCCTAGATGGAGAAGGTGATCGGCTCGGGCAGGGGGCGGCGCATGCCGGCATGCTCGGCCCGGCGCACAAGGTCATCAAGGCTGATCTTGCGGCACTGTTCATCGATCATCGCATCGAATTCCTGCCAGCATGGCTCGACAACTTTCTGGAACAGGCCGCCAACGGGGCCGTCATCCGTATTGTCCTCCGCCGTGATGACCGCAAGGATATCCGCCAGCAGTATATCGCGCCGCGGGCGGCCAAGCCGGTAGCCGCCACGGGGGCCACGCACGCTTTCCAGCAGGCCCGAGCGTGACAGGGTCTGGAGCAGCGGCTCGATCCCGCGCCGGGCCAGGCCCGCGCGCTCGGCGATGTCGGCAGCGCTGATGGTGCCATTCCGCCCCGCGTGAAAGGCCACGTCCAGCATGATCAGTATGGCGATCATGGTCCTGTCACGCCGCAGCAGCATATCGTTCAGCCTCGCCTTGCATGGATGAAAAACCGGTTTCCCCCGTTTACCAGTAATTTGCTGATTGTTCCACGCTTCTGTTCAGGAGGATGGTGGATTATGTCAGACTGCACGCGTGAATAGGCCATTACCGCACCAAGGAGTGATACCGGATGACGAAAACCACCCCGCCCGATCGCACGTACGGTTTTGCCGCCCCGCGCGGGCGGATATACGACTCCATTGTCGAGACCGTGGGGGGCACGCCGCTCGTGGCGCTGCCGCATCTGACCCGCGAGGACGGCCTTGCCGCCCGCGTGCTGATGAAGCTGGAATTCTTCAATCCGCTCGCCTCCGTCAAGGACCGCATCGGCGCTGCCATGATCGAGGATGCCGAGGCGCGGGGCGAGATCCATCCCGGCAAAACCACGCTGGTGGAACCGACTTCGGGCAATACCGGCATTTCGCTGGCTTTTGTCGCGGCGGCCCGGGGCTACAGGCTGATCGTGACCATGCCGGAGGGGGCCTCGATCGAGCGCCGCAAGATGCTGCGCCTGCTCGATGCCCAGCTTGAACTCACCCCCTCGCGCCTTGGCATGGCGGGCGCCATCGCACGGGCGGAGGAAATCCTGCAAAAAACCCCCAATGCCTGGATGCCGCGCCAGTTCGATAATCCCGCCAACCCTGCCATCCATGCCGCCACCACGGCAGAGGAAATCTGGGTCGATACGGCGGGCGCGGTTGATATTGTGGTAGCGGGCCTGGGCACGGGCGGCACGGCAAGCGGCATTGCCCATGGGCTCAAGCCCCGCAAGCCCGGCATCGAGGTCTATGGCGTGGAGCCGATGGAAAGCGCCATTCTCAACGGCGATGAGCCGGGGCCGCATGGCATTCAGGGAATCGGGCCGGGCTTCTGCCCCCGCACGCTCGACCTCGCGGCGCTCGCGGGCGTGCTGCCGGTATCGGAGCGCGAGGCGATTGCCGCCGCCCGCCGCTGTGCGCGGCTGGACGGGGTGCCGGTGGGCATTTCATCGGGGGCGGCGCTCCATGCGGCCATACAGCTTGCAGGACGACCCGAGAACGCAGGCAAGACCATCGTGACCATCGCGCCTTCCTTTGCCGAGCGCTACCTGTCCACGTCCCTGTTCACCGGGCTGGTCTAGATCGGAAGTTCCAGGCGCCGCCTTTTGCAAAAAAGGCAGCGCCTGAAAACATTTGGTTCACACAGCCCCATATGGAAAAAGCGGCTCCCTTGCGGTGCCGCTTTTTTCTTTTCCATGCTCAGGCGTGGAAGTGGGTGCTCAGTGCAGGATGATCTCGACCCGGCGGTTCTGTGCCTCGCGCGTGTTGGCTGCGGTCTGCACCAGCGGGTTGGAATCACCATAGCCATGAATGTCGATGGCGGGGCCGGGCACGCCGTCACGCACCAGTTCGGCCTTGATGACCTGTGCGCGCCTGAGCGAGAGGGCCTGATTATACTTTTCCCCCTGCGGGCCGGGATGGGCCGCCGAGTTGTCAGTATAGCCATTGACCTCGATGCGCGTGGTCTGGGTGTTGGTCGAGGCCTGGGCCGCCACCGCCACAATGGAGCGGGCGCGGTCGGTCAGGTCGCTGCGGTCCCAGTCAAAGAACACGAGATAGGTGCGGTTCTCGGCCGGGGCAGGCACGGCGTTGGTTGAAGGCGGCGGCGGTGGTGGCGGCGCAGGGTTGAACTCGTAGCGCAGGCCGAGCATCAGCGAATGGTTGAAGTCGGTGCGGCTGTCACGGTTGCCATCACGAAAGCCATAGTCGCCGTTCATGGCGGCAAGCGTGGTCGCGCTGCCCGTTACCACGGAATGGTGCGACTGCGGGCCGAGCATGGTCCAGAACCGGTATTCCGCCGTGGCCGACAGGCCCACGACCCACGGCATGGGGAAGGAAAGGCCGAATATGCCCTGATAGGCGAAGTTGCCGTAGCTGCCGCTCACATGCTGGCTGTAGTTCGCCCCATTCACGTTGCCCGTGATGGTGGTGTTCATGTTCTGCCAGCCATAGCCGATACCCGCGCCAAAATACGGGAACAGCCAGCTTTTGCCGATATCAAGGTCGAACAGCGCATTGGCCATCAGCCCCGATTCCTGCTGCCGGCCATCGGCATGGGCATGATAGGCGGCATTGCCGCCCACGGTTTTCAGGTCATTGTTGCGATAATGGCCCTCAAGCTCGACGCGGAAGCCATTGCCAAGCCCCCAGCCAATCGCGCCGAGGCCGATGGCGCCGGTGCGAAACTGATCACGTGCCGAAGAATTCCGTATGACCTGGCCCTGGTTGAAGGTCGCGCCACCTTCACCGCTCATATACAGGCCCTGAACAGGCTGGGCGAATACCGGAGCGGAGACCAGCACGGAGCCCAGGGTAACCGAGGCAGCCAATAAAGACCCTGCAAGCAATCCGTACCGCAGATTCATACTCTTTTTCTCCCTTCGACGGGCCTCTTCCGGCATATAGGCCCGGTCGGGTGCACGTGCCATATTCCCTGGACTGATCAGCATCCGCATTCTTTTGCTGAAAGAAACCGCCCCTGACAATCCATTGCCACCACCTTAACCCGCCGCTCGGGGTAGTGTGGCCCACTGGCATGGCTGACTGTGTGTCAGATGCCACACCTTTCTGGCCGGATCGGTTTCCCTGCTTTCAAATCCGTGGAATCACGTCTTTCATATCAATCTTGCTTCAAACGGCGGCATCAGATCAGGGGCATCAAATTCAACAACCCACAAGTCGGGGTCGCGTTCCATCTGCCGTGTGACATAGGCGTCAACACTGGCCTGATCAACATCCGTCTCCCCTGTAGCGCGGAACCATGCCCGGCGTCCATCGGGGGTACGGGTCTGGGACAGCACGCACATCCGCCCCCCGCGCCCCAGAAGCACGGCCAGCACGCCGCCTGCGTCATCATCGCCATGGTGCAGCACCATGCCCGGATTTCCCTTCTGTCCAGCCTGGCGCAGCATTGCCCGGACCCACAGGCCGGTTTTCAGGCGGGGTTCTTCCATGGGGTCTGATTTCTCCGGTAATGCATAAAAACAGAGGGTGGCATGCAGGAATAGCATGGTTTTTGCCCGCGCGGGCGACTCACCCCCCGTTTGGGGGCGCGGCGTCTTCTTCCGGTATGGCCGACAGGGCGGCGCGGTATTCCTCGGGGTTGTCGAGCAGGGAATGGGCGGCATCAAGGTCGCTATCGGTGCCAATGGCGGCAGGGCAGGCCTTGCGGATGGCCAGAATGCGCGACAGGTCGGCAGGCAGGCGTAGCTGACGCGCCGGCACGACCCACTGCGCGCTGTCGGCCGTGCCTTCGGCCAGGTTCTGCAACTGGCGCTCGAGTTCGCTCTCGCCCCGGCTTGTGCACACCTGCGGCATGACGCCAAGCCCCTGCAGCGGCCAGCCCAGCGGCGCGAGCACGCGACTCCATGTTACAAATAGCTCGGCCCCGTTGGGCATCTGGCCAATGGTCTGCACCAGCCCCTTGCCCAGCGTCGCGCTGCCGATCACCACGCCGCGCTTCTGGTCGGACAGGGCGGCGGCGAGAATTTCGGCCGCACTCGCGGTCCGGCCATCAACCAGCACGATAATGGGCAACCCATTGGTCATGTCGCCGCCCTGCACGGCCCAGACATGGTTGGCCTGCGGGTCGCGCCCCTGCGTAATGGCGGCCACCCCGTGGTCGAGCATGAGGGCCGACGTGGTCACGGCCTGCTGCAGCACACCGCCCCGGTTGCCGCGCAGGTCCAGGATCAGGCCCGAAATGCCGGGCACGTTCATGGCTTCGTCAAGATACTGGCTCATTTCCTCCGCCGTGTTGGCGGAGAAGGCGGTGATGTGCAGCACCACATGCTTGCCGCTGGTATAGGCGAACACCGTCTCGGGCGGGGTTGAGGCGCGATGCAGGGTGACCGTGGTCTGTCGCCCCTTCGCTTCCACCGTGATGCGCACGAGGCTGCCCCCCGGGCCATTGAGCCACGAGGTCACGGTATCGACCGTGTGGGACTCGGTGGAGCGGCCATTGACCGCGCGCACGATCTGGCCCGCCGCCAGGCTGGTGGGCCAGGCCGGACCGTTGGCGTTGACCGCCGTGATCCTGATGGCGTGGTGATCCAGCCCCAGCGTCAGCCCCGCCGTGGCCTCGCCCCCGGTGCGGGTGCTGCGGTCCGATACGGCGGCCCCGGGCGGGATATAGCGCGAATAGGGATCGAGGTGATTGAACAGCTCATCGAAGAAGCCCTGCAGCACGCCGTCCTGCCCGGTGTTGCGCATGGCGGCCGAGTGATGCCAGGCCACGTCGAGGATGCGCGTAATGGCAGCACTCCACCCCGCCACGTCATCCGGTGCGGGCACGGGCAGGGCGAGCACGGTCTTCTGGGTGGCGGCGAGTTGCAGGAAGCCGTGCTGCTCATCAATGCTGAGCGAGGGATCGAGCGCGCTCAGCCCGTTCAGCCCCCACAGGGCGAAATCGTGAATCGCGTGGTTCTCCAGCGTGCGGGGCTGGAGAAAGGACAGACTCGCCTGCATGACGGAGGACAGCACGGCGAGGTCCATGCTGGGCATGTCCGGATTTTCCACGCTGTCTTCATGCAGTGGTGGCTGGGGCGTGGGCGTGCGCGGGGTGGCGGGCAGGTCATCGGCGCAGGCGGCGGTAGTCAGCCGGGCGATGATGAGCAGCAGGATGAACGTATCACGCGGGAGATGGCCCAGCGTGGACATGCGCCGCCGCCACGCGCCCGTCCCTTCGCCGCCCAGACCCATGGGCCGGGCGATGATGACGGGAAACGGGGCGCGTTTCACGGCCTGCGTTTCCGCAGGCGGGGTGCCACGTCGGGCAGGGCCAGAAGGACGGTGCCCCGGATGGCGCATGCTTCTTCTATCCGTACGCGCAAAGCCTGACCGGGGCGGAATGCCATGGTCGTGTCGCGTGCGTGCAATGTCTGCGTTTTTTCATCGTGATGCCATTGATCTTCCGGCAGGGCAGACATGGGCAGCAGGGCGGAGGTTCCTGTTGCATCCAGCACGACAAAAATACCGAATCGGGACAGGCTGGAAATATGCCCGTCCATCTCGGTGCCGATCCGCGCCTCAAGCCAAGTCGCGGCGTAGCGCTCCAGCGTCTCGCGCTCGGCCTGTGCCGCGCGGCGCTCGGTGCGGGTGATGGCCTCGCCCACTTCTTCAAGCGCTTCGTGGCCGGGTGCGGGGCCGGGCTCGAGTCCGGTGGCGACGAGCAGGGCGCGGTGGGTCAGCAGGTCGGCATAGCGGCGGATGGGGCTGGTGAAATGCGCGTAGGCCGCAAGCGAGAGGCCAAAATGCCCGATCGGCTCGGGGCTGTATTCCGCCTGGTTCTGCGCGCGCAGGATCAGTTCATTGACCAGCCCGGCCTGATCGGTGTCGCGCACCTGCTCCAGCACGCGGTCAAGATCGGCGGCGCGCAGGCTGCCCACGGGCGGCAGCTTCAGGCCCATCAGGTCGAGCGTGCGGCGCAGGCTTTCCAGCCGCTCGGGCGTGGGGGGCGCGTGGATGCGGTACAGGCACGGAATATGTCGCGCCTCAAGGCAGCGGGCGGCGGCGACATTGGCCGCGATCATGAATTCTTCGACCAGCCTGTGGCTGTCGAGGCGGATTCGCGGCGCAATGGCCGTGATCTGGCCCCCATCACCCAGCCGGACCAGCCGCTCGGGCAGGTCGAGGTCCAGTGTGCCGCGCGCGCGGCGGGCATGGGTGAGGCTGGTCCACGCGCCAAACAGGCTGTCGAGCAGGCCTGGCGGCAGGGCCTGCATGGTGGTGTCGGGCGCACCATCGCGCGCGGCCTGCACCTGCTCATAGGTCAGGCGGCCCGCGCTGCGCATGATGCCGCGGCCAAAGCGGGCATTGCTGACAGCGCCATCAGGCGCCACGTTCATGGTCACGAACAGGCAGCCCCGGTCCTCATCGGGGCGTAGCGAGCACCACCCGTTCGAGAGATCCTCGGGCAGCATCGGGATCACCCGGTCGGGGAAGTAGACCGAATTGCCGCGCTGCCGGGCCTCGCGGTCGAGTGCACTGCCGGGGCGCACGTACCAGGCCACGTCGGCAATGGCGATGGTGATGCGGAAGCCATCGCCATCGGGTTCGGCATAGATGGCATCATCAAAATCGCGTGCATCCGCGCCATCGATCGTGACCAGCGGCATATCACGCAGGTCGGTGCGGCCCATGGGGGCGACGCCACGGGCGGCTTTTGCCTGCGCCAGCGCCTCGGTGGGGAAGACGTGGGGAATGCCCAGCATGGCCACTGCCACCATGCTGATGGTGCGGGCATCGCCCTGCGGGCCAAGGCGCTCGATGATGCGCGCAGGGTGCAGCCCCGGCCCGGACTGGGGCAGCGGGGTGGCGATGACAATTTCGTTATCGGGCGCGTTGTCATCCTCGCCCGTGGGGATGACCCATTCCGCCTTGGCGCGACGGTCGGCTGGCGTGAGGCGGCCTGCGGGGCGGAAGCGGGCCGGGGTGGCGGCGGCGGGATCATCGGCTGGCAGGGTGCGGAACAGGCCCACGATCTGGGTGGGCGCATCACTCACGCGGCGCAGCGTGCGGCCTTCATACTTGCCGGGGCCGACCCGGCGCAGGCGGGCCACCACGCGCTCGCCCGGAGCAAGGGCGGCGCGACCGCGCAGTTCGGGGTGCATGAACACGGTGGGGGAGGGGCCTTCGCCATCCCACTGCACCGGCCGGGCGATGGGGTCGCCATCGGCATCGGTGCCGGTGACCTGCACCACCATGGATTCGGGCAGCCGGTCCGATACGCGAAAGCGCCGTGCGCCCGCAGGCGCAAGCGTGCCATCAAGCGCCATGTCGCGCAGCATCTGGCGCAATGCGCCCTTGTGCTCCGGGCCAAGGCCGAATTCACGGCTGATCTCGCGCTTGCCGATGCGGCCTGTCGCCCCTTCGATAAACGCGCGAAGCTGCTCACGATCGGGCAGGCCACCCGTACGGGCTGGCGGCGTGCCCGTGGGCAGGCGGTCCGGCATCTCGGGAGTTGCTGGACGCTGCCGCTTCATGATCAGTCCGTCTCGCTTTCAGTCTTGGCCGGGGCGGCCTTCTTGCGGGTGGTGGTTTTTTTGGCCGCCGGTTTGGCCGCCGTCTTTTTGGGGGCTGCCTTTTTCTTTGGTGCAGCCTTTTTGGGCGCGGCTTCCTTGCCGTCCTCGCTTTCCGCCGCCTTGGCCTTTGTCTTGCGGGCTGCGGGCTTGCGGGTGGTGGTGGCTTTCTTGCCCTTGGCCTTGAGCGGCTTGCCCTTTTCGGTCAGCAGCGTCAGGGCTTCCTCCATGGTCACGTCGTTCATGTCATGCGCGCGCGGCACGGTGGCCACGATCGAACCGTGCTGAACGTACGGGCCAAAGCGGCCCTTGCGCACCATGACCGGCTCGCCATCCTTGGGGTGCGGGCCGATGGTGCGGATCGAGGCCAGCTTCTTGGCCAGCGCATCGACCGCGCGGTTCAGCCCCACGGTCAGGACATCGTCATCCTTGTCCAGCGAGCCATAGACCGCGCCCATCTTCACATATGGCCCAAAGCGGCCCAGACCCGCCTCGATCGGCTCGCCAAGTTCGGGGTGAATACCCACGATGCGCGGCAGCGACAGCAGGCCAACCGCCTGTTCGAGCGTGATCTTGTCGCCATCAAGCCCGCGCGGAATGGTGGCGCGCCTGGGCTTGGCCTTCTTGTCCTCGGGGTCGGGCTCGCCCTGCTGCACGTACAGCCCCCACGGGCCACGGCGCACGGTCACGTCCTCGCCGGTGGGTGCGGCACCGAGCACACGCATGCCATCCTTCAGGGCGGCGGCGTCATCGCCTTCCTTCGGGTCGGCCACGAGTTTGCGGGTGTACTGGCACGTGGGGTAGTTCGAGCAGCCGATGAACGCGCCATAGCGCCCCAGCTTCAGCCCCAGCCTGCCGGTGTTGCACGCCGTGCACAGGCGCGGGTCCTGCCCGTCTTCCCGCGCGGGGAAGAAGTAAGGCGAAAGATCGGCATCAAGTGCGGTGATGACGTCGGATATCTTGAGGTCCTTGGTCTGGTCCACCGCGTGCGAGAAGTCGGACCAGAAGGCGGACATGACATCGCGCCAGTTGGCCCGGCCGCCTGAAATGTCATCAAGCTGTTCCTCAAGGCCTGCGGTGAACTGCGTGTCCACATACCGCTCGAAGAACGAGGTGAGGAAGGCCGTGACCAGCCGCCCGCGATCTTCGGGGATGAAGCGGCGGTTTTCAAGCTGCACGTAATTGCGGTCGCGCAGCACGGTCAGGATGGAGGCGTAGGTGGAAGGGCGGCCAATGCCGATCTCTTCCATCTTCTTCACCAGCGAGGCCTCCGAGTAGCGCGGCGGTGGCTGGGTGAAGTGCTGGTCCGCCGTGACCTCGCCGCGCCCGATGGCGTCGCGCTCCTTCATGGCGGGCAGCATGCGGTCCTGCTCGTCCTCTGCCTTGGCGGGCGAGTCGTCGCGGCCTTCGCTATAGAGCTTCAGGAAGCCGTCAAACGCGATCATGGAGCCGGTGGCGCGCAGGGTCACGCGCTTCTGGCGGTCCACGATGTCAACCGCCACCTGGTCGAGTTCGGCGGACTGCATCTGGCTGGCGACCGAGCGCTTCCACACCAGGTCGTACAGCTTTTTCTGCTCGGGCGAGAGGTAACGCGCCATGTCGGCGGGCGTGCGGCGCACGTCGGTCGGGCGGATGGCCTCATGCGCTTCCTGCGCGTTCTTGGCCTTGGTGGAATAGATGCGCGGCTTGTCGGGCACGTACTGCTCGCCAAAGCTGTGGCCGATATGGCCCCGGATGGCGCTGATCGCCTCACCCGCCATCTGCACGCCGTCGGTTCGCATATAGGTGATGAGACCCACGGTCTCGCCACCGATGTCGATGCCCTCATAAAGCTGCTGGGCCGTGCGCATGGCTACCTGCGCGCCCATGCCCAGCTTGCGCGAGGCCTCCTGCTGCATGGTCGATGTGGTGAACGGCGGCGGCGGGTTGCGGCGCACCTTGCGGCGCTCGACCTTCTCTACCCCGAAGTCACCGGCCTCGACCGCAGCCCTGGCGGCCATGGCGCTGGCTTCGTTGTTAAGGTCGAACTGATCAAGCTTGTGACCATCAAGATGCGTGAGCCGCGCGGTAAACGCAGCCCCTGCGGGCGTGGTCATGCGGGCCAGCACCGACCAGTATTCACGCGGCTTGAAGATCTCGATCTCGGCTTCGCGCTCGCAGATCAGCCTGAGTGCCACCGACTGCACACGGCCTGCGCTGCGCGAGCCGGGCAGCTTGCGCCACAGCACCGGCGAGAGCGTGAAGCCCACGAGGTAGTCAAGCGCGCGGCGGGCGAGATAGGCCTCGATCAGCGGAAAGTCGAGTTCACGCGGGTGAGCCATCGCGGCCTTGATGGCGCTTTTGGTGATCTCGTTGAAGGTGACGCGCTGCACCTCGATGCCCTTGAGGAGCTTTTTCTCCTCCAGGATCGAGCGCACGTGCCACGAAATGGCCTCTCCCTCGCGGTCGGGGTCAGTGGCGAGATACAGGTGTGTCGCCCCGCGCAGCGCCTTGGCAATGGCCGCGATCTGGCGGCTGCCGCGCTCGTCGGTTTCCCACACCATGGCAAAGCCTTCGTCGGGTTTGACGCTGCCATCCTTGGGCGGAAGGTCGCGCACATGCCCGAACGAGGCCAGAACCGTATAGTTTTCACCCAGATACTTATTGATCGTTTTCGCCTTGGCTGGCGATTCGACCACCACGACGTCAGTCATTCTGTCTCCGGATCACGATTCTCAAAACCTTGCTCTATCCCGCGCTCAGGCCGGGGGTGGACGCCGCACGACCAGATCCCCCGCAAGGAATTCGATCGTGCCCGCAATCTCCATTTCCGACAGGACGGTCAGGACTGCTGCTGTCGAGAACTGGCAGCGCCGTACAAGATCGTCAACAGGCGATGGCGTGAAAGATAGAAAACCTTCCACCATTTCATGCAGGTCGCCCTGGGCTGGGGGCGGTGGCGCGGGGTCTGTGTGCTGCGGGGCCAAGGCTTGCCCGCCCGATGGGGCAGCATTGTGGCGCACGGCGCGGGGTGGGGCGGAAAACAGGTCGTTTTCCTCTATTGTTTCAGGCAGTTCGCGCAATATGTCGCGTTCGGTTTCGGTCACGATTGCGCCCTGGCGCAGCAGGTCGTTGCTGCCCCGGCAGCGCGGATCAAGCGGCGAGCCGGGCACGGCGAAGATGGTGCGCCCGTAATCGAGCGCCATGCGCGCGGTAATCAGGCTGCCCGAGCGCAGTGCAGCCTCGATCACCACGCAGCCCAGGCCCAGGCCCGCAATCAGCCGGTTGCGGCGCGGAAAGTGCCTGGCCTGCGGCACCGTGCCCAGCGCGGCCTCGGTCACGACCGCGCCGGTGCGGGCAATCTCGGCCTGCAGGGGGGCATGTTCAGGCGGGTAGGGGCAGTCCAGCCCGCCTGCTATGGCGGCAACCGTGCGGCCCGCCGTCATGGCGCCGCGATGGGCTGCGCCATCAATGCCCCGCGCCAGCCCCGATACGGTGTGCACGCCGTGCGCGGCCAGCAGGGCGGCCAGGCTTTCGGCCATGCGCAGCCCGCCCGATGAGGCATTGCGCCCGCCCACGATGCCCACCATGCGGGCAGACAGCAGCGCCACGTCGCCCAGCACCGACAGCACGGGTGGCGCGTCGGGCAGTGCGGCCAGAAGGGCCGGGTAGCCGGGCTGGCCGTGCACGAGCAGCGTGCCGCCCAGGGCATGCAGGCGCTCAAGCTCGCGCAGCGCGTCATCACGCGGGCAGAGCGGGCCGATGGTGCGGCTGATGCGGGTGGCGCCGCGCTCGAGCATGGCAAGGGCTGCTTCAACACTGCCATGGGTGCGGATGAGCTTGCGGTAGCTGACCGGGCCGATGCCGTCCGTTCGCGCCAGCCGCAGGCAGGCCAGCGCCGTTTCGGCATCGGGGCGGGTCATGTGCCTTTCTGGCCGATTCTGGGCTCGGTGCCCTTGAGCAGGCGGGTAATGTTGGCGTGATGGCGGATCAGGATCATCACCGCAATCAGCACCCCGGCCAGATAGGCGGGGGAGTTGAAGTCAATGCGGCCGGGCCGGATCATGAGCAGCGGCAGGGCGGCGAAGGCGATGATTGCGCCCGCTGATGAAATGCGCGTGACCTTGGCAAAGATCAGCCACAGCGCGCAGCAGCACAGGCCCACGCCGGGCATGAGGGCCAGAATGCAGCCAAGCCCCGTGGCAACCCCTTTACCGCCCTTGAATTTGAGCCAGACGGGAAAGCAGTGCCCAGCCACGGCAAAGATGGCGGCCAGCGATTCGGCGGCCAGCGTGTGGAACGGGCACAGCACGAAGGCGCAGAACACCGCGAACGCCCCCTTGGTGCCATCAAGTGCGAGCGTGCCCGCGGCCAGCCCCTTGCGGCCCGTGCGCAGCACGTTGGTCGCCCCGATATTGCCCGAGCCGATCTTGCGGATATCGCCACCACCCGAAAGCGCGGTGAGCACCAGCCCGAAGGGAATGCTGCCAATCAGATAGGACAGGAAGGCGACGCCGCCCATGAGCGGCAGGTCGTAGGTGGGGATGCCGTAGATCATGCGGCCTGCGCCCCGAACACGCGCACGCCCTTCTTCCACGTGCCCAGCACGCGGCCTTCCAGCGCACGGCCATCGAACGGGGTGTTCTGCGCCTTGCCCGGCAGGTCGCCCGCGCGCACCACCCAGGCGGTATCGGGGTTGAACAGGCACAGATCGGCAGGCTCGCCCACGGCCAGCGTGCCCGCCTTGCTGCCCAGCACGGCAGCGGGGCGGTGGGTGAGCAGGCCGATGGCCTCCATCATGCCAAGATGCCCCGCATGAACCTGCGCCAGTGTAACCGCAAGCAGCGTGCACAGCCCGGTGCCCCCGGCTGCCGCCACGGCAAAGGGCTGGCGCTTGTCATCGGCGTCGCACGGCATGTGGTCGGAGGCAATGGCATCAATCGTGCCATCGGCCAGGGCGGCGCTGACGGCACGGCGGTCGGCCTCGGTGCGCAGCGGCGGCGAGAGCTTGGCGTAGGTGCGGAAATCACCGATCACCGTCTCGTTGAGGTCGAAATAGGGCGGTGCCGTATCGCAGCTCACGCGCAGGCCATCGGCCTTGGCGTTGCGGATCAGGTCCAGCCCCTCGGCGGTGGAGACATGGCCAAAATGCAGCCGCCCGCCGGTCATGCGCGCAAGGCGGAGGTCACGCGCGATCAGGATGGCCTCGGCTGCCGCCGGAATGCCGGGCAGGCCAAGGCGGGTGGCGAGTTCGCCATCGGTGGCGCAGCCGCCGCGCGCGAGCGACGGGTCTTCGGGGTGCTGCACGATCAGCGCGTTGAAGCCGCGGGCGTAGGTCAGCATCTGGCGCATCATGCGGCTGTCGGCAATGGCGTGCGGGCCATCGGTAAAGGCAATGGCGCCTGCTTCGGCCAGCAGGCCGATTTCGGCCATTTCCTTGCCTGCGCATTCGCGTGTCAATGCACCGTAGGGCAGGATGTCGATCATGCCCGTTTCCTCGCCGCGCGCGCGCAGCAGGCGGGCAAGGGCGGGGTTGTCTATGGTGGGGCTGGTATTGGGCAGCACGGCAATGGTGGTGATGCCACCTGCCACGGCGGCGCGCGCGGCCGAGAGCACCGTCTCGCGATATTCATATCCCGGCTCGCCAATGGTCACGCGCATGTCTACAAGGCCGGGGCACAGCACGAGCTGGCCGCCGCCATCGATCACGTCTGCCCCATCGGGCATGCCTTCGGCCTGCGGCGCATCGGTGCCTGCAATCACGCCATTCTGCACCAGCAGGCGGCCGGGGCGGTCCGTGTTGCTGGCGGGGTCGATCAGGCGCACATTTTCAAAAACGGTTGGCTTCATGCGCCTTCTCCCCCGCGTGCGAGCAGGTCGAGCACCGCCATGCGCACTGCAACCCCCATTTCCACCTGTTCACGGATGACGCTCTGGTCGGAATCGGCCACGCGGCTGTCAATTTCCACGCCCCGGTTCATCGGGCCGGGGTGCATGACCAGCGCATGCGGCCTGGCCAGCGCAAGGCGTTTGTTATCAAGGCCATAAAAGCGGAAATATTCCCGCGCGCTGGGCACCTGCGTGCCCTTCATGCGTTCGCGCTGCACGCGCAGCATCATCACCACGTCCACGCCGCGCAGGCCGTCTTCCATGGTGTGATGGATGCTCACCCCCAGCGCGCCAATGGCACCGGGCACCAGCGTGGGCGGCCCCACCACGCGCACCTGGCAGCCCAGGGCGGTGAGCAGGTGGATGTTGGAGCGCGCGACCCGGCTGTGGCTGACATCGCCGCAGATCGCTACCGTCAGCCCCTCGAACGTGCCGAAATGGCGGCGGATGGTCAGCGCATCAAGCAGCGCCTGGGTGGGGTGCTCATGCGTGCCATCACCCGCATTGACCACGCTGGCCTGCACTTTCTGCGCCAGCAGGGCGGGCGCGCCGGACTGGGCATGGCGCACCACGAGCAGGTCGGCGTGCATGGCGTTGAGCGTGGCTGCGGTGTCAAGCAGCGTCTCGCCCTTGTTGACCGAGGAACTGGCCACGGTCATGTTCACCACATCCGCGCCCAGCCGCTTGCCCGCCAGCTCGAACGAGGTGCGGGTGCGGGTGCTGTCCTCAAAGAACAGGTTGATGAGCGTGCGCCCGCGCAGCAGGTCGCGCGGCGTCTTGCGCGAGCGGTTGAGCAGGGCATAGTGCTCGGCCAGGTCCAGTATGGGCATGATCCGGCTCGGATGCATGCCCTGCACGCCCAGCAGATGGCGCGTGGCCGGGGTGGCGAACACGTTGCTGCCGTGGCTGCTGCGCTCATTCATGGGCGGCGACCGCGTTGATGCGCGCCAGAACCTCGTCACGGCCAAGGGCGAGCAGCGTATCATCAATGCCGGGCGACATGGTGCTGCCGGTTACGGCGGCGCGCAGCGGCTGGGCCACCTTGCCCAGCTTCATCTCATGCGTTTCGGCAAACTGGCGCAGGGTCGCGTCGATCGCCTCCTTGCTGAACGGCTCGGTCGCCTCGAGCGCCTTGGCCAGCCTGCCCAGCATCACGCGGTTTTCCGGGGTAAGCTGCTTTTCGGCCTTGGGGTCGAAGGCGAGAGGCAACGAACGGCCGAGGAAGGCGGCGTTATCGGCCAGTTCCACCAGTGTCTTGGCGCGTTCCTTCAGGCCGGGCATCAGCGCCAGCACCTTTGCACGGGTGGCGTCGGATGTATCAACGCCTTCCATCTTGCCCAGGCGGTCCATCACGTCATTGGTCAGGCGGGTGTCATCGGCCTGGCGCAGCCACACGCCATTGATGTGCAGCAGCTTGGCGTAATCCATGCGCGAGGGCGAGCGGCCCACGCCATCGAGGTCGAACAGCCTGATCTGTTCCTCGCGTGAGAGGATCTCGGCATCACCGTGGCCCCAGCCAAGGCGCAGCAGGTAATTGTTCAGGGCCTCGGGCAGGTAGCCCATATCGCGGAATTCCACGACCGACTGCGCCCCGTGCCGCTTGGACAGCTTGGCCCCGTCAGGCCCGTGAATGAGCGGCAGATGCGCGAAATGCGGCAGGTTCCAGCCCATGGCGCGGTAGATCATGGCCTGGCGGAAAGTGTTGGTCAGGTGGTCATCGCCACGGATGACATGGGTGATGTCCATGTCATGGTCATCGACCACCACGGCAAGCTGGTAGACCGGGGTGCCATCGGCGCGCAGGATGATCATGTCATCGAGTTCGCTGTTGGCCACGCGCACGTCGCCCTGCACCAGATCGTGGATGGTGGTTTCCCCCTCACGCGGGGCCTTGATGCGGATGGTGTAGGGGGTGTTGGCGGGGGCCTCGGCGGGGTCACGGTCGCGCCACATGCCGTTGTAGCGGGGGGGACGGCCCTCGGCCATCGCCTTCTCGCGCATTTCCTTCAGTTCATCGGCCGTGCAGTAGCAGCGATAGGCCAGGCCCTTTTCCAGCAGTTCATGCGCCACCTCGGCGTGGCGGCCCTGGCGCGTGGACTGGAAGACCGGCTTCTCATCGGATTCGATGCCCATCCAGGCCAGGCCGTCGAACAGCACGTCGACCGCATGCTGGGTCGAGCGTTCGCGGTCGGTATCCTCGATGCGGAGCACGAACTGCCCGCCGTGGTGGCGGGCATAGAGGAAATTGAAAAGGGCGGCACGGGCGTTGCCGATATGCAGCAGGCCGGTGGGGCTGGGAGCAAAACGCGTACGGACAGTCATGAACCGGGTTCCTAGCATGTTTTCGCCCTGCTGACAGGGGGCACTCTGGCGTGAAAACCGTTCCGCCCGCTAGGGTGTGCATTCCTGCCACGCCTTTTACGCGCATTATGGGGGTCTTCTGTCGGGTTTGTCTGCCATTCGCCATCAATGCCGATGCGGCTGGCCTGCCACGTGCGCGGCGGCCCGCGCTTTGCAGGTGGCGATTACAGGCCGTGCGGCGGCGCCAGCCGGGCGGGGTGGTTTTTGAGCCGGGCGCTGACATGGGGCCTGTCGTGCCTGCGGGGCGTGCTCGCGGCGTGGCTGTGGGGGCAGAACAGTCGCCTGGTGCTGTGGCTGCCGGTGGCGCTTGCGGGCGGCATCGTCCTTTATTTTACCCTGCCGTCCGAGCCGGGCGGGGTCGCCATGGCAGGTGCGGTACTGGCCTGCGCTGCGTCGCTCGCCTGCCGCCTGCTGTGGCCGGGCCGACTGGTCGTGCGGCTGGGCGCGGGCGCGGTGGGGGCCGGTGCGGTGGGCTTTTTGCTGGCATGGGGGCAGGCGGGGCGCATGCCGCCCTTTCCCGATCTGCCACATCGGGCGGTGCATCTGTCAGGGCAGGTGACGGGGGTTGAGGTGCAGCGTCTAGCCGATGGCACGCAGGCATTGCGTGTGACGTTGCACGGCGTGCGCTTTGACGATGGCATCAGCATGGGCATGCCGCCCCTGCGGCGATGGCTGTCGCTGCGACTGCGGGCCGATGATCCTGCTCGGCCCATGCCGGGTGATGGGCTTGGGGTGCGCGCCCTGCTTTCGCCGCCTGCCTTCCCTGATGTGCCGGGTGGGTATGATGCCCAGCGCCGGGCATGGTTTGCAGGCCAGGCGGGCCATGGCCGTGCGCTTGACCGGGCCACGGTCACGCCCGCGCGGGCCGCTGGCGGACCGGCAGGCTGGCTTGCGGGCAGGCGGCGGATGCTGGCGGAGCGGATACGCACGGCCCTGCCCGGCCCGCGGGGCGATATTGCCGCGACCATTCTGGTGGGGGCCGATGGCGTGGTGGCGGCCCCCGAGCGCGAGGCCTTTGCCGATGCGGGGCTTGCGCACCTGCTGGCCGTGGCCGGGCTGCATCTGGCTATTGTGATGGGGCTGGTGATGGTGGTGCTGCGCACGGGGCTGGCGCTGAGCGAGCGGGCGGCGCTGTACTGGCCATGCCGTCAGATCGCGGCGGTGGGCGCATTGCTGGCGGGCGCAGGCTACGTGGTGCTAACCGGCGCGCACCTGCCCGCCCAGCGCAGCCTGCTCATGGCGGGGCTGGCGGTTCTGGCGCTGCTGGCGGGCAGGCGGCCTTTGTCGCTGCGCGCGCTGGCGGTGGCGGCAACGGTGCTCATGGCCCTCAACCCGGAGGGGGTGACCGAGTTGCCCCTGCAGATGTCGGTTGCCGCCGTGATGGCGCTGATTGCGGGGTTTGACGCGCTGCGGCCAGCCCTGTCGGGCTGGGAGCATGATGATGTGTGGCTGCGGCGGGTTGCGGCCCGCATGGCCCACCCGCTGTTGGCCAGCGTGCTGGCGGGGAGTGCGTGCATGCCGGTGGGCATGGCGCATTTTGGGGCGGTGCAGCCGTGGTTCGTGCTGGCCAACCTGCTGGCCGTGCCGCTCATGTCGGTCTGGATCATGCCGTGGGGGCTTGCGGCACTGGGGCTGATGCCGGTGGGGCTGGAAAAACTGGCCCTTGTGCCCATGGGCTGGGGCCTTGGCGTGGTGGCATGGCTGGCGCATCTGGTAGCCCGCCTGCCCATGGCGCGGATGGACGTGCCTGCCTTGGGCAATGCCGGGTTGTGCGTGTTCTTCGTGGGGTTGTGCTGGCTGTGCCTGTGGGCGGGGCGGGTGCGGCTGCTGGGGCTTGCGCCGATCGTGCTGGCGGTGCTCTCGCCATGGATGGCGGCCCGCCCGACGCTGCTGCTGGCCCCTGATGCCCGCATGGCCGGAATCGTGACGCAGGGACACCTGCTGACCGGTCCCGGCACGCATCCTGATCCCTTCGCATTGCGCGAATGGCAGCGCGTGACCGGCCTGCCTGCTGGCCTGCTACCTGCTCAGGGCACGGTGGGCAATGTGGCGTGCCATGGCGGGATCTGCCGCGTTGGAGATATCGTGCTGGTGCTTATGCCCCGACCGCCTGCGCCGGGCCTGTGCCAGGGTACCGGGCTGCTGGTCAACCTGCAGGGCACGTGGGGGTGTGATGGCGTGCCTTCCATCGGGCGTTTTGATCTGTGGCGCAACGGGGCTTATGGCATTTACCGGCGGGCGGATGGCGGGCTTGTGGTGCAGACGGACCGCGCCATGCGCGGGGCGCGGCCATGGGTCATGCGCCCCGGCGGGGCGGGCCTGCCCAACCTGCCGCTGGCGCAGGCGGAATAAAAGTTTTTGGGTGCCCCACCTTTTTTAAAAAGGCGGTGTTCTTTCAAAGCTTTAAAAAGAACTTCACCAAAAACGTTTATCTGTTCAGGCGGGGGCCAGGCGCAGTTCGTCCTTCATGCGGTACTGGCAGGGCTCAAACGCAGGGCAGCGCCAGCATTCGGGCTTGCGGGCCTTGCACACATACCGCCCGTGCAGGATCAGCCAGTGATGGGCGGGGCGCAGCATGTCGGGCGGTATGCGGCGCACCAATTGGTCCTCCACCGCGCGCACGGTGGCGCCTGGGGCCAGTCCCGTGCGGTTGCCAATGCGGAAGATGTGGGTATCCACCGCCATCGTGCTGTCGCCAAAGGCTACGTTCATCACCACGTTCGCGGTCTTGCGGCCCACGCCTGGCAGGGATTCAAGGGCCGCGCGGTCATGGGGCACCTTGCCATCAAAACGCTCGAGCAACTGCCGCGACAGCGCGACCACGTTGCGCGCCTTGGTGCGCCACAGCCCGATGGTGCGGATATGCGCGCCCACCTTTTCCTCGCCAAGGTCCACCATGGCCTGCGGGGTTGGTGCATCACGGAACAGGTTGACGGTGGCCTTGTTGACCGAGGCATCGGTCGCCTGCGCCGACAGCACCACGGCCACGAGCAGCGTGTAGTCATCGACAAAGTCGAGTTCGCTCTCGGCATCGGGGTTGGCGGTGGCCAGCAGGCTGATGAAGGCGCGCACTTCGGCCAGCGTCATGGCGCGGCGGGCGGGTTTGGTTCGGCGGGGCGGTGTTGGCATCGGCTACTCGCTGGGGTGGGTCGGGGCGTATTGTGCGGCGTGGGGGTGGGGCGTGTAAATTGCCCTGCCCCCTGATAACCCGGCAGGGGCCTTGCATGCCACGCGGGGCGGGGCTAGTCGTTCCAGCCCTTTGCGGCAGTCAGGGCATGGCCGCGTTTTTTGCATTCTGGCGTGGTGGGCATGGCTTCTTCCTCTTCTCGACCCCTCACGCGGCGGCATGAATTCGCTGCCGTTCTGGGCTTTGTGTGGCGCCGGTGGCGGGCGTGGCCCGCCCTGCTGGCGGGCACGCTGGCAGGCATAGCGCTGGCCACGGTGGCGGATGTGATGATGCCGCTGCTGGCAGGCTGGCTGGTTGATGACGTGTCGCACCCCGCGCAGGCGGCCACCATCCACCGCGCCATGCGCGATGTGGCGGGGCTGACGGGGCTGGGCGTGGGCGGCATCGTGGCGCGGCGCATGGCGTATGTGACCATCTCGCACCTCACATCCCGCGTCATGACCGGCATCGTGACCGAGGCGTTCGCCCGCGTGCAGCGCTTTTCCAGCGAATGGCATGCCAGCAATTTCGCGGGTTCGACCGTGCGGCGGATCACGCGCGGGCTGGGCGCGATCGACACGCTGGGCGATACCGTGCTGCTCATGCTGGTGCCCGAGGTGATCGTGCTGTGCGCCACGACCGGCGTGCTGGCCTTTCACTGGGCGTTCATGGGGCTGGTGCTGGCGGTGGGGGCGGTGGCCCTTGTGGGGCTTTCGGTCGTGCTGACGCTGCATTACGTGGCCCCGTCCGCACGGCTGGCCAATGCGTGGGATACGCGCATGGGGGCCACCCTGTCCGATGCCGTGACCTGCAATGCCGTGGTCAAGGCATGCGGGGCGGAGGGGCGCGAGGATGCCCGGCTGGCCTGGGTGGCGGGCCGGTGGCGGCAGCGCATGGTGCGCTCTTGGCTGCGCGGCACCGACAGCGCCAACCTGCAGAATCTTGCCGCCCTGCTCATGCGTATGGCGCTGATTGCGGGGGTGGCGGTGCTGTGGGTGCGTGGCCGGGCCGGGCCGGGTGATGTGGCCTATGTGCTGACCATGATGTTCGTCATTCAGGGATACCTGCGTGATATCGGCCAGCAGATTTCGGTCGTGCAGCGCTCGGTCAACGAGATGGAGGAACTCGTGGCCCTGTTTGCCATGCATCCCGGCGTGGCGGACCGCCCCGATGCCCCGGCGCTGCGCGTGACACGGGGGCATATCCGCTTCGAGCACGTGCGCTTTGGGTATGTGCGCCAGCACGGGCGGGTGCTGTTTGATGACCTGAACCTTGATATTGTCCCCGGCAGCCGGGTGGCGCTTGTTGGCCCGTCCGGCTCGGGCAAGACCACGCTCACGCGGCTGCTGCAGCGGCTTTATGACGTGCAGGCCGGGCGCATCACCATTGATGGCACGGATATTGCCACCGTAACCCAGGCCAGCCTGCGCGGGCAGATTGCCATCGTGCCGCAGGAGCCGCTGCTGTTTCACCGTTCGCTGGCCGAGAATATCGCCTATGGCCGCCCCGACGCCACGCCAGCCGAGATCGCCCACGCGGCCCGGCAGGCCAATGCGGCGGATTTCATCGACCGCCTGCCGCGCGGCTACGCCACCATGGTGGGCGAGCGTGGGGTCAAGCTTTCGGGGGGCGAGCGCCAGCGCATCGCCATTGCCCGCGCCTTTTTAAGCCGGGCGCGCATCGTGATCATGGATGAGGCGACGTCGAGCCTCGACTCCCAGTCCGAAGTGCAGGTGCAGCAGGCGATGGAGCGCCTCATGACCGGGCGCACGGTGCTGGTCATCGCCCACCGGCTTTCCACCGTGATGGGGCTCGATCGCATCATCGTCTTCCGCCATGGCCAGGTGTGCGAGGATGGCCCCCATGCCGCCCTGATGCAGCGCGAAGGCGGGCTGTATCGTGATCTGTTTGAACTTCAGTCCCTATAAAGGACAGTTCACCAAAAACGCCGCCTTTTTGGGGGAAGGCGGCGTTTCCGTCGCGCTTCAGCCCGGCAGCATGGCCCCGAGCGGGCGGCCACCAAACAGATGCACATGGAAGTGCGGCACTTCCTGCCCGCCTTCGATGCCGGTGTTCGACACCAGGCGGTAGCCCGGTGCCTCCAGCCCGAGGTCACGCGCCACCTTGCCCACCGCGCGGGTGAAGCCTGCGATTTCCGCCTCGCTCGCGTTGGCGCTGAAATCGGCAAAGGAAACATAGGCTCCTTTGGGGATTACCAGCACATGGATGGGTGCCTTGGGCGCAATGTCATGGAAGGCGAGGGCATATTCATCCTCATACACCTTCCTGCATGGCAGTTCTCCGCGCAGGATGCGGGCGAACACGTTCTGCGGGTCATAGGCGCCGGTGCCATTTACGGGCATGGGTCTTCACTCCTGTTGGGGTCGGTCAGGCCAGCGGGTCGCGCGGGCGCGAGGCTTTCTCGGCCACGCCGCTCGTGCCTTCGCGGCGCAGCAGTTCGGCCCAGACTTCAGCCGGTTTCACGCCCGCATCCACCCACATCACGATCAGGTGGTAGAGCACGTCAGCGCTTTCGCTGATCAGTTCCTCGCGGTTGCCCGCCACGGCCTCGATCAGGCATTCCACGGCTTCCTCGCCGAATTTCTGGGCGATCTTGCGCCGGCCACGGGCCAGAAGGCGGGCGGAATGACTGACGGAGGGGTCCGTGCCCCGGCGCGATTCCACGACCTCGAACAGGCGGTCGAGCACATCAGGCGTTGCGGGGCCAACGGCCTCGATCTCGATGGTCGCGGCTGCGCCCTTGCCTGCTCCCTTGCCGGGGGCCGGTTTGGCCGGGGCGGCCTTGGCGGGGGCGTTCTTGCGGGATTTTTCTGGCTTGGCCATGACAATGCTCCGATAGGCGGGAAAGGGGGATCAGGCGGTCGGTCTGACCGGCAGGCCCGCTTGCGCCAGCGCCTGCTTGACCTGTGGAATGGTGAACTGCCCGAAGTGGAACACGCTGGCCGCCAGCAGCCCGGTCGCACCCGCGCGCGCGCCTTCAACAAAATGTTCAAGCGCGCCGACCCCGCCCGAGGCCACGATGGGAATGCGCACCGCCGCATTCGCCGCCCGCAGCAGGTCAAGGTCGAAACCCTTGCCGGTGCCATCGCGGTCCATGCTGGTCAGCAGGATTTCGCCCGCCCCGCGCGCTGCCACTTCCCGGCACCAGTCAATCACGTTGCGCCCGGTGGGCGTGCGGCCGCCATGGGTATAGACCTCCCACCCGCCATGCCCGTCGCTGCGGGCGTCAATGGCGACCACCACGCACTGGCTGCCGAATTTCTGCGCAGCCTCGCTCACCAGTTCGGGGCGCGAGACGGCAGCCGAGTTCATGGCGCATTTATCAGCACCCGCCAGCAAAAGGCGGCGCATGTCATCGGTGGTACGCACCCCGCCGCCCACCGTCAACGGCAGGAAGATACGCTCGGCCGTGCGGCTGACCACATCAAGGATGGTGTCGCGGTTCTCGTTGCTGGCCGTGATGTCGAGGAACGTGAGTTCATCAGCCCCCGCCGCGTCGTACACGGCGGCCTGTTCCACCGGGTCGCCTGCATCGCGCAGCGAGACGAAGTTGACCCCCTTGACCACCCGGCCGTTCTTGACGTCCAGGCAGGGAATGACGCGTAGCTTGAGCATCAGGCCAGAACCCGCAGGGCTTCGCCAAGGTCGATGCGGCCATCATACAGCGCGCGGCCCACGATCACGCCCTCGATGCCCGGCGCCCGTGCCGTGGCCGCCCGCAGAGCCTCAAGGTGGCCCAGATTGCCCACGCCGCCGCTGGCGATGACCGGGATGGAGAGCGCATTGGCCATGTCGGCAGTCTGCTCGATGTCAATGCCGGTGAGCATGCCGTCGCGGCTGATCTCGGTGAAGATGACGGCGGCCACGCCTGCATCCTGCATGCGCAGGCCGAGGTCAACGGCCTTCATCTCCGATGTTTCGGCCCAGCCTTCGGTGGCGACCTGGCCGCTACGCGCGTCGATGCCCGCCACGATGCGACCGGGGAACAGGCGGCACGCCTCGCGCACCAGTTCGGGGTTCTTGACCGCGATCGAACCGAGGATGACGCGGCTGATTCCGGCATTGAGCCATTTGCCGATGCTTTCAAGGTCACGCAGCCCACCGCCGAGTTGCACCGGCACGGAGGCATTGGCGATGATGGCCTCGATGGCCTCGGTATTGGCCGAGCGCCCGGCAAACGCGCCGTTGAGGTCAACCACATGAAGCCACGAGCAGCCGGCATGGATCCATGCCCGCGCCTGCGCGCCGGGATCATCGGAATAGACGGTGGCGTTGTCCATCTCGCCACGGCGCAGGCGCACGCATGTGCCATCCTTGAGGTCAATGGCGGGGTAGAGGGTCAGGCTGTGTCCGGTCACGGGGGCATGTCCTGCTGCAGGGATGGGAGTGGAGGCAGCCTGCGGGTGGGCGGGTACGATCCGCTCGTTATCCTGCAGGCGCTTGGTGAAGAACAGGCCGCGCACGGTGCGGCCATCGGTGCGGGCATAGCTGGGGTGGGTGCCCCAGTGGTGAAAGCCGCTGCTGCGGAACAGCCGCACGGCCTCGGCCTGGGTCTCGCGCACATCAAGGTTGATGATCTGGTAGCCCATGCTGCGGGCGCAGTTTTCCACCTCGGTCAGCAGAAGGCGGCCCAGGCCCAGCCCGCGCGCGTAGGGGGCGATATAGAAATGCATGAGGGTCGCACTCATGGCCTGCGCCTCGTTATTGCGCGGCGGGCGCACGAGCTGGGCGGACCCCACGATCATGTCATCGAGGCGGGCCACGAACATCTGCCTCTCGGGCACCAGCAGCACGCCACGGAAGTAACGCTCCAGCGTCTCGCGCGGGGGGGGGGCCAGCCAGCCAAAGCCGCCGCCCTCGAGTATGGCCGCGTTGGTCGCGTCACACAGGGCGTGCAGGTCGTCCTCGTGCATGTTGTCGAGCAGGCGTTCGGCATACAGCGTGCCGGCTAGGGTGGCCTGCCGGGTCATGGCGCGGGGTCCGGCGCGGGCGTCCAGCGCAGGAAGTTGGACAGGATGCGCAGGCCCACCTGCTGGCTCTTTTCCACATGGAACTGGGTGCCAGCCCGGTTGCCGCGCGCCACGATGGCGGGCACCGGGCTGCCGTAATCGGTGGTGGCCACCATGTCGGCGCGGTCGTAGCCCGCAAGCGCGAAGGAATGGACGAAATAGCCATGGGCATCTGCCGCCAGCCCTTCGGTCAGGGGGTGGGCGCCGGGGGTGAAGGCCAGTTCGTTCCAGCCCATCTGCGGCAGGCGCAGCCCGGGGGCCTCCATCAGCGTGATTTCCCCCGCGATCCAGCCAAAGCCGGGGGTGATGCCATGCTCGCGCCCGCGCTCGGCCATGAGCTGCATGCCAACACATATGCCAAGGAAGGGCACGCCGCCATCGGTTGCCGCCACGATGGCATCGCGCAGGCCGGGCCGGGCCGCAAGGCCTGCCGCGCAATCGGCAAACGCGCCCTGGCCGGGCAGGATGATGCGGTCGGCCTGCAGAACGGCCTGCGGGTCTGCCGTGATGGTGACGGTGGCGTCGATGCCGCTATCAGCCGCGGCCCTTGTCAGGGCGCGGGCGGCGGAGGCCAGGTTGCCGCCATTATAGTCGATCACCACGATGGACTGGGGGCGCGAGGATGCGGGCGCGGGCATGGTCTGCCTCATGATACGGGAGAAGGGGAGGGAACGGGCCGGTTATGCTCCAGCCAGCGCAGCACGGCGGCGCTCCGGTCTGGCGCGTACACGCCCTGCGCGGGGGCGTAGCCGCGCAGTTGCAGTTCCCATTGCCGGATTTCCGGCGTGTTGAGGGCCAGCAGCAGGTGCAGGCCGCCCAGCAAGGGCAGGGCAAAGGCCAGCGGCACGAACTGGGTCAGCAGAATGCTCACGCCACCGGCCAGCAGCCCGCTGATGAAGCAGCCCCGCAACAGCAATCCGCCCCAGCCGCACAGCAGCACCAGCCACGACATGCGGCAGGCCACCATCACGGGCCAGGCCCGGGTATCGGGCCTGCCCGCGGGCGGCAGCAGGGCGGAATAGAATGTCACAGGCTGCCCTTGGTGGAGGGGATGATGCCACCCGCGCGGGGGTCGGCCTCGCTTGCGGTGCGCAGGGCGCGGGCCAGGGCCTTGAAGGCGGCCTCGGCAATATGGTGGCAGTTGTGGCCCGCGCGCTGGATGACATGCAGCGTGACCAGCGCGCTCATGGCGAAGGCGCGGAAGAATTCCTCGAACAGTTCGGTGTCCATCTCCCCGATCTTGTCGCGCCCGAAGGTGACGGACCACGCCAGGAAGGGGCGGCCGGAAATATCGACAACCGCCTCGCACAGCGCCTCATCGAGTGGCACGGTGGCGCTGCCGTAGCGGCGGATGCCGCGCTTGTCGCCAATGGCCTGCGCGAAGGCCTTGCCCAGGGCGATGCCCGTATCTTCCACCGTATGGTGGTAGTCGATATGCAGGTCGCCTTTGGCAACAATGTCGAGATCGCACATGCTATGGCGGCCAAGGGCTGTCAGCATGTGGTCAAGGAAGCCGATCCCGGTATCGATGCGGGTCTGGCCGGTGCCATCGAGGTTGATGGTCACGGTAATGTCGGTCTCGCTGGTGGCGCGATGGACCGTGGCTGTGCGCGGGCTGTTCATGCTCCCCTTCTACAGAAGGGCGGGGCCGGAATCCATACCGATCCCGCCCGCGCCACGCCGCCCGGGCATGCGTATTGGCAGGGCCGGGCCGTTGCGGCATGGTGTCGCGCGCGTTGGCTTCAGGCCTGCTGCTGCGTGCCTTCATATCAAGGGAACGACCATATGACATCGCTCGATCTTCTCCTGTCACGGTTTTCCACCGATGCGCTGGCGGAACCGGCCCCTGCGGGTGACGTGCTCGAGGCCATCCTCTCCACCGCCATGCGCGCGCCCGATCATGGCAAGCTGCGCCCGTGGCGCTACGCCATCGTGCAGGGGGATGCGCGGGTGAAGCTGGCCGAGCGCGTGGTGGCCAGCATGAAGCGGCTTGACCCCGATGTGGCGCCCGCCAAGGTGGAAAAGCGCTTCTCGCGCATGTCCACCATGCCCATGACCATCGTGCTGGGCATGCACCTGCAGCCCGAGAACAAGATTCCCCTGCTTGAGCAGGAACTGGCCGTGGGCGCTGCCGCCATGAACATTCTCAATGCCCTGCACGCCA
>NZ_CP137157.1:1900000-2060000 GCF_040581405.1 Komagataeibacter sucrofermentans DSM 15973
GAGTCTTCCGTCACCTTTGATACGCTGGCCATGCCTCAATGGATCCGCGATCATATAAAGCAGCACGGACCGACCCCCCTGAGCAAACTGGCCGTGCTTTTTCTGAACAGAAATTATTTCAACAAGTTTCAGGCCATCGTGATTCCGGAGCGTACATCGCTCTACTTACGCAAGATGGGGGTGCACAATCCCCGCCTCATCTGGACCCGGCATGGCGCCGGAGACCGGGCCATCGGCTTTACCAATGATGTACGGAAATTCGACTATATCCTGATGGCTGGCCGTAAGGTTGAAGAGCGGCTGCTCCACGCGGGCACGCTACGCAAAGATCACTATGCGACTGGAATCTATGCTAAATTTGACATGGTGCGTCGGCTCCATGTTCAGGCACGTCCGCTTTTTGATAATGGGCGCCCCACAGTTCTCTATAATCCGCATTTCAGTCGCAGCCTTTCTTCATGGCCGCGGTTTGGCATGAAATTGCTGGAATATTTCGCGCAACAGGAAAAATACAATCTCATCTTTGCGCCGCATTACCGGCTTTTCGATACAAATCGTGAGAAAAGCATGGAAATTCTCACGCCTTTTACCCAATCCCCCCATATGATCATTGACCTTGGCAGCGACAAAAGCGTGGACATGACCTATACCATGGCGGCTGACCTCTACCTGGGTGATGTCAGCAGTCAGGTCAGTGAATTCCTTATCAAACTGCGCCCGTGCCTATTTCTTAACGCCCACCGGACGCAATGGCGCGGAGACCCCAATTATGAAAGCTGGACCCTTGGTCCGGTCTTGGAAAACGTGGAGACAGTAGGCAATGACCTTGACAATGCTTTCCTGTCACATGCAAATTTCCTTGATCGGCAAAAAGAGTATATACGCGACACATTCGGGTTTGAGCCGCCAGCAGATACGGCGGCCAAAGGCGCGAAATCGATTATTGACTTTTTGAGGGTAATTGGTTGAACACCGCCCATTCGCCGTTTCAAGATACGTCTGTGGAAGTCAAATTACCGGAAATGATAAGCCTCCCGCCCCCCTCCGATTCTGGTCTGCCCCGTCGTTACGGCGATTTTTCGTCGTTCCCGGCTGCGCTGGACTATGCCGCCCAGGGCAAGAGCGGCTTCAACATCTATTCCGGCAAGGGCGTCCTGCTCGAAACGCTGCCTTACAGCACGTTGCGCGAACAGGCGATCGAGACCGGCAAGCGCCTGCTGTCACTGGGCCTGAAGCCTGGCGACCGGGTGGCCATCGTGGCGGAAAGCGATGGTGACTTCGCCCGTATTTTCTTTGGCTGCCAGTATGCAGGCCTGGTGCCCGCGCCCCTGCCGCTGCCCGTCGCCTTTGGCGGGCGCGAAGGGTATGTCGGCACCCTGCGCGGCATGATCGAGGGCGCTGCGGCATCGGCCGTGGTCATTGCCTCGATCATCGCATCATGGACAGACGAGATCACCACCGGGCTGGACCTGAAATTCTCCGGCACGCCTGCCGAACTGCTGCAAACGCCCATTACGGTCGAAGCCCTGCCCCCCGTCGGGCCGGATGACCTGTCCTACCTGCAGTTTTCCTCGGGCAGCACGCGTTTCCCCATGGGTATTGCCGTGACCCAGCGCTCCGGCATGGCCAATGCACATGCCATTGCGCTCAATGGGCTCAAGGTGCGCGAAACCGGCGATCGCTGCGTGTCGTGGCTGCCGCTCTATCATGACATGGGACTGGTTGGTTTTTTCTTAACGCCCATGACCTGCCAGCTCAGCGTCGACATGCTGCCCACGCGCGAGTTCGCCCGCCGCCCCCATGTGTGGCTGGACCTGATCAGCCGCAATCGCGGCACGATCTCCTACAGCCCCTCCTTTGGCTATGAACTGTGCGCACGTCGCGCCACCTCGATCGAACTTGACCTCTCATCGTGGCGCGTGGCGGGCATTGGCGGCGACATGATCCGCTATCATATCCTTGAGGATTTTGCCCAGCGCTTCGCTTCCGCCGGTTTTGACAGCGGGGCCTTTACCGCCAGCTACGGCATGGCAGAGGCCACTCTGGCCATCAGCTTCGCCCCGCTTGGCAGGGGCATCTGTACCGATACGATCGACCTGCGCGCGCTCGAGACACAGGGCAAGGCCGTACCCTCCAACGATCCGGCCCGCGCGCTGCGCACCTTCGTGCTGTGTGGTGAAGTGCTGCCGCAGCATGAGCTTGAAGTCCGTGACGCGCAGGGCCATGTGCTCGGCGACCGTGAGATCGGCACCGTCTATGTGCGCGGTCCGAGCCTGATGCAGGGCTACTTCCGCCGCCCGCAGGAAACCGCCCGCGTGGTTGATGCCGAAGGCTGGCTCAATACCGGCGACCTTGGCTACATGCTCAACGGGCAGGTTGTCATTACCGGGCGCGCCAAGGATCTGATCATCATCAATGGCCGCAACATCTGGCCGCAGGATCTGGAATGGTCGGCCGAGACCGAAATCAGCACCCTGCGCAGCCGTGACGTGGCCGTATTCTCGGTTGATGAGGACGAAGGCGAGAAGATCGTGGCCCTCGTGCAGTGCCGCGCCACCTCGCCCGAGGCGCGCGAAACGCTGAAAACCGAAACGGCCAGCCTGTTCCGTCGGCAGCACGGGGTAGATGTATCCATCATCCTGGTGCCGCCCCATACCCTGCCACAGACCTCATCGGGCAAGCTGACACGGGCGCGGGCGCGGGCCATGCTGCTCTCGGGGGCGTTCCAGCCGCTGGAAACATCGTCTTCCGTTTCCGTGGTCTGACAAGTCTGGCAACGCATCTGTATGCGTTGCCACGTCAGTTCAGGATGGAAAGCAGGACTGGCCAAAAACCTGTTTTTCGCGCATAAGGCTTTGCAATAAGGGGACCGATTGCAGTCCCCGCCCCCGCCGCATGCGCGGGGCGACCATTCATGCTGATCCGCTGCCACCGGCAGGCCGGACATGCCATAAGGATGTAGGAATGAGTGAAACGGTAGCGAGCGTCTCCGCGCTGATCGTGAAGACGCTGCTGGCGAACCCCAAGGTTCCCCGTGATATCAATGGCAGCAGCAAGATCGTTGAAGATCTGGCCTTTGATTCACTGGCCGTCATGAATTTCGTCATGGAAATCGAGGATACCCTCGATGTTTCCGTGCCGCTTGACCGGCTGGCTGATATCCGCACCATCGATGACCTGGCGGCCTGCATTGTTTCCCTCAAGCAGGCTTCCTGACACATCATGTCGATTTTCTCTAAATATGAAGGCCTGGCTTCCGCCCTCGCATCCGTAACCGCTGGCGGCGGCCGCAACCCCTTCGATGTCGTGATCGAAAAGCCCATTTCCTCAACGGTGGGGCTGATCGAAGGGCGCGAAACGCTGCTGTTCGGCACCAACAACTACCTTGGGCTGAGCCAGTCACCCGCCGCGATCAATGCCGCGGTCGAGGCGGCAAAGGCCTATGGCGTGGGCACGACCGGTTCGCGCATTGCCAATGGCACGCAGGGCCTGCACCGCCAGCTGGAGGAACGGCTTTCCGCCTTCTTCCGGCGCAAGCACTGCATGGTGTTCTCCACGGGCTACCAGGCCAACCTTGGCACCATTTCCGCCCTTGCGGGCAAGGATGACTACCTGCTGCTCGATGCCGACAGCCATGCCAGCATCTATGATGGCAGCCGCCTTGGCCACGCGCAGGTGATCCGCTTCCGCCATAATGATGCCGATGACCTGCACAAGCGCCTGCGCCGCCTTGAGGGCACGCCGGGGGCGAAGCTGGTTGTGGTTGAAGGCATCTATTCCATGATGGGCGATGTAGTGCCCATGGCGGAATTCGCCGCCGTCAAGCGCGAGACCGGGGCCTGGCTGCTGGCCGACGAGGCCCACTCCGTTGGCGTGATGGGCAAGCACGGGCGCGGCGTGGCGGAAGCCGATGGCGTGGAAGATGATGTGGACTTCGTAGTCGGCACCTTCTCCAAAAGCCTGGGCACGGTGGGGGGCTACTGTGTCTCCAACCATGACGGCCTGGATCTGATCCGCCTGTGTTCGCGGCCTTACATGTTCACGGCATCGCTGCCGCCGGAAGTCATTGCCGCGACCATGGCGGCGCTGACTGAGCTGGAAAACCACCCCGAACTGCGCATCCGCCTGATGGACAACGCCCGCAGGCTGCATGCAGGCCTTCAGGCAGCGGGGCTGCGCACCGGCCCGCAGGCCAGCCCGGTCGTATCGGTCATTCTGGATGACGTGGCGGTTGCCGTGGCGTTCTGGAACCGGCTGCTTGACCTCGGGGTTTACGTCAACCTCAGCCTGCCGCCCGCAACGCCGGACCAGCACCCGCTACTGCGCACCTCCGTCATGGCAACGCATACGCCTGCGGAAATTGACAAGGCCGTTGAGGTCTTCGCGACAGTCGCGCGCGAGATGGGGCTCAACCACGCCGCCTGAAGAACCCTGCCTGCCGTAGCTTCCATAACAGATACGGCAGGCAGATCAGCGGATGCCGCTCGGAAAACGGCCCAAGCGGCAGCTCGATGCCGGAATGCCGCTTTATCTTCCATGCGATATAGCGCGCGCCCCCTTCAAACGTGAAAGCACCCTTGAACAGGCGGCTGACATTGAGCACCCGCCCCAGGCGCCCGCGCAGCCACCAGCCTTCGTGCATGCTGCGCCGCAGTTGCTGCGTCAGCCGTGGCGCGAGTTGCGCGCCATCACGCGTGAACGGCAAGCCATCGGCCAGCCATATGTCAGGCAGCAGGGCACGATAACGCGCCTCGCGCCCCTCAAGCAGGGCAGATGGCCTGCGCCCGTTCTCCACCCGCAATTCCGCACCATAAGTATGCGCGAACAGCGCCAGCCAGAATTCATCCGCCGTGCCCTGGGCCGGGCCAAGTGCCGCCGCCCAGCGCCCGGCCTGCCCCATGGCGCGCACCAGGCAGCCCAGTATGGCGTCAGCCGCTTCCGGCCCGCGCACCCAGACCAGCCTGACCGGCTGGCAGAACCGCGCCCAGATGGTGGTGTCGAGCGTGGCCCGTCCCGTCATGCGCCGGAACTGGGCGATCGACAGAATGGCAACCTTGGCGCGGATGATGCGCCCGCCTACCGGAATCTCATGATATTCGACATTGGGTGGCAGCAGGCGATTGGCCTCACGCGCGAAGTAGCCTGAGGTCCAGTCCTCCAGCCGTTCCACGATGACATAAAAATCCAGCACGCCATCGGGGTCGGGTTCGCGCAGCACGGAGCCATAAAAGAGCACGCCCAGAGGCTGCGCCGCACCCAGCAGTTCGCATACGAATTGCGTAACAAAGGCAGGAACGGGCTGGACCAGTTCATTGGCCAGCGTATGGGCAATGCGCCCTGCCGCGGCAAGGCGGCTGGAAGGATCAGCCATGGTCAGCATTCCTCAGGCGTGAATAAAGTCGATGGGGGCCGTGGCGGACAACACGATCCGGCCAGACGCGCCGGGAGAAAAGACCTCCCCATCCAGCACGAAATCGGATTCAAGCGCCATTTCAATCCGCTCTTCGCACCCGCTGCAGTAATCAGGGTTGTGTCGCAGCCAGGCCGGGTGCCGCCCCCGCAGCAGCGCCCAGGCGGCAGCGGCCAGGCGCGGGGGCTGGCCTGCCACATGCAGGTAATTGATCACATCAGTGCGCCCACCCGCCACATTCCAGAACGGCCATATGCCATGCGGCAGGCGCTGGAGCGTGCTGGACAGGAACAGGAAGCAGTTGCCATGCCACTCCGGCTGCTCGCCCGCCCTGAGCGTAATCGGGTTGCCCTGCATCCATTCCCGGCGCGAGCGACGCGTGAACAGATGCGCGACCGAAGACAGGAACGAGACGACTACCGCCATTTCATGGGAGTAATTGTTCAGGATTGCAGGCTGGTGGGCCAGTTCGATGCCGCGCGTGAAGGCAGCAGCACCATGGAACATGCCCACGACCGCAGGCTTGCCCTCGGCCTCGGGCCATTCGACCACAAGCCCGCAGCGCCGGCGCACCTTGCCCCGCAACGTACCGGCAGCCGCAAGGCTGACAAGCCGGTCCAGCGCCTTTTGCCCGCGCAGGCCAAAGCCCACATCCCCCGCGATCAGGTTGGTATTGCCCGAAGGCAGGATGGCAAGGGCGGGGAAGCGCGCGGGTGCGTAATGGCGATGGATGGCGGTCAGCACATCGCTGACCGTGCCATCCCCCCCATCGACCACGATACAGTCCATGTCGCGCGCGGCCAGTTGCGCGATTGCGGTATCGAGAAGGGAACGGTCGGCCGGATCAATGAAATTCTCTCCCAGAAGGCTACGGGCCATCGGGGCATACGAACTCTTGTCGCCCATGTTCCGCCGGCTGCGCGGGTTATAAACAAGCGCAAAACGTCCGGTCACTGATGATTCCATCCCTGTCTGAAATTTGACTTACAGGCCATAAGCAACCATCTGCCTTCTATTGCAAGGCACGAAACGATGGAACGTATCGCTACACGGGCAGGCATAACACTGCCCGACCCGGTTACCGACCGGCCTGATGCAGGGAAAGACACCAGCTTGAACACCATCACCATAGCCCATCTTTCCGACCCGCATCTGCCAACGGAAATGTCGCCCCCGCGCCTGCGTGAGAAACTGAACAAGCGCCTGTTCAGCCATCTTTCATGGAAGCGCCGCCGCCGTTTCCTGCACCGCCCGGAAATTCTGGCCCGCGTGATGGCCGATATCGGCAGCGCCCATGTGAACATGATCGCGCTGACCGGCGACCTGACCAATATGGGCCTGCCCGGAGAATGCCGCCACGCCCTGCGCTGGCTTGAACAGATGCCCGCGCCGTGCACAGTCATACCGGGAAATCATGACACCCTTGTGCATGATAACTGGCAACGGACCGTTGGCCTGTGGCAGCCCTGGATGGGCGCGCTCCCCTTCCCGTTCGTGCGCCGGGTGGGGCCGGTTGCGCTGATCGGGGTGAGTTCGGCCGTGCCAACGCCCTGGTTCAGGGCGACGGGCCGCATGGGCGCGCGCCAGGCCGCGCGCCTGGCCGGAATCCTGCACGAAACGGGCAGGCAGGGGCTGTGCCGCATTGTCATGATTCATCATCCGCCCGTGCCTGGTCTTGCCATTGCCCGCAAGGCGCTCAAGGATCCCCGGCATTTCGCCCATTGCATTGCACGCGAAGGGGCGGAAATGGTACTTCATGGCCATATCCATACCTCCACCCTGTCGTCCCTGCCCGGCCCTGCTGGCGCCGTGCCGGTGCTGGGCATTGCATCGGCGTCGGCACTGTCGCGTGATCCGTTGCGCGCGGCAGCGTGGAATCGGATTGCCATCACGCCACGCGACGGGGGATATAGGCTGGGTGTTACAAGGCGTTTCTTTCCGGCGGGCGGCGCAGCAGGTACAACGCAGGAAACTATTTTTTGAATGAGTCCTCACCCGTATCGTTTTTCGGATATAAGCACGCCTAGATGAACCGCATGTCTTTACAGCACGGGATTCTGGCCAAGCTGCGTCCCAATACCATGGACCGCTACCTGCTGCGGCAGGTCGTGCCGCCGTTTTCCATCGCACTGGGCGTGGTCATGTCCGCCCTGCTGCTGGAGCGGCTTCTGGTGCTGTTCAACATGCTGGCTGCCAATGGCAGCTCCATGAAGACATTTTTCGGCCTGCTCAGCGACCTGATCCCCCACTACCTGGGGCTGGCGCTTCCGGCGGCCATGTGCGTAAGCGTGTTTTCCATCATCCGGCGCATGAGCGCCAACCACGAAATCGATGCCCTGACGGCCAGCGGGGTCTCGATCTTCCGCATCTGCCAGCCCTTCGTGCTGACGGGGGCGGTCTTTGGCGTGCTGGCCTTCTCGCTTTATGGCTTCATCCAGCCTTATGCGCGCTATGACTACCGCTCGGCCTTCTATTTCGCCAGCCATGCGGGCTGGACGCCGCACCTGCAGTCCAAGATGTTCGCCATATCCGATGACATCATGCTCACGGCCGAGAGCGTGGACCATGCGGGGTCGCGACTGTTCAATGTCTTCATCCGTGACAATTCGGACAAGACGCGCGTGCGCTACATTACCGCGCAGAAGGGCTACCTGTACAATCCTGCCGATGGCTCGCGCATGCGGCTTGATCTTGTCAACGGCACCATAGCGACCGACACGCACGACAAGCCCCCCACCATCACCGGCTTTACCCGCACCACCCGCCTCATTTCCGGCGAAGCCAAACTTGATGATGAAGCCTATCGCCAACGCGGCGAGACGGAACGCGAACTGACCGTGCCAGAGCTGTATTACGGCATACGCCACGGCTATCCCGGCATCAGCGCTTCCTACATGCGGGCCGAACTGCACTTCCGCCTCGCGCGCACGGCCGCCATTCCGTTCATTCCCATCCTGGCCTGCGCGCTTGCCGGCGTGCGCAAGCGCCAGAAGGGCAATCCCGGCCTGGCCATCGCCGCCATTACGCTGGTCAGCTTTGACCACACGCTGCAGATGGGCATGAGTTTCGTCGCCAACATGCACATGTCCCCGCTGCTGGTCGTCTGGCTGCCCACGGTCATCTTTGCCGCAGTGTGCGTGGGCATGCTGATCCGGCAGGCAGGGGGCCTGCGCACCCTGCTCTCGCCCGGGCCACGCCTGCCGCCACGGCAGCTCTCGGCAGATGGCCTGCCGCGGCGCATGCAGGAAAAAGAGGCATGAGGCTTCGCCTGCGCCTGGCCAGCGGCACGGTTCTGCTCGGCTATCTTTCACGCGAGCTGCTGGCCAAGGTCTTCACCACGGCCATCATCGTCGTGGCGCTGATGGAAATCCTGGCCCTGCTGGAACAGGTGACGGAAATCATGCACCGCCACCTTGGCCTGTCCGGGGTGTTGTACTACGCGGTCATGCATCTGCCGCTGCTGTTCGGCAATGCCATGCCCATCGCGGTGCTGATTGGCGCGCTGCTGACGCTGCTGCAACTGACGACATCGAACGAAATCTCGATCATGCGGGCGGCGGGCCTGTCCACGCCGGGGCTGATCAAGCTGTTCCTGCCCACCATCATCGGGCTTGGCGTGCTGTGCGGGGTGGTCAATGACCAGATCACGCCACGCTCGGAGCAACGCCTCGCCCAATGGTGGAACGCCACGACGCCCGACGCCGCGACGGTATGGCACAACTACTGGCTGCGCACGCGCGATGACCTGATCAACATCAACTACCTTTCCCGTGGCGGCGAAGCGCTTGACGGGGTCACGGTCTACCACCGCGACCGCCAGACCCAGCTGCAGAAGGTCACTACCCTGCACGACGTGCACTACACGCATGGCCACTGGTATGGCACGCCCACGCGGGTGCTGAGCGTGATCAGCCCGACCCGCATCGACCTGCTCGACACCCCCGACCAGCCCGTGCGCCTTGACTGGCCCACTACGCTCACGCCGGGCTACCTGATGCAGGTTACCGTCAGTTTCACCCAGTCCATCGGCACCATGCTGGCCGAGCAGAACGACGGCCTGCCTTCCAGCCAGTCGCCCTCGTTTTTCATAACCGAAATACTGGGACGCATCATGTTACCGGTCACGTTCGCGGTAATGCTGTTACTTGCCGTGCCGGTGGTCTATATCCCCCCCCGGGCTGGCACGCGCAGCTGGTTACCCATATGGTGCCTCGGCGCGGGCCTGCTGTTTGTCGTGTTCCAGGGGCTGCTCCGCGCGCTTGGCAATGCGGGAACATTGCCCTCGCTTATGGCGATATTCGTCGGGATCCTGATTTTCATCCTTGGCGTCATCACCGTGCTACTGAGGATCGAAGAGCGATGATTACAAATACCCTAAAAAACAGTTCCATCCGTACAGGCCGCAGCTTCGACCTGGGCAAGATGAACCTGTCCCAGCTCTGGATTGCCTACCTCACCTACCCCACCATCATCCTGTATTTCGTGCTGGCCATCGCCAGCTACGCGGTCATGGCATACGCCTACACGTCGTTCGTGCCGGTCGCCATCAGCATCGCGGCCGTGATGCTGGTCTACCCGCTGGTCTGGTATGGCATCCATCGCTTCATCCTCCATGGCCGGTTCCTCTACCGCATGAAATGGAGCGCCACCCTGTGGAAGCGCATCCACTTCGATCACCATCAGGACCCCCACCTGCTGGACGTGCTGTTCGGCTCGCCGCTCAACACCGTGCCCACCATTGCCATCGTCACCATTCCCATCGGCTACGCCATTGGCGGGCTGGCGGGCTCAGGCGCTGCCTTTGGCGCGGGGCTGACCATCACGTGCATCTATGAATTCTTTCACTGCATCCAGCACCTGAACTACAAGCCGCGCATGCGCTGGATCCAGTTGATGAAGCAGCGCCACGTGCTGCATCACTTCCATAACGAGAACGGCAATTACGGCATCACCAGCTTCGTGGCCGACCGCATCTTTCACAGCTATTACCCCGATGCCCGTGGCTGCCCGCGCAGCCCCACCGTGTTCAACCTTGGCTATGACATCGAGGAAGCCCATCGTTACCCCTGGGTGATGGAAGAGACCGGGTCCCCCCCGCGCGACCGCCCCGATGGCGCCAGCACCACCCGGAACGCGGCGTGAGCGCGGGCATGGCACTGAACGTTCTCATCCTGGCGGGCAGCAGGCCGGGGCGGCCTGACCCCATGGCGCAGGCGGCAGGCATTTCGCACAAGGCCCTGCTGCCGGTTGGCGGCAGCCCCATGATCAGCCGGGTCATCGCCGCACTCCAGTCGGTCAAGGCCATTGGCAGGATCGCCATCTGCATCGAGCGCCCCGAGGTGCTCGCGGGCATCGTGCCCGACAACGTGACCTTCATTCCCCCCGCTTCCGGGCCGAGCGCCAGCGTGATGAAAGCGCTGGACACGCTGGGCACGCCGCTGCTGGTCACCACCGCCGATCATGCCCTGCTGGAACCCGCATGGGTGCGCAGCTTCGTGCTCAAGGCGCAGGAGAGCGGGGCCGACGTGGCGGCAGGCATTGCGATGGAAAGCGACATCCTGCGCGATGTGCCGGGCACCCGGCGCACCATGATCCGTCTGGCCGATGGCGCTTTCTCGGGGTGCAACATGTTCCTGTTCCGCACGCCTGCCGCGACAGGCGTGATCCGGCTGTGGCAGCAGCTCGAGGCCGATCGCAAGAACCCGCTCAAAATGGCGCGCACGCTTGGCCTGGGCATCCTGCTGCGCTTTGTGCTGCGGCGCCTGACCCGCGCGGATGTATGCCGCCGCATCGGCCAGCTTTCACACGCGCGGGTGGCCATGATCGAACTGCCCAACGGGCGCGCCGCCGTGGATGTGGACAAGCCCGCCGACCTCGAGCTTGTCACCCACCTGCTCGCATCAAGCCCCCTGCCCGCCACCTGAGGCCCACGCCCTGACGCCATGCACCGCCCATCCGCGCCCCAGGTCCAGTCCGCCATCCGCACGGGTGTTAGCCAGATGTGCCGGTTGCATGGGTGGGCGGTCTTGCATGAATTCATCCTGCCCGATCGCAGGCGGGCCGATATCATGGCCCTGACACCGCAGGGCGACCTGCTGTGCATCGAGATCAAGTCCGGCCTGCCGGATTTTCGTGCCGACCATAAATGGCCCGATTACCTGCAATGGTGTGACCAGCTCTATTTTGCGGTCAACCAGGACTTCCCCCGCCAGATCCTGCCCGAAACAGCCGGGCTTATGATCGCCGCCACCCGGCCTGCTGCCGCGCAGGCGGCCACCTGCATGGACTGCGCCATCATCCGCCAGCCGCAGCGCAGCCCGCTTGCCGCCGCACGCAGGCGCAAACTTACGCTGCAGTTTGCCATGCAGGCCGCTGAACGGCTGGGCCGGGTGGACATGCCGCAGGTGGAACATGCGGTGAAAACGGCGTTACGTGTAGAATAGAGTGTTCCACAAGAAAGGTTACCCATGTCACAGGCCATCTTGACCCGTTTTGAAGCCGCCCGCTCCGTCGTGCGCGATGCCGCCGCCCTTGCCATGAAAATGCGCCCCGCCCCCGGCGGCCCCAAGGGCACCCAGAAAAGTGCTCAGGACTGGCTGACCGAAACCGATGGCGCGGTAGAGGCCTTCATTTCCGAGCGAATCGGCACGCTGTTTCCCGAGGACGGCTTTCAGGGCGAGGAAGAAGGCCGCACCCGCACCGGCAGCCTGCGCTGGGTGGTGGACCCGATCGATGGTACTTCCAACTACGCGCGCGGCCGCAACCGCTGGTGCATCTCGCTGGGCCTGATGGATGGCGACACCCCCGTGGCCGGCATCATCGAGGCCCCGATGCTGGGCGAGACCTATACGGCGGTAAAGGGGCATGGCGCGTTCCTTAACGGTGAGCGCATCCATGCCTCCCCCGTGACCGATCCCGCCAGTTCCCTGATCGAGATGGGCTGGAGCAACCGCGTGCCGCCCGGCGTGTTTCAGGAAAAGATCGACGCCATCCTCAACCTTGGCGCCATGCCGCGCTCGGGCGGGTCGGGCGCCATCGCCCTGGCCGAAGTCGCCTGCGGGCGGCAGGACGGCTATCTGGAAATCCGCATCAACCTGTGGGATGTGGCCGCAGCCCTCGTGCTTCTGGATGAGGCCGGGGCGAAGGTTTCGCCCTTCCTGCGTGATGGCGGGCTTGAGGATGGCATCCACATCCTTGCTGCGGCCCCCGGCATTGCCGATGCCCTGTCGCAGGCGGTGGGCGTCTCCCTTAAATAACGGCAATATAGGGCTGGATCATGCCACACAGGCTTGCCTTGAGAGCCATGATTCAGCCATGAACACAGACCACTCCAGTGCACGGACCGTTTTGGTGGATCTGCCGTGACGAATCGGAAAGGGAGCATGGGTTTGCACAAGTTTCATCTCATCAGGACGTCACTCGCCACGCTGGCCCTGATGATGCCGCTGCACGCCGCGATGGCCGCCAGCATGGAAGAAGAACAGAGCCTGGTGGACCGCGCCACGCTGACCGTGCGCGACATGTTCTCGGGCGCCACGGCAGGGAGCAAGGTTACCCGTTACCTGGCCGAATCGCGTGGCGTGATTATCTGCCCCTCGGTCTTCCGCATGTCGATCGCCTTTGGCGGCGGTGGCGGCGGCTGCGTGTTCCTTACGCGTGATGCCCATGGCTCCTGGTCCGACCCGGCCTTCTATCGCATGTCATCGGCCAATTTTGGCCTGCAGTTGGGCATGCAGGATGTGCAGGTGATGCTGTTCGTCATGACAGATCAGGGCGTGCAGTCGCTGCTCGACAGCCAGATGAAGCTGAGTGCAGATGTCGGTACCTCTTTCGCCTCATCCGGCTCCGGGCTTGAAGCGGGCACGGCGGGTGAGCACAATACCTCCATCAGGGGCGTGCAGAAATCCAAGGGCCTGTTTGCAGGTGCCGCCCTCGGTGGCTCCAAGATGCGGGTCAACAGTGCGGCCAACCGCGCCTATTACAACCAGATTGTAGGGCCGGAAGACATTGTGGTGTCCATGCGGGTGAACAATTCCGGCGCTGACCCGCTGCGCTCCGCCCTGACCGAAGTGCTGGCCACCGCCCAGAGCCGCCCGGACAAGAACGGCCAGACCACCACCACCGCCCCCCAGACCCAGCAGCCCATGGAGACTGCGCCTTCCGGCTCGGTCAGTAGCCAGAGCCTGCCTGCTCAGTAAGGGACTGCCTGAAAAGAACAGAGTGTCTGGATGCCGCCTCTTAAAAAGGCGGCATTTCTTTTGAATCTTTTACTCGCCCGTGCGCGAGCCTGCCTGTACGGCGCGCCTGCTGGCCCGAAAGGCCGCCACATGGCGGTTATGGTCATCAAGCGTGCTGGTAAAATCATGCCCGCCCAGACCATTGGCCACGAAATAAAGCTGGTCCCCCTGAGCCGGATGGGCGGCAGCATAAAGGGCCGCCATGCCGGGCGAGCAGATCGGCCCCGGCGGCAGGCCAGTAATCACATAGGTATTATAAGCCGTAGGCTGCTGCAGATCAGCGTGCGAGAGCGCATGGCCCAGCGGTCCGGCCCCCTTGTTCAGGCCATAGACCACTGTCGGGTCGGACTGGAGCCGCATGCCCTGGTGCAGGCGGTTGAGAAACACGCGCGCCACCATGGGGCGTTCGGAGGCAATGCCCGTTTCACGCTCGATCATGGAGGCCAGCACCAGCAGGTCATGCCGGTTGACAATGGCCGGATCAACCACGCGGCTTTCCCATGCCTGATCGATGGCGTGGTCCATGGCATGCTGCATGCGCGCCAGCATCTGCGCGCGCGGCATGCCCCATTCGTAATCATAGGTGAGTGGCATGACCGATCCCTCATCGGGAAAGGGAAAGCTGCCATCCATAAAGGGAGCATGTTCCAGCAGGTTGGCGATCTGGATGGCGGAGAGTCCCTCCGGCACGGTCAGCCTGTGCACGACCGGCTTGCCATGCCGCAGCACCCGCAACACCTGATGGATGGAGGCATGGGCAGGAAACACCAGTTCCGCTGCATGAAAAGCGCCATCCACCCGTGTCAGGACGGTCGCGACCTCGAACACTTTCTGCGCAAACCAGCCCTGGTCGATGATGCCTGCGGCCTGAAGGCCGGTCTGAACCTGCTCGGTGCCGCCATGGGGCACGACCTGCGTGCGCTGCCCGGCCAGCGGGCCGGGAGCATCGTACTGCCGCACGCCCAGGAACAGGATGCCAAGACCTGACAGCACCAGCACGAGAAATGCCAGCCCACATACCGCCAGAACCCTGCGCACACCCGCTCCTTCGCCCTATGCCTGAAATAAAAAAGGGGCGCCCGCGAGCGCCCCGGTCTTACACGCCACGCAGTATGATGCTGGCGTTGGTGCCGCCAAAGCCGAAGCTGTTGGACAGGATGGTGTCGATCTTGCGCTCCTGCGCCGTATGCGCCACCCGGTCGATCACGCTCTCGCGTGAGGGATTGTCGAGGTTGAGCGTGGGCGGGGCCACATTGTCGCGAATGGCGAGAATGGAATAGATCGCCTCGACCGCGCCCGCAGCACCAAGCAGATGGCCCGTGGCGGATTTGGTGGAAGACATGGCCAGCTTGCGCGCATCATCGCCGAACAGGCGCTCGACGGCATCAAGCTCAAGGTCATCGGCCATGGTGGAGGTGCCATGGGCGTTGACGTACTGAATGTCAGCCGTGGTCAGGCCCGCGCTGCGCAGCGCGTTCTGCATGGCGCGGAACGCCCCCTCATGCCCGGCGGCAGGCGCCGTGATGTGGTGCGCATCGCCCGACATGCCATAACCGATCACCTCGGCATAGATCTTGGCGCCACGCGCCTTGGCGTGCTCGTATTCTTCCAGCACCACGATACCGGCGCCCTCACCCATCACGAAACCATCGCGGTCACGATCCCACGGGCGGGAGGCCTTCTCGGGGGTTTCGTTGAAGTGGGTGGACAGCGCCTTGGCGGAGCAGAACCCCGCAATGCCCAGCGGGCACACGGCGGCCTCGGCCCCACCGGCCACCATCACGTCGGCATCGCCGAGCATGATCATGCGCGCGGCGTCGCCAATGGCATGCACGCCGGTGGCGCAGGCGGTAACGACCGAATGGTTCGGTCCCTTGAATCCGTATTTGATCGAGACATGACCCGAGACCAGATTGATCAGGGCGGACGGAATGAAGAATGGCGAGAGCCTGCGGGCCCGGCCTTCCTTTACCGTCACGGATGCCTCGTAGATGGTCTGAAGACCGCCAATGCCTGCGCCGATCATGACGCCGGTGCGGCAGCGATCCTCTTCCGATTCCGGCTTCCAGCCTGAATCTTCAACCGCCTCGGTGGCCGCGACAAGACCGAGATGGATGAAGCGGTCCATCTTTTTCTGGTCCTTGACGGGCACCCAGTCCGAAAGGGTCAGGCCGCCACTTTCCGTAGGCCCAGCGGGCACTTCGCCCGCAACCTGCGCGGGCAGGTCAGAGGCATCGAACGATGAGATACGGCCAAAGCCGTTCTCCCCGGCCACGATACGTGACCAGTTGCGCTCAACACCCAGTCCGAGTGGGCTGACCATACCCATACCGGTTACGACAACGCGCCGCTGTCCAGACATTGATCCGGTAGACTGCATCAACCCGCCCTGCTCCTGAAAGTAACGATACCTGACTGAATTCGTAATAAACTATGATCGACCAGAGGGCCGATCAGGCAGCTTTCTGCTTTTCGATGTAGTCGATCGCGTCCTTCACGGTCGTGATCTTTTCAGCCGCATCCTCGGGGATCTCGACGCTGAACGCTTCCTCGAACGCCATGACCAGCTCGACCGTGTCGAGGCTGTCGGCGCCCAGATCGTCGATGAAAGAGGCATCCGGGGTGACCTTGCTTTCGTCAACACCAAGGTGCTCGACTACGATCTTCTTAACCTTATCGGCGATTTCGCTCATCTGTCTCTGCTTCCTGTCTGCCCCTGAAGAAACGGGCGGTTCGAAACGTGTTCGTCCTGTAACGTCCATGCAAACCGATGACGCACACCGGCCCGCTTCGGACGAAGCTGCGGGCGATTAGCACGGTTTTGATGCAATCGCCAAGGCGGCGTTTGCATTTCCTGTCCGCACGCCCCGCAATTAAGGGGACAGCTGGGCTGTCAGGACTATCTTTTTTGTCACTTCAGGCCCGCTGTCCAGCAAAATATCACATTGCTCAGATCATCGCCATGCCGCCATTGACATGTAGCGTCGCCCCCGTGACCCATCCGGCCTCGTCCGATGCCAGATAGACCACCGCAGGTGCTATGTCAGCGGGCTGGCCCATGCGGCCAAGCGGGATGGAGCCAACGAGCTTTTCCTTCTGCGCCTCGGGCAGCACGTCGGTCATGGCGGTCTGGATGAAGCCCGGCGCCAGCGTGTTGACGGTCACGCCACGACTGCCTGCCTCCTGCGCCAGCGACTTGCCCATGCCGATCATGCCCGCCTTGGCGGCAGCGTAGTTGGCCTGGCCTGCATTGCCCGTCACCCCCACCACCGAGGCGATGTTGACGATGCGCCCCGCCCTGCGGCGCAGCATGCCCTTCAGCGCCGCACGACACAGGCGGAAGGGGGCGGCAAGGTCCACGTCAAGCACGCGGCTCCAGTCCTCGTCCTTCATCCGAATCGCAAGCGTGTCGCGCGTCAGTCCTGCGTTGTTGACCAGAATGGCCAGCGGCGCGCCCGCCTTTTCCTCGGCGGCTGCGACCAGCGCATCGGCCGCCGTGGCGTCAGACAGGTCAGCGGGGCAGACATGCAGGCGCTCGGCGCCGCCCTCGGCCCCGATGCTGGCTGCAACCTCCTCCAGCACGGCCTGGCGCGTGCCTGACAGCACCACCGTGGCCCCCTGCGCATGCAGCGCGCGCACGATCTCGCGCCCGATTCCCCCCGATGCGCCGGTCACCAGCGCTACTTTTCCATCCAGCCTGAACATGAGCCGTCCGTTCCCTTCGGTATCCATCAATCAGAATGCCCCCGGCACGCAGGCCGGGGGCGTTGTTTCAGCGCGTGGCCAGATAGGCTTCGATATCGGCGGGCGTGCCGACCGAGCGGGTCGCGACATCGCCATTGATGCGCTTGACCAGCCCCGCCAGCACCTTGCCCGAGCCGATCTCGACAAAGCTGTCCACGCCCATGGCCGCCATGGCATCCACGCTTTCACGCCAGCGCACGGTGCCGGTAATCTGGCGCACCAGCAGGTCGCGGATGGTGGCCGGATCGGTCACCTTGCCCGCCGTCACGTTGGCCACCACGGGCACGACGGGGGCCTTGATCTCGGCCTCGTCCAGCGCCTTGCGCATGGCCTCGGCGGCGGGTTCCATCATCGAGCAGTGGAAGGGAGCGGAAACCGGCAGCTTGAGCGCGCGCTTGACGCCCTGCGCCTTGGCCAGGTCGATCACGCGGTCGATCGCCGCCATCTCGCCCGCCACGACCACCTGGCCGCCGCCATTGTCGTTGGCCACCTCGATGATCTGCCTGCAGGTCTTGCCTGCCTCATCGGTAAACGTCGCGGCCTCGGCGCACAGGCTGGCGGCGCGCGCCATGTCCATGCCCACGCCGATCAGCGCCGCCATGCCGCCCTTGCCCGGCGGCACCGCGGCCTGCATGGCGTTGCCGCGCAGGCGCAGCAGGCGGGCGGTCTGGGCAATGCCCAGCGCACCGGCAGCCGCAAGGGCGGAATATTCGCCCAGCGAGTGCCCGGCCACCAGGGCCACGTCGCGCCTGAGGTCCACGCCGCCTTCACGCTCGAGCACCCGCAGCACGGCCAGCGATACGGCCATGAGCGCGGGCTGGGCGTTGTCGGTGCGGGTCAGATCCTCCATCGGGCCTTCGAACATGAGTTTGGAGAGATGCTGGCCCAGCGCCTCATCAACTTCCTGAAACACTTCACGCGCCGGGGCGAAGGCCTCGGCGAGATCGCGCCCCATTCCAACTGACTGACTTCCCTGACCGGGGAAAACAAAGGCTTGCACAGGCATGACTTCCATCCAGACTAACTATGGTTCTTGGGTTCATCCGCGTGATGCGGGCTGGGGCGGGCAGTGTCAATCATCATCGCGCCCGGCGCGGAGCAGGTGGAGCAAGAGCAGCAGCACATCCCACGGCACGGCCGCGACCTCACGCACGCGCCAGAACCACCGCCTGCCCCACCGGCGCGCGGCGGGCACGGGTGGTGGTGGCACGCGCATGACCTGCCAGCCCATCATGCGCATGAGCACAAGGCAGCGTGGCAGGTGATAGGCGCTGCTGGCCACCGCCACCGGCCCTTTATACCCGCGCTGGCGCAGCAGCCGCGTGCAGGCGATGACGGAGGCCAGCGTGTCGGGTGCGGTGCCTTCCACCACAACGGCAGAGGCGGGCACGCCTGCGGCTTCAAGCATGGCGGCCATGACATCCCCCTCCCGCAGGCCCGATGGGGGCGAGAGACCGCCAGTGGGCACGTACAGCACCCGCGCACGGGCCGTGCCAAAAACATGGGCGGCTGCCACCCGCAGCCACAACGTACGGCTCGGCGTGCCATCGGGCTGGAGCCTTGCTCCAAATATGATGATGGGCAGCGGCGGCTGTGCCATGGTCCCTCAGGCAGGCGCGCGCAGCAGCACCCGGTTGAGCGATTCCAGCGTCGTGAATATCTGCGCCCAGATTTTGGCGAAGCGGGGCTGCGAAACACCCCGCGTTTCCATGATCGTGGCAAGATCGGCCACCGTGCGCTCGCCGTCGATCAGCGGCAGGATGCCACGCGCCTGCGGCGGCAGGGCAATGGCGACCTGAAGCGTGCCAAACGTAAAGGGCAGCCGGTCATCGCTCCCCATCATGCGGGCGAGTTCAAGGCCGGGGATCTCGCGCATGACGGGCACGGCTTGCGGGGCAAACGGATCAGCCCGCTCAACCGGCTCGTTAGCACGGCGCACATAAGCGACATGGGTGGCCATGTTGCCTGCCACATCCTCCGCCACGGCCTGGCGAGCGCGTTCGGGCAGGGCCGCGATCCGCTCGCGCAGGCGCGGGTCGGGCAGCAGCAGGGCGGGGTCGTAGCGGGCAGGTTCCATCAGGCACGCTGCCGCGAGCCCCGCGCGGTCAAGCAGCGCGTGAAAGGCGGTGATGTCATACGCCCGGTCACGCGGGTTGAGCAGCAGGTCATACAGCCCCGCGTCGCCCCCGGTCAGGTGATCGCCAAAATTGGTGTTCTGCCGCAGCCAGGCGGTGGCGGGCAGATGGCGCATGACGCGACGCGCCACGTCAAGCCGCCCCTTTGGGGCTTCATCCACCGGGGCAAGGCGCTCAAGGGCGTCCTGCAGCATGTACACGCCCGTGCGGCCATAGGGGGCATAGACCATCAGCCCCATGCCGCCACCGGGCGCGAGCACGCGCTCGAGGGCCGCAAGCCCGGCATCGGGGTCGGGCAGGTGGTGCAGCACGCCACAGCAGTCGATGTAGTCGAACGGGCCGGGAGCCACCTGCGCGATATCGGTCAGGTCGCCGCGCACGAAGCGCATGTTCTCCAGCCCGCGCACCGCCGCGCGCTTACTCACGATGTCGAGTGCCGCGGGCGAGCGGTCGAGGCACAGCACCTCGCCCGGCCGCCCTGCCCGCGCCATGTGGGTGGCCAGCATGATCGCGCCATCGCCCGTGCCACACCCCGCCACCAGCACCCGCAATGGCTGCGCCCGCGGGCGGGTGGCGCCAAACACCCAGTAATCGATCTCGCGCAGGTGGCTGGGGCTGCCAATCAGCAGCCTGCTTTTTTCCTCACGCGGGTCGCGGGCGGGATAGGGATAATGCTCGTACTGGGCAAGCAGCCCGGCATCACGCCCGTCATGCGGGGCGGGGGCAGCGCTTTCATCGCGGGTCATGGTGGGCCTCAGCGCGGCAGCAGCTTGCCGCGCTGCCAGGCCTCGGCCGCCTCTTCAGCGCTCATGCCCTCGAAGCGCATGGCATGGTCGAGCGCGCTGACCACCTTGTTGCCCAGCGTCAGTTCATCGAGTTCGTCGAGCAGGTCGGTATCCATTTCAGGCCGGGCTGCCGAACGCAGCAGGATGCGGGCTTCCTGCTCCGCACCATAGCTGCCCTTGGGGTCATCGAGCGCAAGCAGTTTCTGGCCGTAATGCACGAAGGAAGGCTGCCATGCGGGAATGATCTCGGGCAGGCTGCCCTCCAGCACCCGGGCTGCGTGGTCATAGGCCTCCGCATCGGGGCGCGCGGCGATGGTGTAGCCTGCCTCGGTCAGGTTATAGGCGGCCACGACCTGGCGCACCCGGTCGAGCAGCGAGGCGGGGGTCACGATCTCGCGGCTTACGGGGCAGTCCGCTGCGGCGAGTCCTGCAATCGCGCTCACGCCCGTGGCCGCAGCCTCCGGCACACTCCAGCCAAAGGTAGGGCGATAAAGCTGGCCGAAGGCTTCCATGCCCAGTTCGGGGGCCAGGAAGGCTGCGTCCACATCAGGCAGCCAGGCCGAAACGAACAGGTCCACATCGCCACGGCGCATGTGCTCGATCATTTCCGCGCGCGGGGCAACGACGTATTCAATTTCCAGCTCATAGGCTTCAAGCACGCGGGCAACAGCGGCGGCGGAGGCCTGCTGCACGGTTTCATCAAGGTGCCCGAGGGTAACGGTGGTCATATAGTTTCACTCCTTGGTGGCAAGTGTGCCCGGCCCGTCAGCCCTGCTGCTGGGGAACCTGCGCCGCGTGCCCGGTCTGGACCGGCGCCTTGCGCTGGGGATGCGCGGCTGCAACGGCATAGTCAAATACGATGGTGGTGACGATATAGGGTGCCGCGAATTTCTTGAAGGCTTCATGCGCGGGGTCGAAATAGGCCGGGTCGGTCACGACCGGGCGGCCCACGTAATAATTGCGGTCCCCCTCCGAACTGAAGGTGACGACGAAGGCCTGCTGCAGCCCCTCATCCACGCCCTCGCCGCTGATCTGCGCGCCGGTCTCGATCGAGACCACCACGGGCGAGCCATCCTCGCGGCGCGAAGTACGGGCCAGCGCCATGAACCGGCGCACCACCTCGGCGCGCTGCTCATCGGTGATGGTGGGCAGAAAGCGGAACAGGACGATATGGCGCACAAGACCACGGTGGAAACCCGCCGAAGTGAAGCGCAGCAGCCCCACCTGCGATGCCATGAGCCGCTCGGCGCGCGTGGCGTCGCTGATCGATGACTCGGCAGGCGCATCCGCCACGGGAGCCGGAGCGGAAGCTGGAGCCGCCGGGGCGGGGGGCGCCGCCTGAACCGGAACTGCAGGAGCCGCCGGAACTGGTGTCGGAGCCGGAGCGGGAGCCACGGGAGTGTCCGGGGCCGTGGGCTGGGCCGGAGCCACGGCAGCGTTCGGGGCGGGCGTTGCAGGCACGTCGTCCGCCCACGCGGTTCCTGCCATGCACAGGCAGCCCGCCGCGATGATGGCAGCCTGTCCCGCCCTGATGTCACGCACCTTCATTCAGTCTTCATTCCTTTCATGCGGCAGCCCGGAGTCAGGCTGCGGCGGTCATCCGCGCGAATTTGCGCTGGCGCATCATGAGCAGGCGGTACACCGCGCTGCTGATCAGCCCGCTCAGCCGCCCGTGGGGCGTCCAGCCAATGGTCTTGAGAATCATGCCCGTGACCCGCACGGCATGGCGCGGCCTGTACAGCCCCAGCGCGCGCGACATGTAGGCCGCGATGCAGCGCCGGTGATCATAGGGCATGGAGGCGGGCTCGTTGGTGGTGTGGAAGGCGGAGGCGAGTTCGTCATCCTCGCTTTCCGTCACCCGGCCCAGCGCTATGCGGGTGCGCTGCCACGCGCCAAGGCGCTCGCGCCGCAGGTAGCGGCGCATGTGGTCATAGAACAGCTTGAAGTGCCGGTATTCATCGGCTGCGATCTGCTTGCATATGGCCTTGAGCAATGGCTCGTCGGTTGCATCCGCCAGCGCGGTGTAGAAGGAGGACGTTCCCGTCTCGACCATGCAGCGCGCGATCAGTTCCCCCGTGCGCGAGCCGCGTATGGAGGCATCCACGTCAAGGTCGAGGCTGTAGGCCTGCCGGTAGCGCGCGAAGGCGGCCATATAGTCCCAGCCCGGGTCGGCCAGCATGGCCCAGCGGCCCAGCGCATCGCCGTGCTGCACTTCCTCTACCGCCCAGTTATCCGCCGCGCGGGCAAAAGCGGGGTCATCGGCAAAGACATTCTTCAGGTAGCGGGCATAATCAAGGCCATTACGCTCCACGACCGATGCCGCCTTGATGACGGGTATCATGTCAGGGTCCACCCGTTGCGGGTCGAAACTGTTCCAGTTCATCTGTTCAATGCGCCAGTGTTTCATCGCAACCTGCTCTTGTACTTTTTCTCCATGAAGGCGCGCCCAGCGTGCCATTGATGGAGAGGACATGACACATGTTTCATGTTTACGCCAATCCTGACACCATCCCACCCCTGTCATTGCGCTGCCAAATCATGCTAGGGGCCTAGCCCGACACCACCAATAAGAACGACAGATTGGGTCGCCACATGAATATTCACGAATATCAGGCAAAGGCGCTCCTGCGCTCCTACGGCATGCCCGTGCCAGAAGGACATGCCGCCACCACCGCCGGGCAAGCCGCCGACGCAGCCAAAGCGCTTGGCGCGCCGGTTACCGTGGTCAAGGCGCAGATCCACGCAGGCGGGCGCGGGGCCGGGCATTTTGCAGGCAACCCCGAGGGTAAGGGCGGCGTGCGCCTCGCCCGCACCTCCGCCGAGGTGACGCAGGCCGCCCAGGCCATGCTCGGCCAGGTACTCGTGACAAAACAGACCGGGCCTGCAGGTCGCCTCGTGCGCACGCTGTATGTCGAATCCGGCTGCGATATCGCGCGCGAACTGTATTTTTCCATGCTGGTCGACCGGGTGACCGGGCGCGTGGTCATTGTCGCCTCGCCTGATGGCGGCATGGAGATCGAGGACGTCGCGGCCCGCACGCCCGAGCGCATCTTCAAGGAATACATCGACCCCGCAATGGGCCTGTGCGACTACCAGTCACGCGCGCTGGCCGTGCGCCTGGGCCTGAAGGGGCGCGAGATCCGCGCGTTTCAGGGCGTGGTGCGCGCGGCCTATACCGCGTTCACCAGCCTTGACGCCGCCATTGTCGAGATCAACCCGCTGGTCGTGACCGGCGCGGGCGACCTGCTGGCACTCGACGCCAAGATGTCGTTCGACGAGAACGCGCTCTACCGCCACCCCGAGGTTGCGAAGCTGCGCGACGAGCACGAAGAAGACCCCCGTGAGCGCGAAGCCGCCGAATATGGCCTGGCCTATGTGGGGCTGGACGGCAATATCGGCTGCATGGTCAACGGCGCGGGCCTGGCCATGGCCACGATGGACATCATCAAGATGGAAGGCGAGGAGCCTGCCAACTTCCTTGATGTTGGTGGCGGCGCGACAAAAGAGCGCGTGGCGGCCGCTTTCCGCATCCTCATCGGCGACCCCAAGGTGCGCGGCATCCTGGTCAACATCTTTGGCGGCATCATGCGCTGCGACGTGATTGCCGAGGCCATCATCGCCGCCTCGCACGAGACCGGGCTGAACGTGCCGCTGGTGGTGCGCCTGGCGGGCACCAATGTCGATCGCGGCAAGGCGCTGCTGGCTGAATCCGGCCTGACCATCATCCCCGCCGATGACCTGGGCGATGCCGCCCGCAAGATCGTAGCCGCCGTCCGTAACGCGGGAGCCTGAGCCATGTCCATTCTCGTCAACAAATCCACCAAGGTGATCACGCAGGGCTTTACCGGCGCGCAGGGCACCTTCCACACCGAGCAGGCGCTGGCCTACGGCACCCACGTGGTGGGCGGTGTAACCCCTGGCAAGGGCGGCAGCGTGCATCTGGGCCTGCCCGTGTTCGACACCGTGGCGCAGGCGCGGGCCGCAACCGGGGCCGACGCCTCGGTCATCTATGTGCCGCCCGCAGGTGCTGCCGATGCCATCCTTGAGGCCATCGCCGCTGGCATTCCGCTGATCGTGTGCATTACCGAGGGCATTCCCGTGCAGGACATGGTGCGCGTGCGCGCGGCGCTGGAGCAGTCGGGCAGCCTGCTCATCGGCCCCAACTGCCCCGGCATCATCACGCCCGATGAATGCAAGATCGGCATCATGCCCGGCCCCATCCACCGCCGCGGGCACGTGGGCATCGTCTCGCGCTCGGGCACCCTGACCTATGAGGCCGTGGCCCAGACCACCGCCATCGGCCAGGGCCAGAGCACCTGCGTGGGCATTGGCGGCGACCCGGTCAAGGGCATGGACTTCACCGATGTGCTCGCCCGCATGATCGAAGACCCCGACACGCATTCCATCGTCATGATCGGCGAGATCGGTGGCACGTCGGAAATCGACGGGGCGGAACTGATCCGCGCAAGCGGCACGCACAAGCCCGTGGTGGGCTTCATTGCCGGCGCCACCGCCCCTCCCGGCCGCCGCATGGGCCATGCGGGCGCGGTCATTACCGGCGGGCACGAGACCGCAAGCGCCAAGATCGAGGCCCTGCGCGAGGCGGGCATCCATGTTGCCCCCAGCCCCGCCGAACTGGGCACGACACTGGCCCGCGTGCTGGGCTGACCCCCGTTTCCGGCGATGGCCCCATAGCAATAAAAGAGTGGCCATCGCCGGTTTTGTATGGCACAGCCGGAAGCGTTTTTTCCACCACCCGCCAGAGGATCTAAGCCCGATGCCCGATGGGAGCAGCCCGGATACCCTGCCCTTGCATGGCACCCCCATGCCCCCCGTCCGCACGGACTGGACGCGCGATGAAGTCGCGGCCCTCATGGCCCTGCCCTTCCCCGACCTGATCTACCGTGCCCAGACCGTGCACCGCGCGCGCTTTGACCCCACGGAAATGCAGATCTCGACCCTGCTGTCGATCAAGACCGGCGGCTGCCCCGAGGACTGCGCCTACTGCCCCCAGAGCGCCGTGCACGAGGATGGCGGCGTCAAGGCCAGCCGCCTCATGGCGGTGGAAGAAGTGCTGAAGGAAGCCCGCGCCGCCAAGGCCGCCGGTGCCGCGCGCTTCTGCATGGGTGCTGCCTGGCGCAGCCCCAAGGAGCATGACCTCGAGACCGTGTGCGCCATGGTCGAGGGCGTGAAGGCGCTGGGGCTGGAAAGCTGCGTGACGCTGGGCATGCTCGACAACAGGCAGGCGCATAAGCTCCGGGATGCCGGGCTGGACTACTACAACCACAATATCGATACCTCGCCCGAATATTATGGCGACATCATCTCGACCCGCACCTTTCAGGACCGGCTCGATACGCTGGAAAACGTGCGTGACGCGGGCATCAATGTCTGCTGTGGCGGGATCGTGGGCATGGGCGAGGACAGCACCGACCGCGCGGGCATGATCGCGACCCTGGCCAGCCTGCCCCGCCACCCCGAGAGCGTGCCGATCAACATGCTGGTGCGCGTGGAAGGCACCCCCCTCGCCGACAGGGCCGAGGCGGTTGACCCGATCGAGTTCGTGCGCACCATTGCCGCCGCCCGCATCACCATGCCTGCCAGCCGCGTGCGCCTTGCCGCAGGCCGCGAGGACATGACCGATGAAGCCCAGACCCTATGTTTCCTGGCGGGTGCGAACTCCATTTTCTATGGCGAGCGCCTGCTGACCACCCCCAATCCCGCAGCCCTGCGCGACCGGCAACTGCTTGACCGGCTGGGCATGCATACATCCGACAGACAGGGCTGAACCCGACGCGGCCGGGCGGGGACCGGCCGGGGCATTTTCCCATGCTGGCCCCTGTTATCTGGCCACGTGCATCACGAAATCTGGAACATGTCCTATACCGTAAAGGAAATCTTCCCCACCCTGCAGGGTGAGGGCGCACAGGCCGGGCGCACCGCCGTGTTCTGCCGCTTTGCGGGGTGCAACCTGTGGAGCGGGCTGGAGCGTGACCGCGCCAAAGCCATCTGCCAGTTCTGCGATACGGATTTCATCGGAACGGATGGCACCGGCGGTGGCCGCTTTGCCGATGCCGATGCCCTGGCCGACGCCATCGCCGCGCAATGGCCCGGCCCTGATGCCGCGCGGGCCTTCGTGGTGTTTACCGGCGGCGAACCGCTGCTGCAGCTTGATGCGGCGCTGATTGCCGCAGTCCAGGCGCGCGGGTTTGAAGTCGCGGTGGAAACCAACGGCACCCTGCCCGCCCCCGCAGGCATCGACTGGCTGTGCGTCAGCCCCAAGGCAGGGGCCGTGCTGGTGCAGAAATCGGGGCACGAACTCAAGCTGGTCTACCCCCAGCCCGACCTGCACCCCGCCGATGTGGCGGGGCTGGATTTCAGGCAGTTCTGGCTCCAGCCCATGGATGATGCCCGCCGCAACCACAACACGGCGGCAGCAGTTGACTACTGCATGCGCCACCCGCAATGGCGGCTGTCGCTCCAGACCCACAAGCTGATCGGGATCCCCTGAACATGAGCGTTTCCCCTCCTCCCCCCTCCCGGCCCGAGAACGAAGCCGCCCTGGTCCTGTTTTCTGGCGGCCAGGATTCAGCCACGTGCCTTGCCTGGGCGCTGGCGCGCTTTGGCCGGGTGGAAACGCTGGGGTTCGATTACGGGCAGCGCCATGCGGTGGAACTGGAATGCCGCGCCACGCTGCGCGATGGCATGGCGCGGCTCAACCCCACATGGGCGCAGCGCCTCGGCGCCGACCACACGCTTGATCTCGCGGCCCTTGGCACCGTGTCAGACACGGCGCTGACGCGTGAGGCGGAAATCGCACTCACCGAGGGCGGGCTGCCCAACACCTTCGTGCCCGGCCGCAACATCATTTTCCTCACCTTTGCCGCAGCCCTGGCCGCACGACGCAATATCCGCCACATCGTGACCGGCGTGTGCGAGACGGACTATTCCGGCTACCCCGACTGCCGCGATGACACGATCAAGTCCCTGCAGGTGACCCTCAACCTGGGCATGGCCAGCCATTATATCCTGCACACCCCGCTCATGTGGATCGACAAAGCCCAGACATGGGATCTGGCCGGACAGCTTGGCGGCGACGCGCTGGTGCAACTGATCAACCACGAGAGCCATAGCTGCTACCTCGGCACGCGCGGCGTGCTGCATGACTGGGGGCATGGGTGTGGCACATGCCCGGCCTGCCTGCTGCGCAAGGCAGGGTGGGAGCGGTTCATGGCACAAAAACACCATGTTTGAACTGGTCTTCAGCCGCCGCTTTTCCATGGCGCACCGGCTGCTGGCAGGCAGTAGCGAGCGCTGCGCCCTGCCGCATGGGCATAATGAATATGTGCGCGTGCACCTGCGCGCAACCACGCCCGCGCCGCTTGATGGGGGCACCAACATGGTCGTGCCCTTCGAGCGCGCCAAGGGCGTGTGGCATGGCTTCATCGACAACCATGTCGACCATGCGCTGCAACTTGGCGAGGGCGACCCGCTGCTGGACTGGTTCCGTGTGCATGAACCCGGGCGCGCGGCCCGCATCATGATCACGCCGGGCGACCCCACGACCGAACTGCTGGCCTGCCTGCTCATGGCCAAGCTCAATGCCTTCCTTGCCGCTGATGGCGGGGCGCTGCGCTGCGCTGCCATCGAAATAGAAGAAACGCCCACCAACACGGTCCGTTATGCCGGCGATCCGCTTGCGGCCCTGCCGCAGCCCCGCGCCGCCGCCCATTGCTGGTGGCGGCGCGCGGACATGACCATAGCCGACACCTGATTTTCCTACCCTGAAAGGTCCTGTTTTCTACATGTCAGCACTCGCCCGCTACCGCCAGGAATGGTTCGGCAACGTCACGCGCGACACTCTGGCCGGCATGGTCGGAACGTTCGCGCTGATCCCCGAAGTCATCGCTTTTTCCTTCGTGGCGGGGGTGGACCCGGCCGTCGGGCTTTATGCCTCCTTTGTCATCAGCGTGGTCATTGCGTTCACGGGCGGCCGATCGGGCATGATCTCGGGGGCCGCGGGCTCGGTGGCGCTGGTGGCGGCAGCACTGGTGCGCGGGCATGGCGTGCAGTACCTGCTGGCGGCTACCCTCCTGTGCGGCCTGCTGCAGGTCGTGTTCGGCATCCTCAAGCTCGACGTGCTCATGCGCTATGTCTCGCGCCCGGTGCGCACCGGGTTCGTCAACGCGCTGGCCATCCTGATCTTTTCGGCCCAACTGCCACACATGCTGCATGTCACGTGGCATACCTATGCCATGATCGCGCTGGGGCTTGTCATCATCTACATGGTGCCGCGCTTCTTTACCGCCATCCCCTCTCCGCTCATCTGCATCGTGGTGCTGACGGTGGTGGCCGTGGCCTACCCCATGCCGCTCCACACGGTGGCCGACCTTGGCCGCCTGCCCGACAGCCTGCCGCATCTGGTCCTGCCCGATGTGCCGTTCTCGCTTGATACGCTGGGCATCATCGCCCCCTACGCCCTGGCCATGGCCAGCGTGGGCATGCTCGAATCCATGATGACCGCCCGCGTGGTCGATGACATGACCGACACCCACAGCAGCAAGAAGCAGGAATGCATGGGCCTTGGCGTGGCCAATATTGCGGTAGGCCTGTTTGGCGGCATTGCGGGGTGCGGCATGATTGGCCAGACGGTGGGCAACCTGCGCTATGGCGGGCGGGGACGGCTTTCCACCTTCGTGGCGGGCGCATTCCTGCTGCTGCTGATGGTGGCCTTGCGCCCATGGGTGGCGCAGGTACCGGTGGCAGCCCTTGTCGCGATCATGATCATGGTCTCGGCCAGCACGTTCTCATGGGGGTCGCTGCGTGATCTCGCGCACCACCCGCGCACCACCAGCATCATCATGCTGGCCACCGTGGCGGTTGTGGTGGGCACGCATGACCTTGCCGCGGGTGTTGCCGTGGGCGTGCTGCTCAATGGCCTGTTCTTCGCCTTTCAGGTTTCGAACATGCTGTCGGTCACCAGCACGCTGTCGCCCGATGGCCAGACGCGCACCTATATCGTGAACGGGCAGGTTTTCTTTGCATCATCCGACGGGTTTACCGATGCATTCGACCTGCATGACACCGCGCGTGACATCACCATCGACCTCACCCACGCCCATCTGTGGGACATGACCGCCGCTGGCGCTGTGGAAGAACTGGTGGGCCGGATGAAGGCGCAGGGCATGCAGGTGCGCCTGACCGGGCTGAACACGGCCAGCGCCACGTTGATCGAACGGCATACCGGGCTGGAAAGCCTGGCCTGAGCGGGATGGGGCATCATGCCCCTTCCTCATCTCTTGCAGGAAGCTGCCTCAAAAATTTTTGGGGAAGCTTTTTTCAACAGGCATTCAGGACGACTGCTTTCCGGCCTCCCCGCTCGTGAACAACACATCGGCCTGACTGCGGGCCATGTCGGCGGAGCCTGTCGCCTGAACAGCCATTCTCGAGGGGTCGCGCGACAAGCTGAGCTGGCGAAGGCTGGTCATAGCTGGACCAGACATCTTTTCCCGGCCCCTGCGGCGCACGCCACGCCCTCTTCATAATATATCCGCCGTACGGTCAATCGCCCTGAGGCCGGGACGCCGGAAGCAAAACATCGATCCCCTGCCCACCCGGTTGGCGCAACCATGCATGACGGTGGCATTCCGTTCACGGTCCATATCCGCACGGACAGGTCAGGGTCATATTAGACCCTGCACAGAAAGAGCACCTGCACGTCAGGCAGGCCCGGCACCGTTCCAACCAGCCCGATAGAGAGGCGGATTGATACGGAGCCTGTCCCGGCTGCTGACGGGTTATGGCCTGCGTTTGCTTGAGGTCGGGGTTGCCGCAGGCGCAGCAAAAGGATCGGCAACCGAGGCCGTCCCTGCCAGTTTGGCCCACTGGTCGGCTGCTGTCGTATCCCCGGCCTGCCGTGCACTCTGGCTGGCACGCGCATAAAGCTGGGCCGCAGCCTGTGCATTGCCCGCCCTGGTGGCCGCGCGGGCGGCGACGCCAAGGGCGCGGGCCATATCACGGTAATGCACCTGTGTCTGGCGAATGGTCGCGGCCTGCAGCGCATCCTGCCAGGCGGTCTGGGCGCTGCCGCCGGTAGCCAGCAGGTTGCGGGCCGCCATTTCCTTGGCGTCGGCGCTCCAGCTATCGGGCAGCTTGCCGGTCAGCGTCTCGAAATATGCCGCGACCGAGGCCAGGGTTGCGTCATCCCCGCTCTCATCGGCAATCAGCCCACGGATGAACTGGCCTTTTTCCGCAATGTCGGGGTCCTGTGCGCCAGCGGCAAGGGCGGCCTGTTTCGCGGCTTCCGCCTCGCGGCCCAGCCGGTGCAGCGCACCGGCCTGCACCAGGTCCAGCCCCGTATCATCTGCTGCCTGCCCGCGCAGCGCCAGCGCCGCGCGGGTTGAGGTAATGGTAGCCAGTGCATCCTGCGGCTTGTTTTCATCAAGCTGCACGGTGGCCAGATTATAGCCTGCATCGCCTATGGCCGTTACGTCATCACGCGCTACGGCACGCTGGCCTGCCGCGCGGTACTGCTGCTCGGCCACGGCAAGGCGGTCAAGCCCCACGGCATCGCGCCCGGTATCCATATCCTGCGACAAGGTGCTGTCCGTCGGGGGGGCGGGCGTCTGTGCCCCGCCGCAGGCGGCAAGGACGAGTGCCAGACCCAGTGCCGCATAGTCTTTTTTCATCTTCATGGCTGCACCTTCTGCGCGGGAAGACGGGCATGCCCTTTCTTCACCTTGTTACCACTGCCGCCGAGCAGCCACATGCCCCGCATCTGGTCAACCAGCTTCTGCAGGCTGCTGGCCGTGGTCTGGGCCTGCACCAGAAGCACCGGGAGCTGCTGGCTGGCATCCTTGAGGTTGCTGGTAATGGCGGGTGTTGCGTTACTCAGGTCGCCCGTCGCCTTCTGCACGTTACTCATCGAGGCGCTGGCCTTGTCCATCACGACGGCAAGCTGCTTCTCGATCGGGGTCAACTGGCTGACCGTGGCATCAAGGCTGGTGATCATCTGTTCCGCCTGGCGGATCAGGTCATCATTGGTCATGAGCCGCCCGATCGAGCCCTTACCCGCATGCATGTCGGTAATGGTGGCATCGAGCGTTGCCATCATGTGCTGGGCGTTATCAAGCACCGGGATCACGCGGTCGCGGATGTCGCTGAAGGTCTGGGTAATGGTATCGGCCGGGTTGGGCGCGTTGGTGGCGCTGAGCACGGCGTAGCTCCAGTCCAGCTTCTCGCCCACGCCACGCGAGATGTCGATATAGCTCGCCCCCGCCACCACGAAGCGCTTGCGGATGATGGCCGTGCTGTCATGGCGGATATAGGGTTCGATGTCAGGATCGATCTCGGCAACGGCGTACATGCCGCCCGAAGGGTTGATGCGCACGCGGCGCACCGTGCCCGCGTGGATGCCCATCACCTCAAGGTCATCGCCAACAGCAAGGCCACTCACCCCGTTTTCTGGCAGCACGATGCGCAGCCTGCCCGCGGGGGTGAGCCAGTCGCGCAGCACGCCGGCCTCGATCACCGCGCCAAACAGGATGACCAGGGCAACCAGAACAAGGATGCCTACCCATTCATCGGCGTAACGGACGCGCACAAGCTGCCGGATTCCGTCTGACTGTTGTTTCTGCACCATTACACCACCCGCAGGGAAAAAAGACCTTCGTCGAGAAGGCGCATGTGGATATTCACCGCCTTGCGATATTCATGCCACGCCGCAGAGGAGCGGACGAACCACAGCACCCCGCAGCCACGGTCGCGCGCGGCGGTCATCGTTTCAAAAAACGGCAGGACCGTCTCTTCTGGCAGCATGTCGGAAATATCTTCCAGTATCAGCAGGTCAGGCCGCCCCATGAAGGCGCGCACGCAGGCCGCCCGCGCCAGATCCGCGCCTGAAAGCCGGTCTGGCGCGGTAATGGGCAGGCCGGGAAAGCCGAATGTATGCCCAAGCTCGGTTGCGCGATGCACCACATTCTCGAACGGGTCCGTCGTATGGTACAGGTGTGGCAGCATGATGTTGAGATGCGTGCCGAACAGGCTCAGCCAGCTACCGTGGCGCGAGATACGGCCAATACGCCCGCGCAGCGCGTTGAGCTGCCGGTCATGCAGCGTGCTCCAGTCCAGCCCCATGAACTTGATGCTGCCCTGCGTGAGCGGGATCATGCCGGTGCACAGATCAGCGAACATGGCGGCGCGCTCAAAATCACGGCAGTCGATCACCGCGCATTCACCCGGCATGATGCGCAGGTTGTAGGGCGCGGGCATGAGGCCGCTTTCATCGAACGAGGGTACGGCGTCGCGTAGTTCCAGCAGGGGCGCGTTTGCTGCCATGGTCAGAAATCCAGCATGAAGAGGATATTGACCACCAGCACCAGCATGATCCCGCGGGCGAAGCCGCGCGGCATGATGGTGGCCATCGTATCGTTACTGCTTACGGTCAGCCCCGAAATGCACGCCCCCAGCCCGACAAAGAAACCGACCAGCACGAATTTGAGCGGGATGATGAGGTAATCCCACGTGGTCATGGCCGCCAGCACGTTGAAAAAGAACGTCCAGACCGAGGACGTGATGGCCCCGCTGGCATGCGCCACCACAAAACCCATGAGCAGCGACACGACCGCAAAGATCATGCCCAGCGTAAAGCCCCCCACCGTAAAGGCGAAGGTGCGCGGCATGACCAGTGCAAGGAAAGGGTCGATGCCACGCGCCTGCAGGCCGCGCACCTCGCCGCCCAGCACCATCATGCCGATCTCGGTCAGCGACAGCATGCCGCTGCGGCCCATCAGGATGATGCCGACAAGAATGGGCGAGATTTCACGCACCAGCACCGAGACCAGGATCGAACCCGTCATCTGCGCCATGCCAGCATAACCCAGCCAGTATGCCGCCTGCGACACGACCATGAGGCCCGCAAGCGTGGCCGTAATGACAATGCTCAGGAAACCGCCGCCAATCACCTGCCGCAAGGTGGCGCGGAATTCATAGATGACAGGCCTGCGCCATGAATTGGGGCGCAGGCTCTCGCGCAGCGTGCCCCATCCGGCCCCGATCAGCAGCAGCGTGAAGCGGACCTGATGGCGCGTCAGCCGCCCGATGGCGGCAAGCCATGGCGCAAAACGCCCGATCAGCGTGGCGAAGCGGCCCGTATCCTTGCTGTCCTCTGGCGGGGCCATCTGGGCCAGCACGCTCGAGGCCTGCTGCTCGGGCGGCGGGGGCGAGGTGTCGGTCATCGCCGCCCGGCCAGCACGTAGGTGCGCGTCAGCCCCGCGCCGGGAATGAAGAAGCGCCCGCGCTCACGGAACAGGAAGTTCTGGCGCAGCTGGTGATAGACATCCTCCGTGACCTGAATGGTGCCGACATCGGGCGCGCCCTGCGCCATCATCTCGGCCATGCCCATGGCATCGCCCCACAGGTTGAAGGCCTGCGGCGCCTTGCCCAGCATGCCACCAAAGACAGGCCCGACATCGATGCCGATGCGGAAGACAGGGTCGAGATCTTCCTTCGCCAGCACGGCCAGCGTGTTTTCACGCATCATCAGCGCCGCGTTGGCCATGCGAAAGACGGCCCCCTTGTCGGGCGTGCGCGAGCAACCGGCCACGCACACCACGCGGTGGCCAAGCATGCGGATGGAGAACAGCCCGCACTGCCGGGCAATATCCTGCAGCATGCCCGCCATCGCATCAATCAGCTTGAGGTTGGCCATCGGGTCGTTCTGGGCCGTCATGACAATATCCGACAGGCTGATGACCATGATGGCCACGGCGGGGAAGAACCCTTCCATGTTGGCCAGGTCCTGCGCCGAAGGCTGGCCGTTCATGCCCAGGCTGCCGGGCGTGAGCAGGAAGCCCTGGCTGGCGTCATGCGGCACTTCATCGGACGAAGGCTCGGATTCCAGTTCCTCGCGCGCGGCGGCGACCGCCGTATAGTGCTGCGCGGAGAAGCGTGCCGCCGTAACGCCTGCCACCATTTCCACAAAATGGGAGACTACCTGCGCCCGCGGCGCATCCTCAAGCGTGATAACACCCACCGGGCCACTGCTGCCCGGAATGGGGCTGCAGAACAGCGTCCTGCTGCCAAACGAGCGCATGTAGACGCGGTAGAACGCTCCCACCCGTTCATCGGCTGCGGCATTTTCAGTTGTCAGCACGTCACCATGCGCGACGGCATCAAAGAAGGTCTTGAGGTCGGTGGTGGCCATTTCGAAGCCACCGGAATGCACATCCTGCTGCCGGTCGTAGGAATCGATGCACATCAGCGTGTGCCCATCATGCAGGATGCGCCAGATGGCGGCACGGCGGGCATGGGACTGGTCGGCCAGCGTCTCGGTCAGGAGCAGGGCGTTATCTTCGGGGTTGAACAGGTCCGGGTAGGTTGCGACCGTTTGCAGGGCATGGCTCTCGTAATTGGCCACATTACGCGACTGCGCGATCTGCGCGCGCATGCGGTCGGCCCGGCGCGCCTGAAGGAACAGAAGCAGCCCCAGCCCCGAGGCCAGTATCACGACCAGCACGGTAAAGAGCAGGTTCTGCCGCCCATCCGCCATGGCGAATTGTGAGAAATCATCCTCCGGCGCGACGAGCAGCAGCACCCAGCTATCGGTGCCAACCGGCAGGTTGGCCGTGATGGTGACGTAGTTCTTGCCCTTTACCTTGACCGTGCGCGCGCCATCGCCATGCACGCGATATTCATCAAACGCTTTGGTCATGACCGGAAAGTGCTTCGGGTCAAGCTTCATCCTGTCGGGGTCGCCGCCCGCGGCGGCCTCGGCCTCCTGCATGCCATGACCTGCGAGCACATGCCCGTCGCGGTCCATCAGGATGGCGTTGCCGCTTTCGCCAATGCGCAGGGAATTGAGGAATTTGTTCAGATGCGCCAGCGACATGTTGATGGCATAGACATAGGTCTTGTCATCCTGCCCCTTATAGGGAATGGCCGCCGTAATCGTAAGCTGCCGGGTCACTTCCACGATATAGGGGTGGGTCCAGTGCAGTTGCCCTTCCTTGACCGTATCGGCAAACCAGGCATGGCCGCGCGGGTCATAGCTGCCAGCCGGGGTCTGCCACTGCCTGAGCACCTTACCGTTGGCGTCACGCAGTTCATGGGTGAAGATGGGCGGCTTGTCCGCCTGCCTGACCAGGGTGGTCAGGGCCACCTGCTGGTCGTTCTCGCCATGTTCGAGCGTGCTGAAATTGCCATCGCCATCAGCGATATAGAAGGACTGGATCTGCGGCACGTTGCGCAGCATGGTGCTGCTGTAGCCCATGAATATCTTCTGTTCCACCGCGGGCGCGCCATGTTCGAGCATGTCACGCGCCACCACGCTGCCAGCCGATGCCGGGGCGAGGAAGGAATTGACTTCCTTGGCGATGTAATCCTGCTGGCTGACCAGCAGTTCATGCGTCAGGGCAAGCGCTCCGGTGCGCACCGTGCGGTAGGAGTGCCAGCCAAAGCCTGCGATGAGGGCAATGATGCTCACCACGCCCGCCACGGGCACGCCCACGTGCAGCAGGAAACGCTTGACCTGATCGGAAGGGGCAATCGTGGGATCGACAATCTCGTCCGTGGACAATGCTCTCTTCCTGTTCAACACATCAGGGCTGGTGAATGCGCGAGGTTAGCCCAAAGCGGCCCTCTCGGCCACTCCCTTTGTTACATACCGCCTATTCAGGCCAGCCACACGGGATCGGACAGGGCGGCCACAAAGGCCTGATGGGCCTCGATTTCCGCTGCATCGGGCCGCACGCGCACGGCCACATGCCCTGGCGGGCGCGCATAGGTATAGGTAGCGATGCCCCCACCCCCTTCGGACACCGACAGGCCAAGCCCGCGCTGGCGGCCGCCGGTCAGTTCAAGATAGACCTCGGCGAGCAGCTTGCAGTCGAGCAGGGCGTTATGGGTGGTACGGGCCGAGAGGTCGATGCCGAAGCGGCGGCACAACGCATCAAGGCTGTTGGGCATGCCGGGGAAGCGCTCGCGCGCCATGTCCAGCGTATCGACCATACGCCCCATGTCGAGTTCAGGCAGGCGGGCGCGGGCGAGTTCCGCATTCAGAAAGCCGAAGTCGAACCGTGCGTTATGGGCGACCAGCGGGTCATTGCCCACGAATTCAAGGAAACCGGCGGCAATTTCAGCAAATTTCGGCTTTCCCTCAAGGTCGGCATAGGTAAAGCCATGCACGCGGGAGGCTTCCTCGGGCACGTCACGCTCGGGGTCGATCAGCACATGGAAATTATTGCCCGTAGGCAGGTCGCCCATCAGTTCCAGCGCCGCGATTTCAATCACGCGGTCACCTTTGAGGGGGTCAAGCCCCGTGGTTTCCGTATCGAACAGGATGGAGCGTTTCATGCAGGCTTTCTTCCGTAGGCCGCCCAGGCGGCGGGGTCTTTCGTGTGCATGGCGTGCAGCAGGTGCCTGACCTGCCGCAACGTGTCGTGCCGCGACAGCCCGGTTTCAATCACGATATCGGCCCTGCGCCGCCGGGCGGCATCGGGCATCTGGCGGGCCAGCACGGCATCAAGCTGCGCGGGCGTCATGGTGCCCCGCCGCAGCACGCGGGCGCGCTGGATGGTGGCGGGCGCGCTGACTACCACCACCTTATCACATATCCGCTCGGCCCCGGTCTCGAACAGGAGCGGAATATCGAGCACCACCCACCGACACCCGTCACGCCGCGCCCGCGCAAGGAAGCGCATGCGCGCGGCCCGCACCAGCGGGTGCAGAATACCTTCAAGCCCACGGATGATGGCGGGGTCAGCCAATGCCGCGCGCCGGAGGGTCGCGCGGTCCAGCACACCATCGCGCACGCAGCCGGGCACCAGCCTTTCAATGGCGGGCAGCGCGCGGCCATGCGGGGCCTGAAGCGCGCGCACCTGCGCATCGGCATCGAACACGCGCAGGCCCGCGCGGCGCAACAGGGCCGCCATGGTGGACTTGCCCATGCCGATCCCGCCCGTAAGGCCGAGCACCCGCATGGCGCTCAGTCCGCGTGGGCCGCGCGCAGATCGGCATCAAGCAGCGCTTCGACCTCCGGGCCGATGGCAGGCTGCGCGCCAAACCATTTTTCAAACCCCAGCCCGGCCTGATGGATCAGCATGCCCAGCCCGTCGACCGTGCGCAGGCCATGGCGTGCGGCAAGTTGCAGCAGCCCGGTCTGGCGCGGCACGTAAACGATGTCGCACACCACAAGCCCTGCATCGGCCTGCGCCAGATCAAGCGGGAAAGCGGTGTTATCCGCCCCTTCCATCCCGATCGAGGTCGTGTTGACCAGCAACGTGCAGCCTGCCAGCGCCTCACCCGCCCGCGCCCAGTCAATGACCTCGATTCCCTCCAGCAGGGCTGCCAGGGCCTCGGCACGGGCGCGGGTGCGGTTGGCAACGATCACCTGCACGCCCCGGTCAAGCAGGCTTGCCGCGATGGCGCGCGCGGCCCCGCCCGCACCAAGCAGCAGGGCGCGGCCGCCGCGCACCGCCACGCCATGCGCCTCGACATTGCCCACGAAGCCATCACCATCGGTGGAATAGCCCTCGATCTGGCCATCAGCGGCGAAAACCAGTGTGTTGACCGAGCCCGAGCGCTGCGCCGAGCGGTCGAGACGGTCAACGATGCGATAGGCGGATTCCTTGTGCGGGATGGTCACGTTCACCCCCCTGAATCCTGCGGCCTGCAAGCCTTTCACCGCCGTATCAAACGCGCCGGGCCGCACGGGCAGCGGCACATAGGCGCCATTGATTCTGGCCTGCGCCAGCCAGAAATTATGCATCAGCGGCGAGCGTGAATGCGCCACCGGCCAGCCGATCACCCCCGCAAGCAGGGTATGCCCGTCGATACGGGGGCTGCGTTCCATCGTGTTGTTCATGAACGGCGTGTTCCTGCTCAGTGGCGGTATTCTTCCCAGGCCCGGGGCAGGATGCGTGCAAGCCGCGCGGCCCATTCGGCCTGCCCCTCCGGGGTTGCGATCAGGTCCTGCCTGATCTCGATTTCCAGATACGGCAGGCCACGCCCTTCGGCATGGACCGGCACGGTGTAGTCATTCACATCCGTCAGGGCATAGGGCTCGTTGCTGCCCACCACCAGCCCGTCTTCCGCTGCGAGCAGGTCGCGCACGCGCAGGCCGAAGGCGGGGTTGCGGTTGTGCAGCACGCCCGTATGCCACGGCCGCGCCTGGCCGTTCATGCGATCGGTAAAGCTGTGCAGCGAGACCAGCACCACGGGCAGGCCCGCCTCGAGCCGCGTGGAAATCTCACCGCCGATCTTCTGGTGATAGGGCAGGAAGATTTCCTCCACCCGGCAGCCTTCCGCATCGGCGCTGAGGTCGGCATTGGCGGGCACGGGCGTGCCGTCGCTTTCGCGCACGATGGAGGTGGGGTGCCCCGGCGCGCGGTTGCAGTCGATCACGAGGCGGGAATAGGCCTGCTCGATCAGCACGCAGCCCAGCTTTTCGGCCAGAAGGCGCCCGGTTTCGGCCATGCCCAGGTCACAGGCGATATGGCGCGCGCGGTCCTGCGCACTCACCCCCATGTCACCCAATGCGGCGGGAATGGCCTGTCCCGCATGGTCGCTGACCAGAACGAAGGGCAGCCCCCCTGCCGTGGCCACGCCATCGAGCGCCGACGGGCCGAACTGGATGACCGGCGCCGGGTCGGCCGGGGTCAGCAAACGTGACGGCTCCTGTGCAAGGGCTGCATGGTGCATTGTGGCGTAACGTCCTCTGCCATGGCGGGTTGGGCGCCGACATTACAGCCCCGGCCCGCCAAGTAAAAGACCCCGTCACGGCCCCGCGCCGCAACCCCGCCCCGCGCCACGACCCCATGCACGCACGATTGCGGCGCGCCACGATTGTATCTGCCGCGCCGCGCCGGTAGGGTGCGCGGCGCGCAATGGCATTGAGCCATGAAGGCGCGCCATAATCCTTTTCACACTTGGGGTAGCTGGAACACAGGATGCCGGGGAACGCAAAAACGCTGACGGATCAGGACGCGCACAAGGCGAACGCACAATGGGGCGGGCGCTTTGCCGGGGGGCCTGCGGCCATCATGCAGGACATCAATGCCTCGATCGGCTTTGACAAGGCGCTGTGGCGGCAGGACATCGCGGGCTCGAAGGCCCATGCCGCCATGCTCGCGAAAACCGGCATCATTTCCGGCGAGGACGCCAAAGCCATTACCGAGGGGCTGGACCAGATCGGCCGCGAGATCGCGGCGGGCACGTTCGCGTTCAGCACCGCCCTTGAAGATATTCACATGAATATCGAGGCCCGCCTGTCCGATCGCATTGGCGAGGCAGGCAAGCGCCTGCACACCGCGCGCTCGCGCAATGACCAGGTGGCAACCGATTTCCGCCTGTGGGTGCGCGATGCGATTGACGGGCTGGAGCAGCAGGCCGCCGCCCTCATGCGCGCGCTCGCCCGCCGCGCGCTCGAGCATGCGGCAACGCCCATGCCCGGCTTCACCCACCTGCAGACCGCCCAGCCCGTGACCTTCGGCCATCACCTCATGGCCTATGTCGAGATGCTGGCCCGTGACCGGGGCCGCCTGACCGATGCCCGGCGCAGGCTCAACGAATCCCCGCTCGGCTCGGCAGCGCTTGCGGGCACGTCATTCCCCATCGACCGGGAGATGACGGCCCATGCGCTGGGCTTCGACCGCCCTACCGCCAACTCGCTCGATGCGGTGTCGGACCGTGATTTCGCGCTGGAATATCTCTCGGCCCTGTCCATCATGGCGATGCACCTCTCACGCCTGGCGGAAGAAATCGTGATCTGGTGCTCGGCCCCCTTCTCGTTCATCCGCCTGTCGGATGCGTTCACCACCGGTTCGTCCATCATGCCGCAAAAGCGCAACCCGGACGCTGCCGAGCTGGTGCGCGCCAAGGGCGGGCGCATCACCGGTGCGCTGGTCGGGCTGCTTACGGTCATGAAGGGCCTGCCGCTGGCCTATGCCAAGGACATGCAGGAAGACAAGGAACCCGTCTTCGCCGCCACGGATGCCGCCACCCTGTGCCTTGCCGCCATGGATGGCATGGTGCGCGACCTCACGGTCAATGAGGCGCAGATGCGCGCCTATGCCGGGTCCGGCTTCTCCACCGCCACCGATCTGGCCGACTGGCTGGTGCGCGTGCTCAAGGTGCCCTTCCGCACCGCGCACCACGTGACCGGCCGCCTTGTGGGCAAGGCGGAAGCAAAGGGCGTGGGCCTGGCCGAGCTGAGCCTTGCGGAGATGCAGGAAGAGGAAGCGGGCATCACGCAGGACATCTTCTCGGTGCTGAGCGTCGATTCCTCCATTGCCTCGCGCACCAGCCACGGCGGCACGTCAGCCGATAACGTGCGCGCGCAGGCCACGCGCTGGCTGGACACGCTGGGAGCAAACGCATGAACGCCCTGACCACCCTGCGCCGCAACGCGGCGCGCTTCATGCTCATGTTCGCCATGCTTGCCGCCATGGGCGCCACGCTTGGGGCCTGCGGGCGCATTGGCAACCCGCACCAGCCCAGCAGGGAGTTCTATAACAGCTATCCCGACAAGGACCGCTGAGGCCCACGCCAGTCAGGCTAGGCTGCCCGGCCCGAAACTGTCGGGCAGCAGGTCGGCCAGCGTATGGACCACCAGCACCGCGCCCTGAGGCGAGATCATGGCGATCTCGGCCTCCGGCGGCGCGAATTCCCTTATCTTCTGCCGGCATCCCCCGCATGGCGTGCAGGCGGCGCCCGTGCCGCCACACACCACCACGCGCCGGATCTGGCGCGCGCCCGCGGCCACCATGGCCGCAATGGCGCCTGCTTCGGCGCAGGTTCCCTCGGGGTAGGCCGCGTTCTCTACATTGCACCCGGCAAAAATCCGGCCATCCACGGTCTCGACCGCAGCGCCCACCTGAAAGCGCGAATAGGGCGCATAGGCATGGGTCCGCACGGCCATTGCCGCCCCTGCCACGGGGTCGTGAGTCATGATGGGCCTGTCCTTCCTGTTCTTTCCTGCGTCAACCACCTTGGAAGGGATGCGGCAAGGCGGTATCGTGTGGGTATCATGGCTGATACTCCCCTCCCCTGTCCCGGACAGGACCCTTCCGTCGCCGACCTTCTGGCCGTCCGTCCCGCGTTGTCAATGCACGCCATGGACGGGCTCGTGCTCGAGGACGTGCCGCTTAACGCCATAGCCGACGCGCTTGGCACGCCCACATGGGTGATGAGTGCCGGTACGCTGCGCGCGCGCTACCGCAGGCTGGCCGATGCCTTCAAGGTGACGGACCGCCCGGTTTCCATCCATTTCGCGGTCAAGGCCAACGATCATCTGGCCGTGCTGCGCGTGCTGGCGGCGCAAGGCGCGGGCGCCGACGTGGTGAGCGGCGGAGAACTGCGCCGCGCCATGGCGGCGGGCATCCCGGCAAGCCGGATCGTGTTCTCGGGCGTGGGCAAGACTGCTGACGAGATGCGCCTGGCGCTACGCGCGGGCATTCTGCAGGTCAATGTGGAAAGTGCGGAGGAACTCGAACTGCTCTCCGCCACGGCGCAGGCCGAAGGGCTGGAGGCAGCGGTCGCCCTGCGCATCAACCCCGATGTCGATGCGGGAACGCACGCCAAGATCACCACGGGGCTTGCCAACAACAAATTCGGTATTCCCTATAACCGCGCGGTCGAACTCTATGCCCGCGCCGCAGCGCTCCCCGGCATCCGCCCCGTGGGGCTGGCCATGCATATCGGCAGCCAGATCGTGCGCATGCAGCCTTACCGCACCGCCTATACGCGGCTGGCCGAACTCGTGCACGCCATCCGCGCGCGCGGGCTGGTGGTCGACGCGCTGGACTGCGGCGGCGGGCTTGGCATTTCCTACCGCGATGAAACCGAAGGCGCGCCCGAAGCCCTTGCCGCCACTATTGCGGCCGAACTTGGCGGGCTGGGCACGCGCCTGGCCATTGAGCCGGGCCGCTGGCTGGCGGGGCCTGCGGGCGTGCTGCTGAGCACCGTCATCCTGCGCAAGCGCGGCTATGACGGCATGCCCCCCTTCCTGGTGCTTGATGCGGCAATGAACGACCTCATGCGCCCCAGCCTGTACGATGCATGGCATGGCATCCTGCCGCTTTCGGCCAAGGATGCGACCGCCCCGGTCGAGACGGTGCATGTGGTCGGCCCCGTATGCGAAAGTGGCGACACCTTCGGCCATGACCGCACCCTGCCCCACATGGAAGCAGGCGCGCACGTGGCCCTGCTGGACTGCGGGGCCTATGGCATGGTGATGAGCTCCACCTATAACGACCGCCCGCTGGCAGCGCAGGTGATGGTCGATGGCAATCGCTGGGCTGTCATCCGCCCGCGCCAGCCTGTTGAGGAACTCTGGGCCGCCGACCATGTTCCCGAGTGGGTGGACAAAGCCCTTACCCCCGCTGGCGGAGGCCTATGACCGTCGGGCAGGACATGACCCGGACTGGCGGCAACCTGCCGCAACGCCTTGCGCGTGCGCGCGGGCAGGCCCGCCGCGCCCTGTGGGCGGAGCGCCTGTGGCCGCTCATGCTCCCTGCCGCGAGCACGGCCATGGGGGTGGCCCTGCTGGGGCTGGCGCGCGTGCCGCAGCGCCTGCCCGACAGCGTGCACGCGCTGGCCCTGCTGGGGCTGGCCGGGGCCGTATCGTGGCGCACCTGGCGGCTGTGGCAGGCCGTCAGCCCCCCCACCGCCGCCGAGACCGACCGGCGCGTGGAGCAGGCCTCCGGCCTGACGGGGCAGCCGCTGCGCACCCTGCATGACCAGCCCGCCAATACCGGCACGCCCGCCCTTCATGAACTGTGGCAGCTACACCTGCACCGCACGATGGCGGCCCTTGAGCACCTGCGCGGCGGCTGGCCACATCTGCGCCTGCCCGCTTCGCAATGGGTGCGCGCAACCCCCGTGCTGGCCGTGCTGCTGGCCGGAGGGCTCGTCTGGACCGGCCCCCATGCCGCCAGCCGCATCACGGCAGCTTTCCTGCCCGGCATGGATGATGCCGATACCCCTGCCCCGCAGGTCAATGCCTGGATCACCCTGCCTGACTATGCGCCCGGTGCCCCGGTCTTTCTTGATGCCACCCATGCCACCGCCACCATTCCCGCAGGGGCCGTGCTCAGTGTTACGCTGAACGGGCTGGATGGCACGCCCGCCCTGCGCATGCAGGCCAGCCAGTCTGCTCCCGCCATTGGCCCCCATGGCTTTCACGCGCTGGGCAAGGCCAGCTGGAGCGCCAATGCCACCCTTCTGGCCAGTGGCACGCTGCGCCTGCGTGGCCGGGGGCGCACGCTGGCGCAATGGAGCCTGCACGTAACCCCCAACCCGCCACCGGAGGTGGCCTGGGGGCCAAACCCCGGCAGCAGCGCGGGGGAATGGCGCACGCGCCTGCCCTACCATGTAGCCCAGCCCTACGGCATTGCCAGCCTGCACGCCGAACTGGTCATGCCTGACAGCCCGAACGACATCCTGCGCGTACCCCTGCCACTCAATGGCCAGCCCCGCACCGCTGATGGCGTGGCGACGCCCGATCTGTCAGACAACCCATGGGCGGGCGAGGACGTGACCGCCCGCCTTGTGGCCACCAGCCACAGCGGCACGACCGCGACGTCCGCCCCCATCAAACTGCGTATCGGCGCGCGCATATTCCATAATCCGGTGGCCAAAGCCATTCTGGACATTCGCCAGCGCCTTGCCCTGCACCGCGAGAACCGGGCGCAGGCCGCGCGCGAGCTGGTAGGGCTGGGCCAGGCCGATACCGTGCTGACGCACCATGTCGGCCTGCTGCTGGGCCTGACCAGCACCGCCGCCCTGCTGGGCAGCGAGGATGTGAGCGATGAGGCCGCCATTGCGCAGGCCACCGCGCGGCTGTGGTTCCTTGCCCTCGATGTGGAGCACAACCGCCGCGATATTGATAACGAACAGGCAGATTTTGGCGTCAAGGCCGCGCAGGAAGCCGTGCGCCAGCAGCTTGAGCACATGCGCGAGATGGGGCCAAAGGGGCAGGATGCCGACCAGCAGGCCGAACTCCAGCACCGCATGCAGGCGCTCAAGGATGCGATCTCGCGCAAGATGCAGGCGCTAGGCCAGCATTCCGCCATTCCCGCCATGCCGCAGATGACCCTGCAGGGCGAACAGAATCTGGGCCAGATGATGCAGCAGCTACAGGATGACGCCGCATCGGGCCGCGATGCCGATGCCATGCAGAAACTCCAGCAGATGGAGGACATGGCTGATGGCATCCGCAATGCAACCCCGCAGGACATGATGGCGCTGGCCCAGCAGATGCAGGCCCGCCAGCAGGCGCGCGAACTGCGCCGCAGCCTGCGCGATCTGGTTACACGCCAGTCGCAGTTGCTCGATCACGCCCAGTCGCGCCTGGACCAGGACCAGCGCCAGCGTGAACGCGATGCCGCCAGCCGCCAGACCGACATGGATGAGGATGAAGGCGACCTGTCCTCCATGTCCACCACCGACCTGCTGCGCCAGCTTGGCATCACGCCCCAAAGCGGCACCACCCCGGCTGCCCCGCAGGCAGGCCCGCCCCCGCCACCAAGCCTGACACCCGAGGCCCGCACGGCCCAGCAGCATGCCGACCGCGCCGTGCAGCACGCCCTTGCCCGCGCGCTGCATGAGCTTCAGCGCGAGTTCAAGCAGGCGATGGGCAAGGACATGCCCGCCCTGGACAAGGCGCAGACGGACATGAAAGCCGTGCGTGCCGCCCTCGGCGCAGGCAAGGACGCGGAAGCTGCGGCAGCGGAGAAAAAAGTGCTGGCCGACCTGCAACAGGGCAACCAGCAGATGCGCCAGTCCATGCGCAGCCAGAGCAGCAAGGGCACCATGAGCGTGCTGCTGCCCATGCTGTCTGACGATGGCAAGGGCAAAGGCACCCACGGCAGTGGTGGCAACCAGTCCGGTGACCCGGATGATGAGGATGACGAGCAGCAGCAGGCGGGTGACAAGGGCGATCGTGACCCGCTTGGCCGCAAGAGCGGCGGCACCCATGCCGGCATGGATAACGACACCCACCTGCCTGACAATGCCAGCCGTGAACGCGCACGCGAGATCGAGCAGGAACTGCGCCGCCGCGATGCCGACCGCACCCGCCCGCCAGAGGAACTGGAATATCTCGACCGCCTGCTCCGCCCGTTCTGAACACGGCGTTCAGACGGGAGGAAAAAGCCAGATCAGCCTGTCAGTTTTTTTCAGGAAAATGGCGGTTCATGAAGCTTTTTGAAAAAAGCTTCACCCAAAACTTTCTTCTGTTTCCAGCAGCTTCAGGCTTTGCCTGAGCCGCTCTTGCGCACCGGTATGGCCTGGGTTACCGGGGCCGTGGCGAGGTCGATCGCATCATAGGAGGGCGTGCGACCCGCCATTTCCGCGCCATCGCCGGGCAGAAGCTGGGCATCGGGCAGTTCGCCCTTGGCGCGGGCCTGGATCAGGCGCGCGAGATTTTCACCGATATGGGGATAATCCTCGACAAGCTTGCGGAAGTCGCGCGCGCTCATGGTCATGAAATGCCCGAACTGCAACGACCGGCTGGTGGCTGCCACGCGCCCGTCCTTCAGGGCTTCCTCGCCGCCCAGCACGGCCCCCGCCCCGAAGCGCACGTCATGCTTGGGGTAATGCGTCTCGGCCAGGCCCGCGCTGATGAAATAGACGGTGCGTACCTTCTGCCCCTTGCGGTACAACCGCTCGCCCGGCGTGGAGAAATGGATCGACATCTTCATCGCGATGTCGTGCAGCACGCCATCGGCCACACCCTCGAAGAGGGGGAAATTGTGGATACGGCTTTCAATACCTGCGCGGATGTTGAACTTGAGCCGGAAATCAAGCTGCTCGCGCCGGTGTTCCACATCACGGTGCAGTTCGCGGTGCAGTTCCTCGCTCAGCAGCGATTCCGACATCAGGGTATCGTATTTTTCCTCTTCCAGCCTGAGCGCGATCTGGCGCAGCATCCGGTTTTCCAGCGCCTCGGAATACCCATGATAATGCAGCCGCAGGGTCTGCAGCGCCTCATCAAGCAGCTTGCACTGCCGACCAAGCACCTCGCCCACGATCTCGCTGATACGGACACCGAGCGTCGGCTCCATGCGCTGGCGCATGAAGCGCGTGAGCGATAGCGAGACGAAATAGCCGATCATCAGCATCTCGAATCGCTCCATCATGCAGTACATGAGGGGCGTGTCGAAATTGAAGCGGTGGTGGATGAACTGCGCCACGCGAAAGCGCAGCGAGGGCCGCAGCCTGCGCCGCAATGCGCGCACGTAGCCAAAGCGGCCTTCAAGGCGGGCGCCATCCACCATGGCCTCGGCCGAGCGCAGCAGCGTTTCCATCACACGGCGCGACAGGCCCTGAATGCGGAACAGGTCAAGCAGGATGGAGCGCTCGCGGTTGGCGATCACGATCAGGGCAAGCGTCACGCGCTGGCGGTCGCCAAGGGCTGTATCGAATGTATTGGCCTGCTCCTCCGAATGGACGCGCCGGTCGAGCACATCGACCACCGTGCTGGTCACGTTGGGGGAGAAGCCGAGCTCACCCGCCACGTCGCGCGTCTGGTCACGCACTTCGCCTAGGCCGATGGCCAGGATCTGGTGGCGCAGGGCCTGATCGATCAGCGGCAACTGGTCAAGCTTGAGAAACAGCACGAGATAGCGCAGCGACAACCCGTTGACGAACAGCGTGATCAGCACGAACCCCGTGGCGATAATGCCGATGAAGTGCGCGATACTGCTCGAGACATGCTCGTTTTCCGTCACGGCCAGCGCCAGCGCCAGCGTAATGGCCCCGCGCAGCCCGCCCCACACCATCGTCACCTTGAAGGGGGTTGGCACCGGCGGCGAGAGCTTGGTGGCGGCAAGGACAGGCAGCATGCCAAACACCACCGCCCCGCGTGCGAGCAGCCCGGCACCGGCGGCCACAAGGATCAGCACGCAGTCCCACTTCGTCATGCCCACGAGCAGGCGCGGCACCAGCATGGAGGCCAGCACGAACACCAGCGACCCCGCCCAGAACACGAGCTGCTGCCACAACTCGTTGAGGAAGCGCCAGGTCTGGGGCCGGAAGGTGGACGGACCATAGATGGAGATGGTCAGCCCCGAGGCCGCCGTAGCCACCACGCCGGAAAAGCCAAGGAATTCATCACATACGATATAGGACAGGTAGGGCAGCGCGACCGTCAGCGTCACCTCGGCGGCGGGGGCAGCACCCAGGGCCGGGATCATCATGAGCACCAGCCGCCCGAACAGCACGCCGATGATGAGCGCGCCAATGAACGAGACCAGAAACTCCAGCACCGCCCCGCCCAGCATGATCTTGTGGTGCGAGGTGATGGAGCCGAGCAGGATGGTGAAGATGGAAATGGCCGCCGCGTCATTAAGCAGCGCCTCGCCCTCCACCAGGCGGGTCAGGCGGCTCGCCGCGCCGATTTCCTTGAAGATGCCCGCCACCGCCGATGGATCGGTCGTGGCCACGATGGAGCCGAGCAGCAGGCACACCGCCAGCGGCATGCCCGCCAGCGGATAGAGCGCGAAACCGATGGCAGCAGTGGAGACGGCAACAGCCACCACGGCCAGCAAAAGCACGGTGGCGGTTTCATGCGCGAGCCTGCGCACATCAATGCCAAGTGCCCCCTGAAACACCAGTATGGGCAGGAAGATCAGCAGGAACGCTTCGCTGTTAAGCGGAAAATCCAGCAGCGTCTCTGCCGCGCCATTGAATATTTCCAGATGGCTGTTGCGCAGCACCAGATCCGCCGCGCCACCGATCACGATGCCCACGATGGCAAGCAGCACGGTTTCGGACAGTTCGAGGCGGCGGGCAAGCGGCTGGACCGCGCTGACCACGACAAGCAGCACGGCAATCGCCATCAAGATTGCTGCCAGACCCGCTATCTCCATTCAAAATCCCCGCCTTCCGGCCACATCAATATATAATAGGCCAACCCTAGCGACCGACCATGAACAGATTATGTTCATTGCGCATCGGCGCGGCAGAATCTGGCGTTATAAAACCAATATCTGGCCGTAAAAGGCGTTCCTTCAAGGACCAGAGCTGTCAGTACCAATAATGCCACAGAAGCGTTGCATGAACAACACAGCGCCGATCACATTATGTTCCACTTTTTCACAAAGCCTGCCCGGTGCCGGTTGCGGCAAGCCAGGCCTTTACCTGCCCGGCCGGGTCGGGCATGCGAATGAAATCCGACACCGCCGAGACACAGTCCGCGCCCGCCGCAATGCACGAAGGCGCGCGCTCGAGCGTAATGCCGCCAATCGCCACCAATGGCAGATCGCCGATGCGTTTCTTCCACACGGTCAATTTTTCCGTGCCCTGCGGCCCCCACGGCATTTTTTTCAGCTTTGTGGGCCAGACCGGGCCAAGGGCCACGTAATCGGGGCTGACCGAGAGCGCACGCTCGAGTTCCGCCTCGCTATGAGTGCTCACGCCAAGCCTGATCCCGGCGGCGCGAATGGCGGGCAGGTCCGCCGTATCAAGGTCTTCCTGGCCCAGATGGATGTAATCCACCCCCTCCTCAATCGCGATGCGCCAGTAATCATTGAGCACGAGGCACACGCCGTGCTGCCGCGCCTGCGCGATGCCTGAGCGGATTTCGCGCAGCAATGCCTGCTGCTCCATATCCTTGAGGCGCAACTGGATCAGTTTCGCGCCAGCCTGGCCCAACTGGCCCACCCAGCGGGCTTCATCAACAACGGGATAGATGCGCGACGGCAGCGGGGCGTGGCTCATAGCACGGCCTGCCCGATAACGGGGGTGGAGGGTGCTGCCATGTCGCGTTCTTCCATCGGGTCGGCAATATAGGCCATGCGCCCGGCCTCGACCGCCATGGCGAAAGCGCGGGCCATTTCCGCCGGGTTGCCCGCCTTGGCCACCGCTGTGTTGATCAGCACCGCGTCATAGCCCAGTTCCATGGCCTGTGCCGCGTGCGAGGGCACGCCGATGCCCGCATCAACAACCATCGGCACATCGGGGAAGTGCGCGCGCAAGGCCCGCAGGCCAAACAGGTTGTTCAGCCCCTTGCCCGAGCCGATCGGCGCACCCCAGGGCATCAGCACCTCGCAGCCCGCGCGCAGCAGACGCTCGGCGCCCACCAGATCCTCGGTCATGTAGGGGAAGACCTTGAAGCCGTCCTCGACCAGAATGCGCGCGGCCTCGACAAGGGCGAACATGTCGGGCTGCAATGTGTCTGATTCGCCAATCACCTCAAGCTTGATCCAGTCGGTGCCGAACACCTCGCGCGCCATCTGCGCCGTGGTCACGGCCTCACGCACGGTGTGGCAGCCCGCCGTATTGGGCAGCACGGGCACGTCAAGCCCGCGGATCAGTTCCCAGAAGGCCTGGCCTGCACGCGCGCCGGCCGCCTCGCGCCGCAGCGATACGGTCACCACCCCGGCTCCCGCCCGGCGCACGGCATCCGCCAGGATTTCAGGCGAGGGATACTGCGCCGTGCCCAGCATCAGGCGCGACGACAGTTCGGTGCCATAGAAAAGGGTCATTGCGGTTATCCTCCCTGCATGGGGGCCAGAATTTCCACCTGCGCGCCCTCATGCAGCGCAAGGCCTGCCCGGCGGGTGGCCGCGACAAAGCAGCCATCCACCGCCGTGGCGATGCGGGTCGTGGCATCATAGCCCATCTCGTCAAGCAGGGCGCTCAGGCTTGTGGCCTGCACGTCATGGCGTTCGCCATTTACCAGTATCTGCATGGAACGCTCCTGTAGGGGCTGCTCACGCCGCGCCGAACACGATATCGGCCGCCTCCCTGGCCCGCACGGGCGAGAGCAGGAAGCCGTGGCGATACATGCCGTTGATATGGATGTGCCGCCCCTTGTGGTGCACGGCAGGCATGTTGTCAGGGTAGGAGGGGCGCAGGCCGGTGCCGGTTTCGAGTATCTCGGCCTCACCAAAAGCAGGGTGCAGGGCATAGACCGCGCCCAGCATCTCCACCATCGAGCGTAGGGTCATGGGGCCTGCGTTCTCACTCTCGATCATGGTTGCACCCACCATGTAAACATGGTCGGCCCGGGGCACGATGTAAATGGGGATACGTGGATGCAGCATGCGCACCGGGCGGTACAGCGTTACGTCCGAGCAGCGCAGCAGCAGCATTTCGCCGCGCACGCCGCGCATGTCGGGCAACTGATCGCGGGCTGCAATGCCGGTGCAGTCCACCACCCAGTCAAAGCCCGTGGGCTGTTCACCCACCGGCATGTTGAAATGAATTTCGCCGCCAAGTCCGGCCACGCGGCCAGCAAGGGCCACCAGCGCATCACGCGGGTTGACGTGGCCCTCGCCCGCAAAGAACAGCGCGCGCGAGAAGCGATCGGCCAGATCCGGCTCAAGCTGCGTGATCTCGGCCTCGCCAATGGTCTCGTAATGCGAGGTGCGGCGGCCAAAGCGCATGACCTCGCGCACGTCACGCGCAGGGGCCAGCACCAGCGTGCCATTGCGGTCCACGCCGGGCACGTGCGCATCCCACCAGTCGAGCGAGGCGAGGGACTGGGCGGTGACCTCCGGTGTGGCGGATTCGGCCTCGCACCATGGGGCCAGCATGCCGCCTGCCTTCCATGAGGCACCCCAGCCCACGCGCGGGCCACATTCGTGCACCACCACCCGCGCGCCGCGCTCGGCAAGCGTTACCGCCGCCGTCAGCCCCGAAACCCCGGCACCCCGCACCAGAACGCGCGGACCCGACCCGTGGGGAAATGCCGTTGGTGCTGTCATGTGCCTGCCGTGCCCCTGTGCTGTTTCAGTCCTGCTGGCGGCGAGTGTGCCAGCGTGCCTGCGCGTGTCTATTCAACAGTAACGGATTTGGCCAGATTGCGCGGCTGGTCGACATCCGTGCCTTTGATCAGGGCCACCTCATAGGCCAGGATCTGCACCGGAATGGTCTGCAGGATGGGGGCGACGAACTCATCCACCGTCGGGATCGCCACCACGCATTCCGCGATCTCGCGCAGGCGGGGCGCGCCCGCCATGTCGGTAAACACCAGCAGGCGGCCGCCACGGGCCTTGGCTTCCTGCAGGTTGGACAGCGTCTTTTCAAACAGCGGCCCCGACGGCACGGTGGCCACGACCGGCACGGTGCTGTCGATCAGCGATATGGGGCCATGCTTCATCTCGCCCGCGGCATAGGCCTCGGCGTGGATGTAGGTGATTTCCTTGAGCTTGAGCGCCCCTTCGAGCGCTACGGGGAACATGGCGCCCCGCCCCAGATAAAGCACATCGCGCGCGCCCGCCACGATGGCGGCCATGCGGCGGATCTCGTCATGGCGCTCGAACACCTCGGTCGCCTTGCTCGGCAGGTCAAGCAGGTTGGTGACCATGCGTTCTTCCTGCGCGGCGTCAATCGTGCCGCGCGCGCGGGCAAAAGCGATGGTCAGGCACGCCAGCACCGAAAGCTGGGCGGTAAACGCCTTGGTGCTGGCCACCGAAATTTCGGGGCCTGCCACGGTGCCCAGCACGGCATCGCTTTCACGCGCCATGGTGCTCTGCTCCACATTGAGCACCGAGACGATATGCTGCCCTACAGCCCGCATGCCGCGCAGGGCGGCCAGCGTATCCGCCGTCTCGCCCGATTGCGAGATCAGCAGCCCCAGCCCGCCATGGGCCAGCGGCGGGTTGCGGTAGCGCATCTCGCTCGCCACGTCGATATCGACCGGCAGGCGGGCATACTGCTCGATCCAGTAACGCCCGATCATGCCCGCGTAGAAGGCCGAGCCGCAGGCGGTGATCACGGCGCGGGGAATGCTGGCCAGGTCAAACGGCAGGTCGGGCATCACCACGCGGCGGGTAGCGGGGTCGATCAGACGCTGGAGCGTCTGGCCGATCACCACCGGGTGCTCGTGCAGCTCTTTCTCCATGTAATGGCGGTAGCCATCCTTGCCCACCGAGGCCGCGATCAGCGCCGTCATCTTGACCGGACGCTCGACCGGGTTGCCCGCCATGTCAAAAAACGCGGCGCCAGCGGGGGTGATGACCGTCCAGTCGCCATCATCGAGATAGGCGATGCGGCGGGTGAGCGGAGCGAGGGCCAGGCTGTCGGAGCCGAGGAACATCTCGTTATCGCCAAAGCCCACCACCAGCGGCGCGCCATGCCGCGCGCCGATGACCATGCCGTCATGACCCGCGAAGATCATGGCCAGCGCATAGGCCCCTTCCAGCCGCCTGAGGCATTCATGCGCGGCCTCACGCGTGGAAAGGCCGCGCTGGAGGTGATAGTCGACCAGTTGGGCAATGGTCTCGCTATCGGTATCGGTCGAGAAGACCTGGCCTGCGGCCTCAAGCTCGCGGCGCAGTTCCTCGAAGTTCTCGATAATGCCGTTATGCACCACCGACACGCGTTCCGTGCCATGCGGGTGGGCGTTGTTCTCGGTCGGCGCGCCATGGGTGGCCCAGCGCGTATGGCCGATGCCGGTCACACCCGGCAGCGGCAGGCGCGCGAGCAGCGTGGCAAGGTGGTCGAGCTTGCCCGCAGCCCGGCGGCGCTCGACATGGCCATGCTCAAGCGTTGCGATGCCAGCGGAATCATAGCCGCGATATTCCAGCCGCCGCAGGGCATCGAGAATGACCGGCGTGGCCTGATTGCTGCCAACAACCCCTACAATGCCACACATCAGCCCTGTTCCTTCCTGTTCTTCAGCCGCTGGCGGAACACGCTGGCATAACCCGCCTTGTTCGCCTGCCGTGCCCGGCCAATGGCCAGGGCATCATCCGGTACGTCATGCGTAATCACGCTGCCCGCTGCCGTAATCACCCCTTTACCCAACCGCACGGGGGCGACAAGCACCGAATCCGACCCGATGAAGCTTTCGGCCCCGATTTCCGTGCGGTGCTTGAACACGCCATCATAATTGCACGTAATGGTGCCCGCGCCGATATTGGCCTTTGCCCCCACGGTGGTATTGCCCAGATAGGTCAGGTGGTTGGCCTTGGCGCCTGCGCCAAGCGTGGTGGCCTTGAGTTCCACGAAGTTGCCCACGCGCGCGCCCTGCCCCACATCCGTGCCCGGACGCAGGCGGGCATAGGGGCCGATCTGGGCATCAGGCCCAACCGTTGCCCCCTCAATGTGCGAAAACGCATGAATTTCCGTGCCGCGCCTGACATGCACGCCCGGCCCGAACACCACATGGGGATGCACCACCGTATCAGGCTCGAACACCGTATCGGCGCACAGGAACACGGTATCGGGAGCCACAAGGGTCGTGCCGCCTGCCATGGCGGCAAGGCGCAGGCGGGCCTGCACGCAGGCTTCGGCCTGGGCCAGTTCGGCGCGGGAATTGATGCCGCGCAGTTCATCCTCAGGTGCTACAACAGCGCGCACCTTGCGCCCTTCGGCCACCGCGCGCGCCACCACATCGCCCAGATAGTATTCGCCCTGCGCGTTCTTATTATCAATTTCACCAAGCCAGCGGCGGAAATCGGCGGCATCGGCGCACAGCACGCCCGCGTTGCACAGACCGATGGCACGCTCGGCGGGCGTAGCATCCGCCCATTCCACAATCCGCTGCACCAGCCCGTCACGCTTGACCACGCGGCCGTAGCGGGCGGGATCAGCCGGTTCCATGGCCAGCAGGGCGAGGCCCGTGTCATCACTGCGGCGCCGGGCCAGCAGGGCGCGCATGGTGCCCGGCGTAATCAGCGGGTTATCGCCATACAGCACCGCGACATCGCCCGTGCCAAACGCGGCCTCGGCCTGGCGGGCGGCATGGCCCGTGCCCAGGCGGTCGTGCTGCACCACCACCGCGTGCGGCGCGGCAAGGGCTGCCACGTCATCCATGCCCGGCCCGGCGACGACAACGATCTGGTCAAACACTTCGGCTGCGTTATCAATGAGGTAGCGCAGCATGGGCTGGCCCGCGAGCGGATGCATGACCTTGGGCCGCTCCGATTTCATGCGCGTGCCGCGACCCGCCGCCAGAATAACGGCAGTCGACATGGGCGAAGCGGAGGCGGACGAGGCAGTCTCTGTGTCGGTGTTCATGGCAGTGTGCGGGTACTCCGCACCTGACTGCCCTGTCAAACCCTTATCCATGCAGGGGCGCATCACTTCAAATGTCTGAGTGCTACGATGTTGCCACGAAAAAATAATACCCTGATCAAAAACATAAAATTTTATGATCCATCATTTTCCAACAGACATTCCTGCTGAGATTTCTTGAAAAAAGGCAGGCCAGAAATACCCTGGAATCATATAAAGTTTTCAAAGGCAGCGCTCAAAAACTTTTCTTTTTTATCAATGACCTGTTCTCAGACAATCTCTTATGACTTGCACGACATTGCACGGTGAGGCTTCCTCAACGCCAGACAGTCACAAGGCGTTCATGATGACATCATCCCTTCCCCGTCTGGCAGTTTTTGATATGGATGGCACGCTGATCGACAGCCTGCCCGATCTTGCAGCGTGTGCCGACTGGCTGCTGTCGCAATACGGCCTGCCGGGCATAACACCCGAGGCGGTGCGCCCGATGATTGGCGATGGCGTGGCCGTGCTGGTCAGTCGCCTGCTCGACCACGCAGGTCCTGCCGCAGCCCGCATCGACCGCCCCGAGGCCACTGCCCGCTACATGGCCCGTTACACCCCGCATTCAACCGACCGCTCCCGCCCTTTTCCCGGCACGGTCGCGGCACTGACGGCCTTGCACGAGGCCGGCTGGCACATGGCGGTGTGCACCAACAAGCCCGTGGTGGCGGCGCGGCATATCCTCAAGGTCATGGATCTGGAAAAATGGTTTGTCACTGTGGGCGGGGGCGACAGCTTTGGCGTGCGCAAGCCCGACCCACGCCACCTGCTGGGCACCATTGAACAGGCAGGGGGCACCCCGGCCCGCGCCATCATGACCGGCGACCACCATAATGACGTGGCCTGCGCCCTGGGCGCGCATGTGCCCGTCCTGTTCGCCCGTTGGGGTTACGGGCGGCCGGAAATGGAAGCCGGGGCCACGGTGGGCGCCGATTCCATAACCGAAGTGCCGCATCTGGCAGGCGAACTGGTGCCTGCCTGAGCCCGATCACACGTCGAGATTGGCGACCTTGAGCGCATTGCCCACGATGAAGTCACGGCGCGGTTCAACCACATCGCCCATCAGGGTGGAGAAGACCTGCGCCGCGTTTTCAATGTCACCTACCTTGACCTGAAGCAGCGTGCGCATGGCGGGGTCGAGCGTGGTTTCCCACAACTGTTCGTCATTCATCTCGCCCAGGCCCTTGAAGCGGTTGATCGACAGGCCCTTGCGGCCCTGCGCCAGAATCCGCTCGTACAGCGAGGCCGGGCCGTGGAAGGGGTGCGGCGTGCCATCGAGCACAAGGCTGACAGGTCCGGCAAAATCCTTCACCAGCCGCTCATGGCGCTCGGCCAGCCAGCGCACTTCCGCGCTGCGCAGGGTGGTGGCTTCAAGGCGATAGACCTCGCCCACGCCGCGCACGCTGCGCGCCATTTCCAGCCCGCTTTCGCCTGCGGCCACCTTCCACCCACGCTCGGTGGGCGGCGAAATGGCATCAAGCCGCGCCTGCAGGTCCACAACGCGCTCTGGCACCGTGTTCAGGTCCGGGCGCAGCACGCCCGCAATGGCCGCCTGCTCCAGAATCCATACCGGCACGCGGGCCGACAGGCGCGAGAGCGCGCGTGTTACGTCACGGATGAAGTGCACGTCCGTCCGCATGGCCTCGCCCTGCACCTCGCGCCCATCGGCATAATGCAGCGCGGCATTGGCCAGCGCCTTGTCGAGCAGGTAGGATTCAAGGGCCGCGTCATCCTTGAGGTAACGCTCGTCATTGCCGCGCTTGGCGCGGTACAGCGGCGGCTGGGCGATATAGAGGTACCCGTTCTCGATCAGTTCGGGCATCTGGCGGAAGAAGAAGGTCAGCAGCAGCGTGCGGATGTGCGAGCCATCCACGTCGGCGTCGGTCATGATGACAATGCGGTGATAGCGCAGTTTCTCGATCGAGAAGCCACCATGTTCCACATCACCCCGCCCGATGCCGGTGCCGAGCGCCGTGATCAGCGTGCCGATTTCAGCCGAGCCGAGCATGCGGTCAAAGCGCGCGCGCTCCACGTTCAGGATCTTGCCCTTGAGCGGCAGGATCGCCTGAAAGCGCCGGTCGCGCCCCTGCTTGGCCGTGCCACCTGCCGAGTCACCCTCGACGATGAACAGTTCGGACTTGGCCGGGTCGCGCTCCTGGCAATCCGCGAGCTTGCCGGGCAGCGAGGAAATATCAAGCACGCCCTTGCGCCGGGTGAGTTCACGCGCGCGCCGCGCCGCCTCACGCGCGGCTGCGGCATCCATCACCTTGGCCACGATGTGGCGGGCTTCCTTGGGGTGGGTCTCGAACCAGTGGGAAATCATGTCGGCAGCAGCGGCATGCACCACCGGCTGCACTTCAGACGAGACCAGCTTGTCCTTGGTCTGCGATGAGAATTTGGGGTCAGGCACCTTGACCGAGAGCACGGCGGTCAGGCCCTCGCGCATGTCCTCGCCGTTCAGGGCATGGCTTTCCTTTTTGGTGGCGTTGGCCTCGGCATAGCGGCCCACCACGCGGGTCAGCGCCTGGCGGAAGCCCGCAAGATGCGAGCCGCCATCGCGCTGCGGAATGTTGTTGGTGAAGCAGAGCATGGTTTCATGGAAGCTGTCGTTCCATGTCAGCGCGAACTCGACCTTGATGCCGTTTTCCTCGTTCTGGAGGCTGCCGGTAATGGGCGGGTTGACGATGGCGGTCTTGCCCTGATCGAGCCATTCCACAAAGGCGCACAGGCCACCCTCGTAATAGAATTTTTCCTCCCGCGCGGGTTCATGCCGCTCATCGCGCAGCACGATCCTGAGCCCGGAATTGAGGAAGGCAAGTTCGCGCAGGCGGCGCTCGAGAATCGGGAATTCGAACTCCACCTTGGCAAAGGTCTCGGCACTGGGCTTGAAGGTGACCTGCGTGCCGCGCGGCTCGCTGCTTTCACCCACCACGCGCAGCGCCTCGTCACGCTCGCCGCCCTGAAAGCGGATGACATGCTCCTTGCCATCGCGCCAGATGCGCACTTCCATCCACTCGGACAGGGCATTGACCACCGCGGCACCCACGCCATGCAGCCCACCGGAGACCTTGTAGGAATTCTGGTTGAACTTGCCGCCCGCATGCAGCTTGGTCAGCACGACTTCCGCCGCACTCACCCCTTCCTCATGGTGCATGCCGGTGGGGATGCCGCGCCCGTCATCGCGCACGGTCACGCTGCCATCGCCATTGAGGGTGACGACGCAGCCGGTGGCGAAACCGGCCTGCGCCTCATCCACCGCGTTATCAATGATTTCGAAGGCCATGTGGTGCAGGCCCGAGCCATCGTCGGTATCGCCAATATACATGCCGGGGCGCTTACGCACCGCATCCAGCCCCCGCAGCACCGAGATGGATGCCTCATCATAATCAGGCGCGGGCGCTACAGTGCCCTTGGCCTCGGCATCGTGTTTCTGATCGGGACTGGATTGATCGGACATGCCGGCAGATGCTCCACAGCGGATAACAACAAAATATCAGAATGCATTATAGCCCCAACCGCCCGGCGTAACCAGCATTCCCCACGCAAATCAGGCCTCATGGGCAAGATTACCCGCGCCTGGTGTCTCGAATGCGGCACGGCCACGCAGGGGCGCGAACTGTTCGGCGTCCGTTCCGGTCAGGAACACGCCCGTGCGCATGCGGCCCACGGCGCGGAACAGGGCCTGCCTGCGGGCTTCATCCAGATGCACCAGCGGCTCATCGAGCAGAAGCATGGGCACCTGCCCCCGGCACGCGGCAAGGATGCGCGCATGTGACAGCACGATGCCCAGCAGCAGCGCCTTCTGCTGGCCCGTGCTGGACAGGGCGGCCGCGCGCCCACTCACCCTATCAGCCAGCGCAAGCCCGGTGCGGTGCGCGCCAAATCGGCTGCCGCCGCGCTGGCGGTCAATGCCGCGCGTGCCCGCGATCTGCCCGGCCAGCCAGTCCTCCACCGCAAGGGCTGGCTGGGTGGCCAGATGGGCGGCAATATCGCATTCCAGTTCCAGCCGGGCGGCTGGAAAACCATCAGCGAGTGCCTGTTCATCGGTATTGAGGCGGCTGACCATGTCCATCCGCGCAGCAACGGTGGCCACCGCATGGCGGGCCATGGTGTGCTCAAGGGCGGCAAGCCAGGCGGGATCAGGATTACGCTGGGTCAGCAGGCGGCTGCGCTGGGCCATGGCGCGGTCGTGGGCTGCGAGTTCACGGGCATGGCCGGGCTCAAGCGCCTGCACCAGCCGGTCGAGAAAGCGCCGCCGCCCGCCTGCCCCTTCCTGGAACAGCCGGTCCATCTGCGGCGTGATCCATACGGCCGAGAAGTATTCGCCCACGCCATCGCGGTTGCGCAAGACCTGCCCATCAACCCGGAACACCCGGCGCTCGGGCCGCAACGGGTCTGCCCCTGTTGCGAGTTGAACGGACAGGGCTTCATCCCCGTCCATCGCCTCCACCTGTGCTGCAACCCCCCACAGGCTCGCGCCATGCCGGGGCAGTTCATCCATGCGCGCGCCGCGCAGGCCACGACCGGGAACGAGCAGCGACACGGCCTCAAGCAGATTGGTCTTGCCGCTGCCATTCGGCCCGGTAATGACCGTAACCGGCTGCGCCGGCTGCCATGACAGGCGGCGGTAGTTCCGGAAATCCGTCAGCGTCAGCCGGGTTATACAGGCCATGCTGCCGTAATGAGAGGTGCGCTCAAACGCGCATGGGCATCAGCACGTACAGCGCCGAGGGGCTGTCCACATCGCGCACGATGGTCGGGGCGGAACTGTCGGAAAATGCGAATTCCACTTCCTTTTCCACCTGATCGGTAATGTCGTTCAGGTAACGGGCCTGAAAGCCGATCTCGATGGGCGGCGCGTCATAGGACACGTGGTTCTCATCAAGTTCTTCAGTGGCCGAGCCCTGATCCTGGCTGGCGGCGGACAGGGTGAGCAGGTTATGGGCCATGCTCAGCTTGACCGGGCGCGAACGCTCCTGGCTGATGGCCGCGACGCGGGCCACCGCATCGGAGAAGATCTTCTTACCCACGCGCAGGATGCGGTCATTGCCGTGCGGAATCACCCGCTCATATTCAGGGAACGTGCCATCAATCAGCTTGGACGTGAGCGTGATGTTGCCGATGGTGAACTGGATGCGGGTATCGGACAGGGCGACGTCAACCTGCTCCGGCCCTTCATCAAGCAGCTTGCGCAGTTCACCCACGGTCTTGCGCGGCACGATCACGCCGGGCATGCCCTCGCTGCCCGGCGGCAGTTCGGTCTCGACACGCGCAAGGCGGTGGCCATCGGTCGCCACCGCGCGCAGCACCGGCCCGGACTCGCCTTCGGCTACATGCAGGAAAATGCCGTTGAGGTAGTAGCGCGTCTCCTCGGTGGAGATGGCGAAGCGCGTGCGGTCGATCAGGCCACGCAGCACCTGGGCCGGAATGCTGAATTCATGTGGCAGGCTGCCAGCCATCATGGAGGGGAAGTCATCCACGTCGAGCACGTTGAGGCTGGTGGCAAAACGCCCCGCCCGCAGGCCCAGCGGCGCATCACCCCCGGCATGGTCGAACTCGACCTGCGCGCCATCGGGCAGCTTGCGCACGATTTCGTACAGCACGGCAGCCGGCGCCGTGACCGCACCATCACGCAGCGTTTCCGCCGCCATGCCCTCGACCACGGCAATTTCCATGTCGGTGGCGGTCAGCGTCATCGCGCCATCGGTGACATTGATCAGCACATTGGCCAGGATGGGGATGGTATTGCGCTTCTCGGCAACGCTCTGGATATGGGCCAGTGCCTTGAGCAGCGTTACGCGGTCAGCCTTCAACTTCATCGGTACGATATCCTCCACATCCCGAAGCACCCGGAAAAGCACAAAACGGGGGAGACCTGTCTAGCAGCCTGAAGCAACAGCGGTAAAGGGGCGGAGGCGGGAAATGCGTCAGGTCTCGAGCATACGGCGCAGCAGTTCCACGTCCTCGGCAAAGGCGGGGTCCTGCGCCATGAGCTGCTCCACCTTGGTCACGCCATACATGACGGTGGTGTGGTCACGGTTGCCAAACTTGCGCCCGATCTCGGGGTAGGAACGGCTGGTCAGCTGCTTGGCGAGGTACATCGCCACCTGGCGCGGCCGCGCCACGGCCCGGCCCCGGCGGGCGGAGAACATGTCGGTCAGGCGCGTGTTCCAGTGCTCGGCCACCTTGCGCTGGATTTCCTCGATGGTCACGCGCCGGTCATGCGCCTTGAGGATGTCGTGCAGCACGTCCTGCGTTGCTTCCAGCGTGACAGGGCGGCCAAACAGGTTGGCATGCGCGATCAGGCGGTTGAGCGCGCCCTCAAGCTCGCGCACGTTCGACGTAATCTTGTGCGCAAGGAATTCCAGCACCTTGGCCGGCACCACAACGCCAGAGGCCGCGGCCTTGGCCTCAAGGATCGAGATGCGCAGTTCAAACGTGGTGGCATGGATATCGGCCACCATGCCGCAGCCAAGGCGGGTGCGCAGCCGGTCTTCAAGCCCCGACAGGTCGGAGGGCGACTTGTCGGCCGAGACCACGATCTGCCGCCCGGCGTCAACCAGCGCGTTGAAGGTGTGGAAGAATTCGTCCTGCGTGTTGTCCTTGCCGATGAGGAACTGCAGGTCATCGATCATCAGCACGTCAACCGAGCGCAACTGGTCCTTGAACTCGAGCGTGGACTGCGAGCGGATGGCCCCGATGAAGCGGTACATGAACTTCTCGGCCGACATATAGGCCACCGAGACCTTGCCGCCACGCAGCAGTTCCGCGCCGATGGCGTGCATGAGATGGGTCTTGCCCAGACCCACGCCGCCATACAGGAACAGGGGGTTGAAACCGGGGCTGGACGGGCGCTCGGCCACGCGGCGGGCGCAGGCATAGGCAAACTCGTTGGGTTTGCCCACGATGAAGGTATCAAACGTAAAGCGCGGCTCAAGCGGGGCGGCGAGGTCACTGCGCACCTCGGCCTGGCGCGGGCTTTCAGTCGCCGCGGGGGCAACCGCGGGCGCTGCAGGTTCGTTCGGAGCGGCCGCAGCCGGGGCCGGGACGGCCTCCTGCGCATCGGCACCGGGGGCAGGCTGGGCAGTGGGGCGGGCTACCTGCAGTTCCACCCGGCGGATGGCGGGCACTTCGGCATGCCACAGCGCGCCGAGCCGGTCGCCGTACTGCCCGCGCACCCAGTCGCGCAGGAAGCGCGTGGGCAGGTAGAGGGTGATCTCGTCCTCCTCCACCGGGCCAACCGTGATCTGGCGCAGCCAGGTGCGGTATTCGACCTCACCCACCTCGGCCTTCAGCCGTTCGCAGATGCGCGACCAGTGGATGGCGAGCACACTTTTCTGCGCGTTGGCTTCCGCAACCGCGTCGTAGCCTTCCAGTCCGCCCGTCATATCTGCTCCCCGCCACATGGGGCACGAAAAGGACACCGCCCGCGCGCATGTCCCTGCCGTAACCCCGCTCCATTCCACCACCCCGCGCCACCGGCCCCTTGCCTACAGGACAGGCCACAAGCCGTGCCATCGGCACGACCCACAGCCCGACCCTATCGGCCAGGACCACCGATGACGCTGGAATTATCCCCATAATTTAGAGCACGGAATCGGGCGAAGCAACGGGAATCTGCCCCGGTTCCGCCAAAACCCGTTCACACCCGCAAGATGCGAATAATAAAAAAAGGCCGCCGCCGCCAATAATGGCAGCGAACGACCTCCTTTATTACTTCCAGCCTTCTTTCAGATGAAAGAAACCAGCCGTATCTTACGCAGCAGCGATGGACTTGATACGGGCGGACAGGCGGGAAAGACGACGGGCAACCGTGTTGGCGTGAAGGACGCCCTTGCCAACGGCGCGCTGCATTTCGGGCTGTGCCTCACGCAGGGCAACCACGGCGTCGTCCTTCTTGCCGGTGGCGATCGCGGTTTCAACCTTCTTCACGAAGGTGCGCACGCGGGAAAGGCGCGCGGTGTTGCGGGCGTTGCGGCGTTCGTTCTGACGGATGCGCTTGCGCGCGGATGCTGTATTGGCCATTGCTCTCAGTTCATCTGCATAAATCAGGTTACGGCGGTCCGCCACCCGATCGTGCGGACATCCCATATCAGGCTGGCGATCTAGTCCACCCTGACCGTATTCGTCAAGACAAGTCTTTGCCTAAATCGTCTCATGCCTCCTGCAATCGGGGGCAGAAGAAGCTTGAACGCCCCGACTGGGTGATGCGTTCCACCCCATCGCACGCAGGCGGGCCGGGGCAATCGGGGCATCCCAGCCCCTCGCGCCCATAGACGCGCCATGCATGCTGGAAATAGCCGAGTTCCCCATCGGGTTGCACATAATCACGCAGGCTTGAGCCGCCTGCGGCAATCGCTTCCTCCAGCACGGCGCGGACCTCGGTGGCCAGTTCATCATATTCCGCGGCACTGATCTCGCCTGCGGCCCGCGCGGGGTGGATGCGCGCGCGGAACAGCGCCTCGGACACATAAATATTGCCAAGCCCCGCCACCACGCGCTGGTCCAGCAGCAGCGCCTTGATGCTCGTGCGCCGCCCGCGCCCCTTTGCCGCCAGCCACGGGCCATCAAAGCGGTTGCCCAGCGGCTCGGGGCCCATGCCCGCCAGCAGGCGGTGACCTTCCACGCCCGCCGCCGGCACCAGGTCAACCATGCCGAAGCGGCGCGGGTCCACCAGCCCGCAACGGGCCCCTTCCCCGGTTTCGATCACCAGATGCTCGTGCAGGGCGGGCGGCGCCGCACGCTCGGCTTCCGTAGGCCGCGAGAGCAGCACGCGCCCGGACATGCCCAGATGCAGCACGACCACCATCCCGCCCGAAAGGGTGATGAGGATATATTTCCCCCGCCGGGCGAATCCATTGATCCGCCGGCCTTCCAGCGCCTGGGCCAGACCGGGGGGAAACGGCCAGCGCAGCCCCGTATGGTGCGTGCTGGCGCTAGAAATAGTGTGACCTTCAAGATGCACTCGCATCCCGCGCATCACAGTTTCAACTTCAGGGAGTTCCGGCATGGCCTCATCTGGGGTTATACCTGTGCATCATGACCGACAATAGCCAGCCATACCATCCCTCCCCTTCCGCCGGCCGTCCCGATGACCGCCATGCGGATACCACCGATTTCGGCTTCCGCGATGTGCCATTGCGCGAGAAGAAATCCATGGTGCGCGAAGTCTTTGACAGCGTGGCCTCCAAATACGACGTCATGAATGACGTGATGTCGCTGGGCATTCACCGCGCGTGGAAAAAGATTTTCGTCAACGAACTCGCCCCCCACCCCGACCTGTCGCTGCTCGACCTGGCAGGCGGCACGGGCGATATCTCGTTCGGCTGGCTGCGCGGTGGCGGCGGGCCTGCCATCCTGTCCGACATCAATGTGAGCATGCTCACGGTGGGCCGCAACCGCGCCATGGAGCGCGGGCTGGTATCGGGCCTGAACTTCATGGCCGTCGATGCCGAGGCCATTCCGCTGGCCGACAATTCCGTGGACCGTGTCTCCATCGCCTTCGGCCTGCGCAACTGCACCGACAAGCTGCAGGTGCTGCGCGAGGCGCATCGCATCCTGCGGCCGGGCGGGCGGTTCCTGTGCCTTGAGTTCTCACGCGTGCAGGTCGCGGCCTTCGCGCCCGTATATGATGCCTGGTCCTTCCACGTGCTGCCGCGCATGGGCGCAGCCATCGCGGGCGACCGCGAGAGCTACCAGTACCTCGCCGAGAGCATCCGCATGTTCCCCGATCAGGAAACGCTGGCTGACATGATGCGTGAGGCGGGGCTTGAGCGCGTGTCCTACCAGAACCTCTCGGGCGGGATCGCGGCCATCCATTCCGGCTGGAAGATCTAGGAGTGGCACGGACAGACCGTTCTGTCCTGCTGGTGGTGTGTGGGGGAATCGCCGCCTACAAGGCGCTCGAGCTCATCCGCAGGCTCAGGGAACACGACATCCGCGTGCGCACGGTGCTGACCGAAGGCGGCGCCCGATTCGTAACACCCCTTTCGCTTCAGGCCCTGAGTGGCGAGCGCGTGTTCAGCGACCTGTTCTCCCTGACCGATGAAAGCGAGATGGGCCATATTGCGCTATCGCGCAGCAGCGACCTGATCGTGGTCTGCCCCGCCACTGCCGATATTCTGGCCCGCATGAGCGCGGGTCTGGCCGATGACCTCGCCACCACCGTGCTGCTGGCCACTGATGCGCCGGTGCTGGCCGCGCCCGCCATGAACGTGCGGATGTGGCAGCACCCCGCGACACAGGCCAACATCGCGACCCTTGCGGCGCGTGGCGTGGAATTTGTCGGCCCCGAAACCGGCCTCATGGCATGCAACGAGCACGGGCCGGGGCGACTGGCCGAGCCCTCCTCCATCCTTGCCGCCATCATGGCCCGGCTGGAGGGCGCGCAGCCGCTTGCAGGCCGCCGCGCGCTGGTCACCGCAGGCCCCACCCATGAGCCGATCGACCCGGTGCGCTATCTGGCCAACCGCTCATCGGGCACGCAGGGCTATGCCATTGCGCGCGCGCTGGCGGCGGCCGGGGCCGACGTGACCCTGGTCAGCGGCCCAACCACCCTGCCCGACCCGCCGGGCGTGCGCACCATGCGCGTCGAGACGGCACGCGCCATGCTGGCGGCGTGCGGGCAGGCCCTGCCGTGCGACATTGCCGTCTGCGCCGCTGCCGTGGCGGACTGGCATGTGGATGAAACCCCGCAGAAGATCAAGAAAGCTGCAGGCCAGCCCCCTCCCGAACTGCGCCTTGTGCCCAACCCCGACATTCTGGCCACGCTGAGCCAGCCCTCTCCCACGCGGCCAGAACTGGTGGTGGGCTTTGCCGCCGAGACGGAACGTGTGGTCGAACACGCCACCGCCAAGCGCCTGCGCAAGGGCTGCGACTGGATCGTGGCCAATGATGTCAGCCCTGAAAGCGGCATCATGGGCGGCGCTGAAAACGAGATCGACCTGATCGATGCCACGGGTTGCGAACACTGGCCCCGGCTGGACAAGACGCAGGTGGCGCAGCGCCTCGTCGCCCGCATCGCCGCCTTTTTCAACTCCCCGCATGTTGACGGACACACTTCATGAGCCTTTCCCCCCTACCCATTCAGGTCAAGCGCCTGGCCCACGCGCATGACCTGCCCCTGCCCGCCTATGCCACTGAAGGGGCTGCTGGCATGGACCTGCTCGCTGCCGTGACCGAACCGCTGAGCATTGCGCCGGGTGGCCGCGCGCTGGTGCCCACGGGGCTGTGCGTGGCGCTGCCGCGTGGCTATGAACTCCAGATCCGCCCGCGCTCGGGGCTTGCGCTCAAGCATGGCGTGACCCTGCCCAACGCGCCGGGCACGATTGATGAGGATTATCGCGGCGAGATCGGCATTATCGTGATGAATGCAGGCGATGCGCCCTTCGTGGTCGAGCGTGGCATGCGCATCGCCCAGGGCGTGCTCGCCCCCGTGATGCGTGGCGAGTGGGTGGAATATGCCGAGCTTGATGAAACCACCCGTGGCGCGGGCGGCTTTGGCAGTACGGGCACGGCAGGGTGAGCACGGGCGGTCAACCGGGAAACCTGCGCGCCCGCCCCAATATAGCGGACCTGCTCGGCCTGCTTGCCATCATGGCGGGTGCGGTCGTGGTGGCTACGGCGGGCCGCCACATGCTCGTGCCCATTCCCGCAAGCGAAGCCGGGACCATCCATCTCAGCCCGGCCTACCTGCCCGGCTATGCCGTGCGCACCACGCTGCGCATGTTCGCAGCCCTTGCGGCGTCGCTGGTGTTCACCTTCACCTATGCCGTCTGGGCCGCCAAGAGCAAACGGGCGGGACAGGTGCTGGTGCCGCTGCTGGATGTTTTGCAGTCGGTGCCCATTCTGGGCTTTCTCACCTTTACGGTCATTTTCTTTCTCGGGCTGTTTCCGGGGCGGATGATGGGGGCCGAACTTGCCGCCATCTTCACCATCTTCACCAGCCAGGCATGGAACATGGCCTTCGCCATGTACCAGTCGCTGCGCACCGTACCGCCTGACCTGGAGGAAGCCGCCCGCTGCTTTGGCCTCACGCCATGGCAGCGCTTCTGGCGGCTGGAAGTGCCGTTCGCCATTCCCGCGCTGGTGTGGAACACCATGATCTCGATGTCGGGCGGGTGGTTCATGGTCGTCTATTCCGAGACGATCACGGTCGGCAATACCGACATCGCCCTGCCCGGCATCGGCTCCTATGTGGGCGTTGCGATCGAGCAGCGGAACCTTGCGGCCATTTTCTATGCCATCGTGACCATGCTGGCCGTGATCCTGGCCTATGACCAGCTTCTGTTCCGCCCGCTCGTGGCATGGTCGGCCCGTTTCCAGACCGATGACGGCGCGACCCTTGCCACGCCTGACCCGTGGGTGCTGGTGCTGCTGCGCCGCACGCACCTGCTGCGCCGCTTCTGCCTGCGCGTGGGCGATGGCATGACGCGCATCGGCTGGCTTGCCCTTGGCCCGCGCCCCTCCGCCCCGGCGCGCGCGCTTATCCCTCCCCGCCTGATGGATGCGGCCTGGATTGCCGGGATTATCCTGTGTGCCCTCACCCTGGGGTGGAAAACATGGACCTTCTCCCTCACCCATTACAGCACGGGGCAGGTGCTGCATGTCATGGCGCTCGGCGGGCTGACGCTGCTGCGGGTCATGTTTACGGTGCTGGTGGCCTCGGTGATCTGGGTGCCTGCGGGGATCTGGCTGGGTCTTTCGCCCCGGCGGGCGCGGCATGCGCAGATGGCGGCACAGTTCATGGCCGCCTTCCCGGCCAACCTGTTCTTTCCACTCGTCGTGGTCGCGATCGTGCACTGGCATCTGAACAGCAATATCTGGCTGACCCCGCTCATGCTGCTGGGCACGCAGTGGTATATCCTGTTCAATATCGTGGCCGGGGCCTCGTCCTATCCCGGTGACCTGCTCGAGGCGGCGCGCAACTTCCACGTCAAAGGCTGGCTGTGGTGGCGGCGCGTGATGCTGCCGGGCATCATGCCCTATTTCATCACCGGCGCGCTGACCGCATCGGGCGGGGCATGGAATGCCGCCATCGCCACCGAGGTGGCCAGCTGGGGCGACACCACCCTGAGCGCGCAGGGGCTTGGCGCCTATATTGCCCACGCCACCGTAGCGGGCGCGACCGATCAGGTGGGGCTGGGCATGGCGGTCATGGCGGCCTTCGTGCTGCTGCTCAATCGCGCCGTGTGGCGCCCGTTATCCAATTATGCCGCCCGGCATTACACTTTTGACTGAGAGCGCCTGATGCCGCAGCAAGCCGCCACCCCAACCCCGAAGCAGACCGGCACCGAACTTGTCCGGATCGTCAACTGCCGCCAGGCCTACCCCAAGGAAAGCGCGACTGACCTCGTGGTGCTCGATGGCGTGAACCTGAGCATCCGCAGTGGCGAGATCGTGGGGCTGCTGGGCCGCTCGGGATCGGGCAAGTCCACCCTGCTGCGCATTATCGCGGGGCTGTTGCCGCCTACCGCCGGGGAGGTGATCTGGAAAGGCAAGCGGCTGGAAGGGCCGGCTGCGGGTATTTCCCTGGTGTTCCAGTCCTTTGCGCTCTTCCCGTGGCTGACGGTGCAGAAAAACGTGGAACTCGGGCTGGAGGCGCAGGGCGTGGCGCCTGCCGAGCGTGAGAAACTGGCGGAAGACGCGATCCACCTGATCGGGCTGGGCGGGTATGAAAATGCCTACCCCAAGGAACTGTCGGGCGGGATGCGCCAGCGCGTGGGGCTGGCGCGCGCGCTTGTGGTGCGGCCTGACCTGCTGCTGATGGATGAGCCGTTTTCCGCACTTGACGTGCTGACGGCGGAAAACCTGCGCACCGACCTTGTTGAACTGTGGGCGGAGAAGAAACTGCCCATCCAGTCAATCCTGCTGGTCACCCACAATATCGAGGAAGCGGTGCTGATGTGCGACCGCATCCTGATTTTCTCCTCCAACCCCGGCCGGGTGGCCTATGAGCTTCAGGTGCCCTTCGAGCACCCGCGCAACCGCGAGGACATGGCCTTCCGCCAGTTCGTGGACCGGATCTATGCGCTCATGACGCGGCGCGCGCCGGTCGTGTCGGAAGCGGACATGACCGACCCGGATATGCGGCATGTCCAGATCTCGGCTGATGCCGTGGCGCTGCCAGCCCTGCCGATGAACACCATCGTGGGCATGATGGAAACGCTGGCCGCCGACCCGCTGCATGGCCGCGCCGACCTGCCGCTGCTCGCCAGCCGCCTGCAGCTTGAGCTTGATGACCTGTTCCCCTTGGGCGAATCCCTGCAACTGCTGGGCTTTGCCGAGCTGGAGGATGGCGACATCCTGCTCACGCCCGAGGGCATGCGCTTTGTGCAGAGCGAGCACGACATCCGCAAGCACATCCTGTGGCAGAGCATGCTGCACAACATTCCCATGGTGCGCACCATCCGCGCCGTGCTTGACGAGCGCCCCAATCACCGCGCCAGCGCCGAGCGCTTCCGTGATGAACTTGAAGACAGCATGTCACCCAACTATGCCCGCCAGACGCTCCAGACCCTGATCGGCTGGGCGCGCTATGCGGAACTGTTCGATTTTGATGAGGAAGCCGACCAGCTTTTCCTGGATGATGACCCGACGGATCGTGGCTGAATGCGGCCTGTTGAAGCTTTTTGAAAAAAGCTTCAACAAAACCTTTCCTCTTTAACCAGCGGTATCTACCAGCCGGTCCCGGAACAGGCGGCGCATCTTGGCGATCTTGGGCGGGATGACCGCGCTGCAATACGGGTTGCCGGGGTTACGGGCAAAATAGTCGCGGTGATAATCCTCGGCAGGCCAGAAGTACTCCAGCTTCGCGATTTCGGTCACGATCGGGTTGGGCCAGACATGCTGGGCCGCGATTTCATCCCGTATGGCGTAAGCCGTCTTTTCCTGCGTCGCATCCTGCCAGAAAATGGCCGAGCGATACTGCGTCCCCACGTCATTGCCCTGCCGGTTGGGCGTGGTGGGGTCGTGCATGACAAAGAAAATGCGCAGCAGGTCCGCGCATGAAAGCTCGGTGGGGTCGAACATCACGCGCACGACCTCGGTATGCCCGGTGCGGCCCGTGCAGACCTGCTCATAGGTGGGGTTGGGGGTATGGCCGCCTGCGTAACCCGGCTCAATCGCCTGCACGCCACGCAGTTCCTTGAACGGCGCTTCAATGCACCAGAAGCAACCCCCACCAAGCACCAGTGTCTCCAATGCGTTTGCGGTCATGGTGGCTGCCTTCCCTCAGTTAACGTGAAGCTTTTTCAAAAAGCTTCGAAAGAACGCCGCCCTTTTAAAAAAAAGCGGCGCCCATAAATTTCTGTTCCGTCAAGCAATCCGTGCAAGCGCTGCCTGCAGCCGCACGCGCTCTGCCTGGAACGCTTCCAGCCGCTCGCGGTTTTCGGCCACGACTTCCGGCTTGGCGCGGGCGACGAAATCGGCATTGCCCAGCTTGCGCTCGACCTTGGCAATCTCGCCATCCACCTTGGCGCATTCCTTTTCCAGCCGCTGGCGCTCAACGCTCAGGTCAATGATCCCGGCCAGCGGAATGACCAGCGTTGCTTCATCCACAACAAGCTGGGCGGCCCCCTGCGGCATCTCGCCTTCAAGCGCCTGCACTTCGGACACGCGGGCCATGCGGCCAATCGCTTCCGCCCATTTGGCGGCCCGCGCCACCGTGGTGGCGGAGGCATCACGCAGCAGCACGGGGGCAAGGCGCGAGGGCGGCACGTTCATTTCCGAGCGCACGGTGCGGATGGCGGAAATGAAACGGATCAGCCATTCCATCTCATCGCGCGCGTCCTTCGCCCCTTCCAGATGTTCGGGCTGCGGCCACGGCGCGGTGATGAGCGACCCCTCGCCGCCAAAGCCGAAATGCTGCCACAGCCGGTCGGTCATGAACGGGGTGACGGGCTGGAGCAGGCGCAGGATGGTGCCCAGCACATGGGCGGCCACCGCGCGGGTCTCGACGGCCTCCGCCGTGTCACCCGCAGCAAAGACCGGCTTGGCCAGTTCAAGGAACCAGTCGCAGAAGCAGTTCCACACAAAGCGGTAGCAGGCACCTGCATATTCATCGAAGCGGAAGGATTCCAGCGCCTTGCTCGCCTCTTCCACCGCCTGCGCCAGTTCGGCGAGTATCCACCGGCCCAGTGGAGAGCGCACGGAGGCCGGGCTGAAACCTGCAACCGGGGCCACGCCGTTCATCTCGCAAAAGCGCGCGGCATTCCAGATCTTGGTGATGAAGGAGCGGTATTCCTCCACCTTCTTTGGGCCCAGCTTCACGTCACGGCCAAGACCGGTAAGCGAGCAGATGCAAAAGCGCATGGCATCCGCGCCGTAGCTGTCGATCATCTCCAGCGGGTCAATGCCGTTGCCCTTGGACTTGGACATCTTCTGCCCGCGCTCGTCACGCACCAGCCCGTGGATGAACACCTGCCGGAAGGGCACATCCTTCATGAAGTGCAGGCCCATCATCATCATCCGCGCAACCCAGAAGAAGATGATGTCAAAGCCCGTGACCAGCACATCGGTGGGGTAGTAGCGCGCGAGCTCCGGTGTCTGCTGCGGCCAGCCCAGCGTGGAGAACGGCCACAGGGCGGAGGAGAACCATGTGTCAAGCACGTCCTCATCGCGCGTCAGCACCATGTCCTGCCCGTAATGGGCGCGGGCCTGGCTGGCGGCATCGGCTTCATCATGGGCGACGAACACATGCCCATCGGGGCCATACCAGGCGGGGATGCGATGCCCCCACCAGAGCTGGCGGCTGATGCACCAGGGCTGGATGTCGCGCATCCAGGCGTAGAAGGTATTTTCCCACTGCTTGGGCACGAATTCGATCTTGCCGGTTTCAACCGCCTCGATGGCGGGGCCGGCAAGGGTCTTGGCATCGCAGTACCACTGCGTGGTCAGGCGCGGCTCGACCACGGCGCCGCTGCGCTCGGCATGGGGCACCTGATTGGTGTGCGGCTCGATCTTTTCCAGCCATTCCAGCCGCTCAAGCTCGGCCACCATGGCCTTGCGCGCCTCATCACGCGGCATGCCGGCCAGCGTGCGCACGAAGGCGGGGTCGGCCAGCCCTTCTTCCGCGCGGAGTTCGCCCTCGATCTCGGCCAGGGTGATGCGGGCTTCCTCATCAAGCACGCTGGGCATGTCGAGCTTGTGCCGACGGCCCACCTCGAAATCGTTGAAATCGTGCGCGGGCGTGATCTTGACCGCGCCGCTGCCCTTGGTGGGGTCGGAATGTTCATCGGCCACGATGGGGATGCGGCGGCCGGTCAGCGGCAGGATGACGTTCTTGCCCACGAGGTCGGCAAAGCGTTCGTCCTCGGGGTGCACGGCCACGGCCATGTCGCCAAGCATGGTCTCAGGGCGGGTGGTGGCGACCGTGATGGTGCGGCCCGGCTGCCCCTCGACAGGGTAGCGGATATACCACAGGCTGCCCCGGCTCTCGCGGTTATCAACCTCAAGGTCGGAGATGGCGGAGCGGAAGGCGGGGTCCCAGTTGACGAGGCGGCGGTCGCGGTAGATCAGCCCCTCGCGGTAGAGGGTGACGAACACCTCTTTCACCGCATCCGACAGGCCATCATCCATGGTGAAGCGCTCGCGCTGCCAGTCGAGCGAGCCGCCAAGACGGCGGAGCTGCTTTGTAATGCCGCCGCCGGATTCGGCCTTCCACTCCCACACGCGCTCGACAAAGGCGTCGCGGCCCATTTCCTGGCGCGATGTGCCTTCCTTCTGCAGCATGCGCTCAACCACAAGCTGGGTGGCGATGCCCGCATGGTCGGTGCCCGGCTGCCACAGCGTGTCGCGCCCCTGCATGCGGCGCCAGCGGATGAGCGTGTCCTGCAAGGTCATGGTCAGGGCGTGGCCGATATGCAGCGTGCCCGTGACGTTGGGGGGCGGAATCATGATGGTATAGGGCTTTGCCGCGCTATCGGGCCGGGCGCTGAACGCGCCACTGGCCTCCCACAGGGCATAGAGGGAGGTTTCTGTCCCGGCGGGGGAGAACGACTTGTCAAGCATCACGAAAAACCAGATCCACCATAATCAGACGCAGGGCAGGACAACGCGCCCAGCCATGGGCAGATATACCCCAAACCGGCGCGAAGGGAACGCCTGCCCCCGTAATCTTTGTGCCGGGAGGCGGATCATGTGCTGATGGAGGATGCAGCAGGGCCTGAATGACGCATCAGTCAGGATCGATACCCCCGACCTTATTGTCGATACCCCCACAAATACCCCCAACATGCCTGTCATTCGGCATTTTTCCCTACCATCGGCTGTCACAGCCAGAGGGAAGAAAACGGCAGATTTTCGGGGGTTGTATCAACCATTATTTCTTCCCGCTCAGGGAAGGATTGGAGGTCTGGGCGGGAATCGAACCCACATTCGCGGATTTGCAGTCCGCTGCATCACCATTCTGCCACCAGACCTTAACGGTGCAGGGGGTATATCCGCTGAAATGCCGCTCAGGTCAAGCCGTTGTGTGCGGCGTTCCTGTTGTTTCCCGATCAAAGCGGCGCATAAATACAAAAAAAAGCCGGGAAAAATTTTGCCCGTCCGGCCGGGTTGCGGCTTCAGCATCCTGCGGGGCAGCGTGTTTCAAGGAAACGTTATGGACAGGACAGACCCCGATTACGCGCCACTCGATTTCGTTGCCGCCCGGCAGCGCATGGTCGATGCCCAGATTCGCCCCTCGCAGGTGGGCAATGCCACGATTATCGCCGCCATGCGCGCCGTGCCACGTGAACGCGCCGTGCCTGATGCGCTGCGGGCCTTCGCCTACTCCGACCAGAACCTGCCACTGGGCGAAGGACGCTACCTGACCGAGCCACGGGTGACGGGGCGCATGCTGCAGGTGGCCGACCTGCGCCACGGCGAGCGGGTGCTGGTTGTTGCGGCTGGCACGGGCTACCTCGCGGCCCTGCTGGGCGCGATGGCGCTTGAACTGCATGTCACCGCCCTCGAATCGGACCCACGGCTGGCCACCATGGGCAAGGCCCTGTGCGCCACCTGCGCGCCCGGCGTGCAGTGGTGCGATGGGCCGCTGGTCAAGGGCGCGCCAGCCTCGGCGCCGTATGACCTGATCTTTATTGATGGCGCGGTGCGCACGGTGCCGCAGGCCATTGTGGATCAGCTCGCGCAGGGCGGGCGCATCATCGCCCCCATCTGCCCGGCATCGGGCGTGACCTCGGTCAGCCGCATCGCCGCGACAGTGCAGGGCAGCGCGGTGCAGCCGCTGTTCGAGGCAGCCGTGCCCATGCTGCCTGAACTGGCCCCTGCCCCCGCCTTCGTGTTCTAGCCGGTTAACCCGCACGCAACCTCCTGCGGCTAAGACTGGCCGGGGCGGGCCATCATGGTTCCGCCTGGCATATCAGGCTGGCAGGGGCGGACATGAAGGGAAACTGGGCGATCGGGGCGGGAAGCGCCGCCCTTCTGTGCAGCGGCACGGCGCTGGCGCGCATGCCGCAGGCAGTGGAGGAACCGCGCACGCTGGATGCGGCCCTTGCCGCGGCCTATCTGGGCAACCCGGTGCTGCGGCAGGAACGCGCCACCCTGCGCGCGACCGATGAGCAGGTGCCCCAGGCGCTGGGCGGCTGGCGCCCCACCATTACGGGCACGGCGAGCATGTCCTATTATTCCGGCCTGATGCGCATGGAGCCCTCAGCGGGGGAAAGTGGCTATGCCCGCCGGTATGACAGCCCCGGATATTCCGGCGGGGTCAGCATCTCGCAGCCCATCTATACCGGCGGCAAGACCACGGCTGGCACGCACAAGGCGCGCCATGCGGTCATGGCCGAGCGCGCGCGGCTGATCGCGGCGGAGGAGCAGGTCTTCTCCGATGTGGTCAACGCCTATGTCAATGTGGTGGAGGATGAGCAGATCCTGCGCATCGACATCAACAACGAACAGGTTTACGCCGCCCAGCTTCACGCCACCGAACTGCGCGCGCATGGCGGCGAGATCACCCACACCGATGTGGCCCAGGCGGCAGGTGCCCTGGCCAATGCCCGCGCCGTGCGGCAACTGGCCGAAGGCACCCTGCAGGCCGATCGCGCCACCTACCGGCAGGTTGTGGGGGTTGACGCACCCGATGATCTGGCCCCGCCCCAGCCCCTTGTCCTGCCGCTCCATACCGAGCAGGACGCCATGACGCAGGCCGTGCAGAACAACCCCGACGTGATTGGCGCCCTGTTTGACGAGGCGGCGAAAAAAGATGCCGTAGGCGTGGCCTTTGCCGCCCTCATGCCCACGGTCAGCGCGCAGGCGGCCTATATGCATGGCATCAATCAGGATGAAGGCCGCTCGCTCAACGATAACAAATATGCCCTCGTCAACGCCTCCATGCCGCTTTATCAGGGCGGGGGCGAATATGCCGCCGTGCGCATGGCCCGCCAGCAGGCCAATGAGGCCAGCCATACGGTGGATGTAAAGCGCCGCGCCGCCGTGCAACTCGCCGCGGCAAGCTGGCAGCGCATGCAGGCCAACCGCGCCGCGATAGAAAGCAACCGCGCCGCCGCCGAGGCCGATGCCGCCGCCCTGCATGGCATGCAGCGGCAGGTCATGGTCGGCACCACCTCAACGCTTTCCGTGCTGCAGCAGCAGGAAACCCTGCTCCAGGCCCAGATTGCGCTGGTGCGCAGCGCGGGCAATCTTGTGATCTCGTCCTATCAGGCCACCGCCGCCATCGGTCGGCTGACCGCGCGTGACCTGAACCTTGACGTGCCGCTTTATGATGAACGCGCCTATTACCGCGCCGTGCATGACCGGCTGTGGGGCATCAGCGATTACGCCACCAACCAGCCGGGGCGGTAGGCGCGCAGGCCACCGGGGCCTGTGCGCCATGTGCATCAATATTTACGGAGGCGGCGTTATTGGAAGTTTTTTGAAAAAAGCAGGCCAGCGCCTGAATGCGGTACGGCGACTTCATCCATGACGGACATGCAGCAGGAAGTTGCGGCAAACACGATCACAATGATGCGAATACCGCCCCATCGCACCAACCTGTTAACGCCAGAAAACAGGGTGGGGTCTTATCTTCATGCGGCATCAGCGGGCAGGCCCGGACAACACAGCCATCCGATTTTTCCTGTGGGGTTGACTGCGCGGTGTCTGTTACATGAGGCAATATTGATCGACCGACAGGAAACCTATGAAAAAGTTCCTCCTGTGCCTGAGTGTTCTGGGTATGGCCGGATGCGCTGCCAATCCATCGAATATCAGCGCACAATATATCGACCCCGAACCCTTCATGCGCCAGAGTTGCGCCCAACTGGCCCAACTGGACCAGAAGGATACGCAAAACCTCGCCTCCGCCGAAATGCATCAACGCCGCATGCACCAGTCCGATGCATGGGGGGTGGCCCTGATCGGCGTGCCCGTGGGCAGCGCAGGCGGTGACAGGCACAAGGAAATCGGTCAGCTGAAAGGCGAGCTTGAGGCCATTCACACCGTCGAGCACGGCAAGAACTGCATCGGTCGCTATTCTCCCACCAATTATGATTCTACCGGAACCATCACCGTGCCGCCCCGCTCCGCTTCTGACAGCGATCCGACCTATGGCTATCGTAATACGGGCACCGTCGCGCCTTCAGCCACTACGGGTTACCCGCCCCTGCAAACCACCCCGACGGATGTCAGCACAGGCACAGGCACAGGCACAGGCACAGGCATCACAACCGGTTCCATGCCTGCGCAGGAAGGGCTTTCCGCGCCCGGCGCACTTAGCGCACCCAGCCATGCCCCCACCTATACCGCGCCGCATTATGTGGTGCCGCCCGCGGGCTATACCGCGCCATCCTATTCGGGCAATCCGTTCCAGTAACGACCTGCCCCGTGCCGCCTTGCTGTTTCTGGCCGTGGCGGCATGGGCAGATCGTATCGAAAACCGATCAATATCGTTGCGGACATATATCCATAAGGCCGTTCATCAGGCATAACGCGTTTGATGAACACGGCGTTTGAAACCCACACCATACACCAGATTCCACCCGACCAGCGCCATGGCCGCGCGCGCGACCTGTTCGCGGTCTGGTTCAGCACCAACCTGACCTTGCTCACGGTCGTGACCGGAGCCCTTGGGCCGGGGCTGTTCGGGCTGTCATTCACGTGGTCGGCTATTGCCGTCGTGCTGGGCAATCTGGCGGGGGCCGTGTTCATGGCGCTGCATGCCGCCCAGGGCCCCATGCTGGGCGTGCCGCAGATGGTGCAGAGCCGGGGGCAGTTCGGCTTTTATGGCGCGGTGCCCATCATCGGCCTTGTCGTGCTCATGTATATCGGCTTCGTGGCCTCGAACTTCGTGGTGGGCGGCCAGGCGCTTTATGCCGCCCTGCCCATGACCGGGCGGCGCAACGCGATCCTGCTCATTGCCGTGCTGAGCCTCGTGCCGTGCTGCATGGGCTACCACACCATCCACGCCTGGTCGAAGCTGGTCAGCTGGGTGGCGGGAGCGGTTATTTTATACTGCCTGTGGCTGGGCTATGAAGCCTTTCCGCCCGGCACGCTGCGCGACATGCATGGTTCGGTCGCCGGTTTTTTCAGCACTTTTTCCACTGCGGCGCTGTGGCAGATCGCCTATGCGCCGTATGTGTCGGATTCATCGCGCTACCTGCCCGCCGATGAGGCCGGTCGCCGCACCGCCTTCCTCACCACCTATATCGGCACGGTCATTGGCACGGCGCTATCCATGATTCTGGGCTGCATGATCGCGCTGCACGGGCCGGGCGTATCGGTCGCCACCACGCTGGCCGGGCTGGCGGGGCGGCAGGCAACGCCGGTCATGATCGTGCTGTCGCTTTCCATCGCCCTTGGCAACGCCATGAGCCTGTATGGCGGCGCGCTCTCGGCCATAACCGTGCTCCAGACCTTCATGCCGGACTGGCGGGCCGCCCTGCGCGAACGCCTTGTCGTGACCTGCACGCTGGTGGCGATTGCGCTGGGCATGGCGCTGGGCATGGCCGACAGTTTCATGAAATCCTACGCCGCCTTCCTAGACCTGCTCATGGCCATCATGGTGCCGTGGACCGCCATCAACCTGACCGATTACTACCTGCTGCGCCGTGGCCGTTATGATGTCGCCTCGTTTTTCCGCCGCGATGGCGGGGCGTATGGCTATTGCAACATCCCGGCCCTGTGCGCCTATGGCATCGGCATCGCCATTGAAGTGCCCTTCATGCAGAACGGGTTTCATACCGGCAGCCTGGCCCGTCGCCTGCATGGGGTGGACATATCATGGGTGGTGGGCCTGCTTGTTACCACCGCCTTCTATATCCGCGCCATGACCACGCGCAGGCGCACGTAATCGCGCCCATTCCCCTGTAACGACGGCTGCGGCACGTGGTCCGCTACTGGTCAAAAAGCCTCAAAAGCAACGTCTGATTTACATATGTCCCTGCACCAGCCCCGCAATGGCAGGCGTAATGGCCTGGAGCAGGTCGCCTGCTGGCTGCGGGCTGTTGCGCACTGCCAGCATTGATTCCGAGGCGGCAAACTGGGCCTGCGCCGCCTGTAGCACCGCAGCCACCTGCACCTGATGCGCCGCCAGCGTGCCATCGAGTGCATACAGCCCCACGCAGGCCAGTTCCGCCAGCTGGCCCGATGCGGGCAGCGCCTCGCGCAGGGCCGGGCGGGTGGCCACGACCTGGCGCAGGCGCGCATCGTTATCGCGCCAGTTTTCCAGCCGGGCGCGCAGGCCGGGCGCAAGGTCATGCTGTCCATCCACATAAGCCGCGACATCGCGCGTAAAGGCCGCAGCCTCAAAACTGTCAGGCGTGGCGATATCTGCCACCCGGTCCAGCGCGAGGGGGATGGATGCCGCTGCCACATGGCTCGGGCCAAAAACATGGTTGAGCGCATAATTGCGCACCGGAGTGGTCACGGCCAGCAGGGTGGCAAGCGGGGCAAGGCCATCGGGCGCAAGGCGCGCCATCATGCGGTGGCGGTCAGCTGCGGCACGGTTGCCCAGTATTTCCAGTTCCGCCTGCACCACGGGCAGGCGGCGGGCCAGGGCAGCCTCGTCACGCACGGCGGCAGGCGACCAGAAACGCTCGGCCAGGGCGGCCGCGCGCGGCCACAGGCGGGCATCGAGCATCTCCTCGCTCACGATCTCGGTCCATAACGCCGCCTCCGCCCCCAGCACCAGCCCATCCTGCGCCGTGGTCATGGAGGCGGCGGGATCGAGGGCAAAAGGCGCAAGGGCAGGCGCATGGGCCGCGGCCACCTGATCGGGCGGCAGGCCATTGCCCAGCGGGTCCAGCGGGTCAACACGGTAATGCTCGGCCGCAGGCAGCAGCAGGTCGAGATAATACCCCGCCGAGACCACCACCGGATGCCCCGCCGCCGTGGCCTGCGCCGTATAGCGCGAGCCACGCCACGGCTCGATCACGATGCCGGGGGAGGCTGGTGCATCGAGCAGTTCATCCCAGCCCATCATGGTCTTGCCCTCATGCGCCACAATGGCCTGCACGCGGCGGGTAAAGGCAGCCTGCATGGCCGTGGCGCTGGCATAGCCATGCTGCTGCATGAAAGCGCTGATGCGGGGGTTTGCCGTCCATTCATCGGGCCGCACCTCATCGCCACCGACATGGAAATAGGCATCGGGGAACAGGCCCGCCATTTCATGGTAGAGCCGGGCCAGAAACACATAGGTATCAGGATTTGTGGGGTCGAATGCGGCGCGCACCACCCGTTTGGGGTCGAGCGGGGCTGTAACAGGCTGGGCGGCATATTGCGGATAGGCCAGCAGCATGGCGTAGCTGTGGCCCGGCGCATCGAATTCCGGCACAACCCGGATGCCGCGATCCGCTGCATGGGCCACAAGGTCGCGCACCTGCTGCTGGGTATAATATTCCCCGTGCGATGCCACCTGCTGCAGGCGCGGATAGACCCTGCTTTCCACCCGGAAGCCCTGCCCGTCAGACAGGTGCAGGTGCAGCACGTTGAGCTTGGTCAGTTCCATCATGTCGAGCTGCCGCTCAAGGGCCGCGGGCGACATGAAATGACGGCTGACATCCACCAGCATGCCGCGCCATGCAAAACGCGGGCTGTCATCAATCTCGGCCCCATCCAGCACCGGCCCCGCCTCGCCGGGTTCAACAAGTTGCAGGAGTGTCGCCAGCCCGCGCAGCACGCCCGCCGGCCCATCGGCCACCAATGCCGCGCCGTTGGTCCCCGTGCGCAACTGGTAGTGCTCGCGCATATGGATCGAGAGCATGTCCGGGTCGGCGTGCTGGCAGTTGATGCGCAGCACCAGCCCCGCAGGCGTGCCTGCCACCGCCGGGCGCGCGCTCAGGGCGGCCAGACGCTGCTCGAAACGCGCTACCGCCCGCTCCAGCAATGGGGACCGCACGCCCTGCCATTGCACCTGCACCCCGCCCGCAAGCGGCAGGGCACCCTCCTGCGGCAGGTACTGCACGGGCTGCGGCATCAGGGCCGGGGCGGCCAGCACTGGCGTGCAGGCCATGCCCGCGCAGAGCAGAACCATGGCAAAGGGGCGAATACGGCGTGGAAAGCGCATGATGAACATTATTCCGTTAAAGGCACCCCATCGTGCCTCATCATGCCGCTACAGGCCAGCACCACCGCCTTGCGCCAGACCGCGCGCGACGCTGGCAATGACGGGCATTACAGCATATAAAATATTATACGTGCGATAATTTCAAAAAGCCTGCCGGCAATTCCCGCCAGCGCCCTGCCGGTTCCGCCCCCTGCCCCGACCTGCTATGGCTGGGCCACCCCAACAGGATTCAGGTCTGTCACGTCATGCGCCTGCGCTCCCCCTGGCAGCCGCGCCTGCCCGCAGGCGACGGCCCACCCGCCGAACGGCTGGCCGATGCCCTGGCCGGTGACATCCTTGGCGGCCGACTGCAATCAGGCGACCGCCTGCCCGCGCACCGCCCGCTGGCCTGGCAGCTTGGCATCGGCATTGGCAGCGTCACGCGGGCTTACGCCACGCTTGAGCGGCGCGGACTGGTGCGCAGCGTGCGCGGTCGGGGCACCTTTGTCGCCGCCAGCCCCAACGGCACGGGGCAGGTGCTCGACCTTTCGGCTAACATGCCGCCACCCATGTTCAGCGACCGCGCACTGGCCCGCACTTTGGCCCGCCTTGCCCGCACGGTCGATCCGGCGCTGTTCAATGTCTATCCGCCCGTGGCGGGCCATATCGAACACCGGCGCATCATGGCCCACTGGCTGGCGGAACTCGGCGTGGATCTCTCGCCCGAGCACCTGCTGCTGACCAGCGGGGCGCAACAGGCCCTTGGCGTGGCGCTTGCCGCCGCACGCAAGGCCGCCCCCGTTATGCTGACCGAGGCCCTGACCTATCCCGGCATGCTCGGCCTCGCGCAGCAGGCTGGCATGCCCGTGCAGGGCCTGCCCATGGATGCGCAGGGCCTGTTGCCCGAAGCACTCGCGCGCGCCCTGCGCCATCATGCCCCCGGGCGCTGCGTGCTCTATGTCACGCCCACCATGCACAACCCCACCACCGCCACCATGAGCGCAGGCCGCAGGCACGACATTGCACGCCTGTGCCGCCACCATGATGCGCTGATTATTGAAGATGACGTCTATGACTGCGTACATGACACCGCCCTGCCCCCGCTGGTGACGCTGGCCCCGGAGCGGACCTTTTATGTCAGCAGCCTGTCAAAAACCCTTAGCCCCGGCCTGCGCATCGGGGCACTCGCCCCGCCACAGGGGTTCATGCAGGCGGCCCGTGACGCGCTGCTGAGCGCATCGCTCATGATCGCCCCGCTCTCCTATGCCATGATGGCGCAATGGATGCTTGATGGCACGGCGGCTTCCGTGCGGCAGTCGCTGCGTGGCGAGGCGGGACGGCGGCGGGCACTGGCCTTGTCCGTGCTTGGTCCGCACCTTGCGCCACCACCCTATGATGCCTTCCATGCGTGGATGCCCATGCCACTCGCCCGTGCGCGGTGGTTCGGGGCGGAAGCAGCCAAACAGGGCGTGAAAGTGACCCTGCCCCAACCCTTTATGGCCTGCACACGGGCCGATGCGCAGGCGGGCATTCGCCTGTGCCTTGGCCCAACACCCCTGCCTGACCTGCGCGAGGCCCTGCACCGGCTGCGCCATGTGCTTGATGGCATGAACAATAGTGTCACGTGACACTTTCTTCGTAGAAGGAAAGTGTCACACCACCCTATGCTCGCCACACCATAGAACACATCTGGCGAGGATATTTTAATGACAGCGCAGCCCATCACGGTCATTGCAACGCTCCGCGTCCTGCCGGGGCATGAAACGGCAGCGCTCGAGGCCATCCGCCATTGCGTGGCGCTATCGCGGCAGGAGGCGGCCAACCTGTCCTATCAATGCCATCGTGACATCAACGACCCCGCCGTTTTTGTATTTGTCGAGCGCTGGGCCAGCCCCGAAGCCCTGACGGCCCATGAAGAAACACCGCACTTCCAGGCCATGAAGGCCGTGTTCGCCACGGCACTCGCCGCCCCGATTCAGGTGCACATTACCCGTGAACTCTGAGTCCGCATCGCTGCGCCAGCTTGGCCGTCTCGCCATTGCGCTGTTCCTCGCCTACATGGCCGTGGCATTGCCGCTGGCCGCCATACCGGTGGCCGTGCTGCACTGGCCGGGTTACGGCAACGGGCTGGCTGGGCTTGCGGTGGGCATTGCTTTCTTTTCCACCATTCTCAGCCGCAACCACGCGGGCCAGATGGCCGATACAAAAGGCGGCAGGCCGTGCATGCGCACGGGCCTGATGGTGTATGTCGCCGCCAGCCTGATCTGCGTGCTGGCAGCGCTTCCGGGCCTGAGCGATGGCGCGCGCTACGCCATCCTGATCATCGGCAGGCTCCTGCTGGGGGTGGGCGAAAGCCTGACCATTGTGGGCATGCTGGGCTGGGGCATAGGCCTGGTGGGGCAGGCGCGCGCGGGCCGCGTGCTGGCCTGGACCGGGGCGGCCATGTACGGCGCCTTTGCCGTGGGCGGCCCGATCGGGCTGGCGCTTTACCAGCATGCCGGGCTGGGCGGGCTTATGGGCGTGTCCGCCCTGCTGCCGCTGGTGGGGCTGGCGCTGGTGCACACCATACCCGCTACCCCGACCCATGCAGGCGGCAGGCCGCCATTCTGGCAGGTTCTGGGCACCATTCGCTGGCAGGGCATGGCCGTGGCCCTTCAGGGCGTGGGCTTTGCGGCACTGGGCGCGTTCCTGCCGCTGCGCTTCATTGCGGCGCACTGGCCTGGCGCCGGGCTGGGGCTGACCTGTTTTGGTACTGCCTTCGTGGCCGGACGCTTCGTGTGCGGGCATCTGCCCGACCGGATTGGCGGGCTGCGCGTTGCGCTGCTGTCGCTTGTGGTCGAGGCGGCGGGGCAATACCTGCTCTGGCTTGCTCCCTCACCCGTGCTGGCGCTGACGGGCGCGTTGCTGACCGGAGCGGGGTGCTCAATGGTCTTTCCCGCCCTCGGGGTCGAAGTGGTGCGGCTGGTTGCGCCTGCCATGCGGGCCACAGCACTGGGTGGCTTCGCGGCATTTCAGGATCTGGCCTATGGCGCCACCGGCCCACTGGCGGGGTTGCTGGCCGACCGGTGTGGCTACCCGGTCGTGTTCGTGCTGGGCGGGGCGTGCGCCACGCTGGGCGCGGGCATTGTGCTGGTACTGCTGAACGGCCAGCGGGCGGAGGCATGACATGAGTTCTGGCCATGTTTACATTCTGGGTACCTGCGACACCAAGCAGGCTGAACTGACCTATCTGCGCCAGACCCTGCGCGAGAGCGGAATTTCTGCGCTGATTGTCGATATCGGCACGCGGCATGCGGGGCGCGCGGCGGATATCAGCGCCCGTACTGTCGCCCGCTTTCACCCACGGGGAGAAGATTACGTCTTCTGTGGCGACCGGGGGCGGGCCATCGCTGCCATGGCCGAGGCGCTGCGCCTGTTTTTATGCGCACGCACCGACATGCGCGGCGTGCTGGCCATTGGCGGCTCAGGCGGCACGGCGCTGGTGGCCCCGGCCCTGCAGGCGCTGCCCATTGGCCTGCCCAAGCTGGTGGTCTCGACCGTGGCCTCGGGCAATACCGCGCCTTATGTTGGGGGTGCTGACATCGCCATGCTCTATCCGGTGACGGACATGGAGGGGCTGAACCGCATCTCACGCGTGGTGCTGGGCAATGCGGCCCACGCCATGGCGGGCATGGCACACACACCCTGCCACCCCACGCCCGACCCGCGCCCCGCCATTGGCCTGACCATGTTTGGCGTGACAACGCCGTGCGTGGAGCAGGTCGTGCACCAGCTTTCCAGCCGGTTTGACTGCCTTGTGTTTCACGCCACCGGCACCGGCGGCCGCGCCATGGAGCGGCTGGCCGATGACGGGATGATAAGCGGCTTTATCGACACCACACTGACCGAGTTCTGCGATTACGTGGCAGGCGGCATTTTCCCCTGCGATGCCGACCGGCTTGGCGCCGTCATCCGCACGGGGCTGCCTTACGTGGGCAGTTGCGGCGGGCTGGACATAATCAATTTTGGCGCCCGCGCCAGTGTGCCCGCCCATTACAAAGACCGCGTGTTTGTCGAGCACAACCCCCAGATCACCCTCATGCGCACGAGCGCTGCGGAATGCCGGGCCATGGGCCACATGATTGGCCACCAGCTCAACCGCTGCCCCGGCGAAGTGCGCTTTCTCTACCCCGAGGGCGGTTTTTCCGTGCTCGACCAGCCCGGTGGCCCGTTTCATGACCCTGCCGCTGATGAAGCCTTTTATGCGGCCCTGACCGAAACACTGGAGCAGACCCCGCGCCGCAGGCTGATCCGCCTTCCCCATGCGATCAACGACCCGGCCTTTGCTGCGGCGCTGGCGCATGAATTTTTGCATCTTTATGGAGACCAGAACTGATGCCCCGTATTCCCCGTAGTGAAATCCTGGCCCGCTTTCGCAGCATGATTGCCGCGCGCACGCCCATCGTGGGCGGTGGCGCGGGCACCGGCCTGTCCGCCAAATGCGAGGCGGCAGGCGGCATTGACCTGATCGTCATCTACAATTCCGGGCGTTACCGCATGGCGGGCCGTGGCTCGCTGGCGGGCCTGCTGGCCTATGGCAACGCCAACCAGATCGTGATGGACATGGCGCGCGAAGTGCTGCCCGTGGTGCCCCACACCCCCGTGCTGGCCGGGGTGAACGGCACCGACCCGTTCGTGGATTTTGACGTGTTCCTTGATGACGTGAAGCGGGTCGGGTTTTCGGGCATCCAGAACTTTCCCACCGTGGGGCTGATTGACGGCAATTTCCGCAAGAACCTTGAGGAAACCGGCATGAGCTACAGCCTTGAGGTGGATGTGGTGGCCCGCGCCCACAAAAAAGACCTGCTGACCACGCCTTACGTGTTCGACCCCGCACAGGCGGTGGACATGGCCAGGGCGGGCGCTGACGTGCTGGTGGCCCATATGGGGCTGACGACAGGCGGCGCGATTGGCGCGGAGACGGCGCTGACGCTGGATGACTGCATTACGCAGATCAACGCGATCATCGACGCCGCGCGCAGCGTGCGCCCCGACATCATCACCCTGTGCCATGGCGGCCCGATCGCCATGCCCGCCGATGCGCAGAAAGTGCTCGCGGCCTGCCCGGACTGCCACGGCTTTTATGGCGCATCGAGCATGGAACGGCTGCCGGTTGAAGTGGCGCTGACCGAGCAGACCCGCAACTTCAAGGCCCTGTCGCGCTGAAGATAAAACAATAAAAGTTTTGGGATGCTGCCTTTTTTAAAAAGGCGGCGTTCTTTACGAAGCTTTTTGAAAAAAGCTTCGCCAAAAACTTTTATCCGGCTTCAGGCGGTCCCTCGGTCCATGGCTGCTGCTCGATCGCAGGGGGGCTGTTGGCGGGGCCGCACAGGGTACGGGCAAAACCATGCCGCACCCGCCCGTGGCGCAAGGGCAGCACAAGGGTTGCCGGTGTCTTGCATGCACCAGGATCAAACACATCACCTGAAACCCAGCGCAGGGCGGTTTTCATCTGCCCGCCCGCAGGCAGCACCATGGCCGGCGCAGGCACGGCCTGCTGCCATGTCACGGCAACGCGGTGGTGGCGGGCATCCTCAAACGCGAGCGGCTTCATGTGCGCAACCGAGCAGGCGCGCGCGCCGGTGTTGCGCACGATAACCCATGCGCCGCTGTGCATCATGCCATTGAATGCGCCCTGCCCGTCATCAAGGCTTAATGCCATCTGCCGTGCCTTGCAGTCAGGCACTGTCGTGGCCCGCGCCTGTAGCGGCAGGCTCCATAGCGTGAGGGCCAGCAGCCCCGCGATCCTGCCTTTCATGGTCCGGCCCGCACTGGCCCGGTGGGCGTTACGTCAAAATGCACCACGTGCCCGGTGGCAGGATCAAGGTGGCAGGCCCATGCAAAACCGAACCACTCAATGCCATTGGCCGCCCGCAGAAACTGCCCCCGCCCCGACACCAGCGCAGCACTTGCCACGACCTGACTGTCCGGCCCCGCATCCTGCAGAAAAAAGCGGTGCGGCTGGCTGCCCATGCGCACCAGCACACCACGTGCGGCATTCTGGCACAAAAAGGTGGTCATCTGCCACGCCATGTCCTGCCCCTGCACGGCGTGGCGCGTGGCGGGGTCAGCAATGCGGCTGATCTGCCGGTCGATGATCCGCTTTTCAGCCACGGAGGGGCCTGCCATGACAGCAGCACCACAGGCAGGCCGCAGCATGGCCAGCAGGCCCAGCCCGGCGCACAGGCAACGCATCGTGTTCATGTTTTTGATCCCCCTATGCGGACCTGCCGCAGCGCCATGCCAGTCATGGTGCCCGCGTGATGCCGCTTGGGCACGGCAACGCGCTGGGACAGGTAGATACCCGAATGACCCGAGCACATATAGGCCACGAAACAGCCCGTGGCGAAATAGACGATATCTGCCGTGCCGAACAGTTCCACCCCCATGAGCGTACAGGCCAGCGGCGTATTGGCCGCCCCCGCAAATACCGCGACAAACCCCACCCCTGCCAGCAAATCCGCCGGGGCGTGCAGCAACGGGGCCAGCGCATTGCCCAGACCCGCCCCGATGAAGAACAGTGGCGTGACCTCGCCGCCCTTGAAGCCCGCCGCCAGCACGACCACCGTAAAGACCAGCTTCCAAGCCCATGCCAGCGGATAATGCCCAGCCCCGAAGAAGTCGCTGATCGACGCTCCGCCCGCCTCGGGTGCGATAATGCCCAGCCCCAGATAATCACGCGAGCCGCACAGCCACACCAGCGCTATGGTGGCAATCCCGCCCAATGCGGGCCGCAGCCACGCAATCGGGCATAGCTGCCGCAGGCGGGCTGCCAGCCGGTGCACCGATTCCGCAAATACGAGGCTGGCCAGCCCGAAGGCCACCGCCGCCACCATGACCTTGCCCAGAAGCAGCAGGTCGGCATGAAAAAAATGTCCATCCGGCCCTGCGTAGCCCTGAAAGGCCAGATGATAGGGCACATGCTCGATGCCCCAGGCATGGCATGCCCAGTCCGCCACGATGGCGCTTACGGCCACGGGCACCAGGGCATCATAATCAATGCGCCCCACCCGGATCACTTCCATGCCGAACACCGCCCCCGCCACCGGCGTGCCGAACACGGCGGAAAACCCCGCCGCGATGCCGGACATGAGCAGAACCCGGATTTCGTACGGGTTGGTCAGCCGCCACACCCGCCCCACCGTGCTGGCAATGCTGCCGCCCATCTGCACCGCCGTGCCCTCGCGCCCGACCGATGCCCCGAACAGGTGGCTGACCACCGTGCCAATGAGCACCAGCGGCGCCATGCGCAGGGGCACGCCGCCGCCGGGTGCGTGAATCTGGTCCACGATTAGGTTATTGCCCCCCTCCGCCGCGCGACCAAAAACGTGATAGAGCCCCCCCACGGCAACACCCGCCACCGGCAGGGCGTAAAGCAGCCACGGGTGCAGCAGGCGTGTGTGCGCCGCCTGGTCGAGCAGCCACAAAAACAGGGCGCACAGCGTGCCCACGCAGGCCGCCATGGGCAGCAGCAGACTGGCCCATCTGAGCAGCCCCCCCGACTGGCGGGCCACAGCCCGCGCAAGTGCAACGATATTCATGATATTTACGCTAAACCCGGCATTCAGGATGGAACAGCAGGCCAGCCAGCCTGCTCGTGGATCATGGCTGTACGATACGCTACACGGACTCCTCCCCTTGTTGCCATAAAGGCAGTGGGCAGGAATCATCAGCCCCCTTGCGGGCAGCGGTTCGACCAGCATGGTCCGGCAGAATCCATTGCCGTATTCATTTAAAAAAGCCCGTATCGCCCTGAGGGTCAACTATGGAAATACGTGGCCCGGCAGCCCCCGTCCTTCCCCCAATAAAAAGAACGCCACCTTTTGAAAAAAAGGCGGCACCCCAAAACTTTTATTATCTTTCAAGCACCTTGTGCCAGTTTTCGAATTCAGTATCCCCGCCTGGTGTCGCACAGCAGGGCGGGCCGCTCGTTGCGCTCCAACTGCCCGATCACCTCCACCACATAACGCGCCTGTGCCTCCCGTGAGGCTTCAGAGGCCACATGCGGGGTAATGGTCACGCGCTCATGGCGCCATAACGGATCATCGGGTGGCAGGGGTTCGGGCGCCACCACATCAAGCACCGCGCCGCCGAGCACGCCCTCATCAAGCGCGCGCAGCAGGTCGGCCTGCACCACATGGTCGCCACGCCCGACATTGACCAGCCCGGCCCCGCGCGGCAGTTGCGCCAGCAGGGCATAATCGATCATGCCGCGCGTCTGCGGCGTGCTAGGCAGCAGGTTGACCACAATATCCACATCACGCAAAAAATCGGGCAGCCCTGAAGGCCCGGCAAAAGTGCGGATGCCCGGCACCACCTGCGCCGAACGCCGCCACCCCGAAACCTGAAAGCCGACCTGAAGCAGCTTGCGGCCCACATGCGCGCCCAGGTGCCCCATGCCCATTATGCCCACGCGGGTCTGGCTGCTGGTGGGCGTGCTGGTGCGCGGGTTATGCCATTGATGCGCATTTTGCTGCACGGCCCATGTCCGCCCCCCGCGCAGCAGGCCGAGCGTGGCCCACAACACGTAATCAGCCATCAGCGCCGCTGTCTGTTCACCCCCCATGCGCACGAGGGGCACATGCCGCGGAAAGACAGGATTATCGAGCAGATGATTGACCCCGGCCCCCGTGCAGATGATGGCCCGCATGCCCCCCATGCGGGCAAGGTCATCTGCCGTGGGGTTCCATATCAGCGCATAATCATCAGCCGTGATTTCCAGCGCCGGGTCGTGCCATGCGGCAACGGGCAGATCGGGTGCAACATGCTGAAAGGCGGCGCGCCACCCGGGCATGGCGGCAGGTCCGTCAGAACTGATGACAAGCCTTGGCATTTCTTCTCCCATTCCGTGTCCTGCAGCCCTTCAGGCTGGCAGGAGAGATTTACGGCGCAGAGGCATGGTCATGCAATGAATGCTACCCCCGCCCTGCGAAAACTGGTCAAGGGCCGGGTCAAGCACGCGCAGCCCCTCGGCGCGCAGCATCTGGTTGATGCGTGTGCAATGGCGCGGGCTGACCACGCGCTCGCGCCCGAGGGCCAGCACGTTGCAGCCCATGTCGCGCATGGCCTCCTTGTAACTGACCGGCAGCAGACGGATGCCCTGGGCGCGGAACCAGTCCAGGTCTTCATCGGCAATCACATCCACCGCCGCGATGGCAAGGTTCTCGGCCACCATGGTGAAGATGACGTCAAGATGCAGGAAGTGCTCGGGGAAGCGGATCATGCGGCACGTCCAGCCTGCCGCCTCGAACCAGTTGATGAACTCGGCGGCACCCGCCTCGTCCGTGCGGCCTCCGCTTACGCCCACCGCCAGCAGGCCAGGGCGGATGATATGGATGTCGCCTCCTTCGATATGGCCTGTGGTGCAGGTCCGCCATATCTCGTCAGGGGCGTAGAATTCATGGATCGGCCTGATCTCGGCCCGGCGCTCGGGGCGGGCAAGACGGGTGACCACGGTGCCGAATGGCGTGGTCTGTGAACTGTCGCGGGTATAGACCTCGTAGGGCATGCCCTCATGCGGGGTCAGGTAATGACAGGCGACCTGCTCTCCCTCCAGTGCAGCCACGAGTTCGCGGAACTGCGCCCCCAGCGCGGCCCGGTCGATGCGCGCGCCACGCGCCATGCTGCTGATGGCGATGTCATTGCTCGGTATCCACGCATAATGATCGGGGGGGCAGAGCAGCACGTCAGCCAGTTCGCCTGTTTCACTATCGATAAACCAGCGATTTGCCGCCATATGCCTGTTATCCTTTACCGTTCAAACATTACGATAGCGGATATACCTGCCCCTTCAAGATACCAATAAGCCGGAGTTTACTTTAGCCGCAGGCAAACTGTGCCGTGATCGCCGGCGCCGCCTGCCTGCCGCGCCAGATGCGTGGCGCGGGATTGTCAGCTATTCGCGCCAAAGGCCGGGCGGGTTGATTCGAACAGGAACCATGTGCGGCGCTCGGTCTCGTCGATCCAGTTTTCGAGCAGGCTGGCTGTCGCCACGTCATTGCCTTCGTCGCACACGGCATGGACGGCACGCAGGCGCGCGGTCAGGGCCAGGTTATCCTCGCGCAGTTCAGCCAGCATGTCCTCGGGCGTCACATACTCGGCATCGTTATCGGCCACTTTGGTCAGCCGCGCGATCTCGCCCACCGAATGCAGGGTATTGCCCCCGATCTTGCGCGCACGCTCGGCCAACGGGTCTGTCATGGCGAAGATCTGGCTGCTCTGCTCATCAAGCAGCAGGTGATAATCGCGGAAATGGCGGCCACTCATATGCCAGTGGAAGTTCTTGGTCTTGATATAAAGCGCAAAAACATCGGCCAGGACCGCTTTCAGCCCTGCCGCGATGTCACGCACCGCCTCGTGCGTGAGGTCGGTTGGCGTGCCGAGATAGGTCCGTACGTGGGCCGCGCCTACTGCGGCTGCCTTGTCTGTCATCATGATCTCCGTGGTTTGTCATCGGGCCGGACACGGGCGCAGGTGCTGCGTCAGCGTCCCTGCGCCCCCAACGCACGGAGGGTGACAGGGTTCATGCCTGCCGTTTTTGTATTGCAATTGATATTCGTTTGCATTAACTGTCAGCTTACTCACGGCGTTATCAGGCAGTTTTCCCAACCGTCGATTTCCCAGCACAGGGCCGTGAAAACTCATGCGGCATCGCCAACCCGTTCCGGCGATGCCGCCCCTTTTTCTTTCCCGCAGGGATCATGCCATGAGCGAGACAACAGGCTGCACGGCCGATTGGCACCTTGAACATTCCACCCCCGACCAGTTGCTGCATTACCTTGATCCCCATTACCCCTTTGCCCGGCAGGCCAATGTGCTGGCCCAGCGCTTCAGGGACGTGCAGGCTTTATGCGACGGCGGCGAGGCAACGCCCGCGCTGACCCGGTTGCGCAATGCGCTGGCGTTCCATCTGATCAAGCTCTCGCGGTGGTGGCGGTTTGATTTCTGCCCGCGCGGGGTCACGGGGGTGAACAACCCGCAGTTCCTCAGCTACGTCAAGAACCATGCCGAACGCAGCGTTGATGATGAAAGCCTGCTCGACGCCTTTACCGCGCAGCGTTACATGCACGCGGGCGATGGTGGTCATATCGCCATACTGGCCCATGATCCGCTGACCGACCCCACGATTTCCATCCTGTATGGCGTGGACGGCCAGCGCGCGTTCCGGTTTGCAACCAGTTCACACGATGCCGAGCCATTATGGAACGGACAGGCCTACCCTGATTTTGCCTCGGCCTGGCTTGCGGCGCGCACGGTGCATGCGCTCGCCTGCGATGACAGCACGGACATGCATGAATTCAAAACCGCGCAGCGCGAGCATATGTGGGCGCGCGCCTGGCACCGGCAGCACTTCCACCGCAGCCGCAAGCTGCCGCTCATCCAGCTTTATGCGCAGGCACAGGCACAGCTTTCCAACTGCCAGTCGGCCTTTGGCCGCGCGGAAATGAAAACCGTGGCCGACCGCCTGGCCTTTACCCTGGCGCAGACCGCCTTCCAGCGGCGCATGACCGTGGCTGACCTGATTGAGGAGAGCGACATGCTGGCCATCAACCTGCGTGCCGCCAACACCATAAAGCAGCGCGCGCGGGCTTATGTGGCGACATGCATCGACCCCGCCCTGAGGCCCGAGATGGATATCCTGCTGGACCGCGTGGTCTCTTACGTGCCCCGGCGGTGCCCCTGAGCGCATGACAAAAAGAACGCCGCCTTTTTGACAGAAGGCGGCACCCAAAACTTTTATTTTACGGGACGCGCGTTTTACTGCGCGGTATAGCCGCCATCAATAACCAGTTCGCTGCCGGTCATGAACTTTGATTCGTCCGATGCCAGGAACACGATGCCGTAGGCAATGTCATCCGGCTCGCCCAGATGACCAAGCGGGTGCAGGTCGATCAGCTTCTGCCGGGCGGCAAGCTGGTCCGGGGTCGCGGCGGTCAGGCCCTGCACCATGGGGGTCCAGATATAGCCGGGGTGAACGGAGTTGACGCGGATCTTGTAGCCCGCCTTGGCGCAGTGCAGCGCTGCCGATTTGGTGAACAGCCGCACGCCGCCCTTGCTGGCATTATAGGCCGCGAGCGTGGGGTCACCCACCAGTCCCTCGATGGAGGACAGGTTGATGATCGACCCGCCGCCATGCGGCTTCATGGCCTCGATGGCGTAGCGCGTGCCTAAAAACACACCATCCAGATTGACCGACTGCACGCGCCGCCACTCTTCAAGGCTGGTCTGTTCGACCGTGCCGGTATAGGCGATGCCAGCATTGTTGACCGCAATATCCAGCCGCCCGAAACGGGCCTGCACGGCGGCCATGGCCTGCTGCCAGCTTGCCTCATCGGTTACGTTGAGGGTCACGAACATCGCCTCGCCGCCAGCGGCTTCAATTTCGGCCACCACGGCCTCGCCTTCGGTTTCCTTGAGGTCGGCTATGACAACTTTCGCCCCCTCGCGGGCCAGAAGCTGGGCCGTGGCCCGGCCAATGCCAAGTGCTGCCCCGCTGACAAGGGCGACTTTTCCCGATACGCGTCCCATGAATACTCTCCTGCTTTTCCATGAACCTGCGCGCAGGCGCCTCAGAAATCGAGCCGTCTTGTCCGCCAGGTTTTCGCTACCCTGCCGGATCCGCTCTTACGCCTCAATGACACGCGTCAGGTTCTTTTAAATATGAACAACGGCCTGAAGCAGCCGGATTTCATATTTAAAAGAACACCGCCCTTTTTCTCAAAAGGGCGGCATCCGGAATCTTTTATTATTTACAGATGCAGCCCCCGCTCAGGCCCTACCCCTCGCCATGGGAGATGGCCATGAGCGCCTTGCCCAGTTCGGTCTTGATCATGCCCTTGGCATAGGCTTCAAGTCCGGCTGCATCAATGAACCCCATGCGGAAGGCCACCTCATGGGGCGAGCCAACCAGCAGCCCCTGCCGGGACTGGATGGTCTGCACGAACTGTCCGGCCTGCATCAGGCTGTCGGGCATGCCGGCATCAAGCCATGCGCAGCCACGGCCAAGGCGCTGCACATGCAGTTCATCGGATTGCAGGTAAAGGCGGTTGAGATCGGTAATTTCCAGTTCACCGCGCGGCGAAGGCTTGAGGCTGCGCGCATATTCACGCACGCGACCATCATAGAAATACAGCCCCGTCACGGCCCAGTTTGATTGGGGGGCGGTGGGTTTTTCAACAATATCAATTGCATGCCCATCCTGGGCAAAACTCACCACGCCATAACGCTCGGGGTCGCGCACCTGATAGGCAAAGACTGTGGCCCCGCTTGGCCGGGTGGCGGCGGCACGCATCTGTTTGCCCAGATGGTCGGCAAAGATCAGGTTATCGCCCAGAATGAGCCCGCAGGGGGAATCATCAAGCCAGTCATCGGCAATGACAAAAGCCTGGGCAATGCCATCAGGCGAAGGCTGCTCACGGTAGGTGAAGGTAACGCCCATATCCGCGCCATCACCCAGCAGGCGGCGGAACAGTGGCAGGTCGGCCGGGGTGGAAATGATCATGATATCGCGTATCCCCGCCAGCATGAGCGTGGAAAGCGGATAGAAGATCATCGGCTTGTCATAGACCGGCAGCAGCTGCTTGCTCACCGCCAGTGTCATGGGGTGCAGGCGCGTGCCCGATCCGCCTGCCAGAAGAATGCCCTTGGTCGGCTTTGCGCTACCGTGTTCGCTCATGCTGCTGTTCCCATCTTGTCACCTGTCTGCCCAAGGCGCTTGCCATCGTAGCGGGCGGCGCGGATGCCCTCCCACCAGGCGCGGTTATCGAGGTACCACTGCACCGTGCGGCGGATACCGTGCTCAAAATCATGTTTTGCCCGCCACTCCAGCGCCTGCTCGGCATGGGTGGGGTCAATTTCGTAACGGAAATCATGACCCGGACGGTCATGCACATGCCGGATCAGGCGCGCATGCGGGCCTGCAAGGTCGGGGCGCAGTTCATCCAGAATGCCGCAGATCGCTTCAACCACCTGCATGTTGGTGCGGGGCTGGCGGGCGCCGATGGCATAGGTCTCGCCGGGCTGGCCGCGTTCGACCGCGCGGACCAGCGCTTCGGCGTGATCCTCGACAAACAGCCAGTCGCGCACGTTCTGCCCGCTGCCATAAACCGGCAGTTCACGCCCTTCGATGGCGTTGATGGTGACCAGCGGGATCAGCTTTTCGGGGAAGTGCCACGGGCCGTAATTGTTCGTGGTGTTGGTAACAAACGTGGGCAGGCCATAAGTATGGTACCATGCCCGCACCAGATGATCGGATGACGCCTTGGAGGCGGAATACGGGCTGCGCGGGTCATAGGGCGTGTGTTCATTGAATGGCGGATCCCCCATCTCGAGCGCGCCAAAGACTTCATCGGTCGAGATGTGGTGAAAGCGGAAAGCCTTGCGACGCGCTTCATCCTGCTGCACCCACCACCGCCGCGCGGCCTCGAGCAGCGTATAGGTGCCCACGATGTTGGTGCTGACAAACGTGCCCGGCCCATCGATGGAGCGGTCCACATGGCTTTCGGCGGCAAGATGCATGACCGCATCAGGCGCGAACTGCTCGAATACCCGGTCCATGGCCTGCTGGTCGGTAATATTGGCGACCTCCAGCCTGTAACGCCCGCTGTCGGCAGCATCTTCCGTTGCTTTTATACTTGCGGCATAGGTCAGCGCATCCACATTGACAATCTCATGCGTGGTATGCCGGACCAGATACCGCACGACCGCCGAGCCGATGAACCCGCAGCCACCCGTTATCAGTATTCGCATTTCCTACTCCCTCCCCCTTGCCGCGCCAGCCAGGCCAGACGCCCGGGGCAGTGCGGCAGGCCAATTATTTTGCATGGACGTGCCGGACGGAAATATTGGCAATCATATCAGACCCATCACTACTTAACGCTACAGTTAAGGGGGCTTATATGTCATAAATATGAACAAAATCCCTTTAACCATGCCCGGACTGGTAAAAGGCTGACCCTGCGCCGCTTCAGGCCACATGGCGCGCGGGCAGCATGGCTTCACGCGCATCGATCCGCTGCATGATGCGCCGCCCGAGGCGCTGCGACGGGCGCTCGACCAGGTGGTAACAGACCACCCCCACCAGCAGGCACAGGGCGAATATGGCCCCGACCGCCACAAGCCCCGCGGCAAGATCCAGTTGCCGCAGCCACGGCCCCATGCACCAGGCCAGAATGCCGATAATCAGGTAATGCGTCAGGTAAAACGAAAATGATATGCGCCCCAGCCACACCACTGGCGCCGAGGCCAGCAGCGCATTGACCACGCCGCGCTGGTAGGCGAGGCCAAATACCAGCGCCGTAAACCCGAACACGTCACACACCGGCACGACCGGAAAGAACAGGGTTGCGGCAATGAACCCCACGGCACCCAGCGTAATGGCCGCCGCATAACGCTCCGTGCTGTCAGGTGCGAGATGATAGACGCGATACAGCACGACCCCGGCCGTAAAACAGAAGAACATGCGTATGGCGCCAAACGTGCCCGTGGGGTTGTTGTTGGCGTGGTGGGCGGCAAACAGGATCACCACCAGTGCCGCCAGGCTTGCCGCGCACAGGGCCACAGCACTGCGCACCGATGTAATGCGCATCGCCAACATGGCCAGCATGGGGAACAGGATGTAACCCAGCACTTCCGCGCTCAGCGTCCATGATACGATATTCCACTCCCCCAGCTTCAGCACCGTCCAGCTCTGCACCAGCAGCAGCGTCTGCACGAAGCCAGGCCACGACAGGTTATGCGCCCTGTAGGCAAAGGCGGGGTCGGTATAGGCACGCTGCATGGCCACGTAACTCGGCGCAAACAGCACCAGCGGCACGATGGCCAGCAGAACGACTGTATTGAGCGGATAGACGCGAAAGAAACGGACAATAAAAAAGTCCCGTATCACCCGCCATGTCGGCACGCGGAACTGCGCCTCATGCACATGCATGAGAATGAATCCCGACAGCACAAAGAACAGATCAACGCCCCGGAAGCCATTGAACAGGAACAGCGAATGCAACAGCCATGGCATATGCAGCATATCGGCAGCCAGGCCATAAAAATGGGTGGTGAAAACCCACAGCGCCGCGATACCACGCACTCCTGTCAAACTGGGGATGGAACGGGCCCTGGGCATGTGATTCCCCCTTCAGAGATTGCCTGAACAACAACTCATCAACAAAAAAACTATAAAAGCTACCGGATGCCGCCTTTATTTCAAATCAGGCAACATGCGCTGAAGCCGCGCGGCGCGGACTTCACCAAAAACTGATTTATACTGCCGCGATGCTTCCGGGCGGCCGGAACCACCCCCCGGAAACAGCCTTCGCGCGCCTAGAAGAAGCGTTCTTCAATTGTCACGACATCACCAGGCAGCAGCACCGTCTCGCGTGAGATGCGGCCTTCATGCGCAGGGGTGTCGAGGTCTTCATGCCGCACGTCGTTCGCATGCCCCGTCACGGCGCGGTAAGTAAAGCCGCCCGCAAGCGCCACGGCGGTGAGCATGGTCATGCCCGGCTGGTAGGGATACTGGCCGGGATGATTGACCTCACCAAGGATATAGATCGGCCTGTACTGCGCGATCTCGACCGAAACGCTGGGCTGGTACAGAATGCCCTTCTTGGCCAGATCGGCGGCAATGCGCTGCGCGAGCGCCCCCGGTGCCGAACCCGCCGCCGGCACCACCCCAAGCAGCGGAAAATCGATATTGCCGTTGTCACTCACTGTAAAAGTGTTGCTCAACTGCGGGTCATTATAGGTAATGACCCGCACCTGATCGCCCGGCCCGAGGTGATAGGCCCGGCCATCCACCGGGGCGAAGGACTGTTCCCGCCCCGATGCGCATGAGCCTAGCGCCAGCAGGGCCGTGGCACCGATTGCGTGCAGTATTCCAGGCCGACACGTTTTCCGTATCATTGCAAACATGGCCACTCCCAAATCATTCAATGCTGTTTTTCTTCTTTCCGGGGGTGGGGCCATGTGGCCCCTTAGCCGGAGATGGAAAAACCCAATAGTACCGTATTGCTCGTAAACGTCGAAAGACGCCCCGGGATGTCCAGGTAATTCACGTTTCCGCCTGATGTGGCGTTATTGACATAGTTATAGGTAAGTGAGGCACGCACATGGCGATCGATGTTCCAGAACACCGTTCCGCCAAAATGAATCTGTTTTTGCAGGCGGCTGCCCTCAAGGCTCGCCACGGCCGAGCCCTGGGCCTGCTGGCCGGACTGCGAACTGCTTTCCCCGAACTCGCCATAGGCGCGCACGAACACGTTATGCCGCAGTTCATGATCCCATTGCAGCCGCACGTCGGTGATGACCTGATTGCGGGCGAAGGGGGTTTCAGGGTCGCTGATATGGCGGGCCGCGGTCAGGGTTACGGTATCGATACGGCGCGGCATCCACGCCACATTGGCCTCGAACGTGGGCGTGCTGACCGAGGGACTGTAGCCATTTTTGAAGCTGCGCGTCTCGCCACCAACAAGCAGGCGGTACTGCCACACCTGCCCGCGCCGGAAATCGACCCCCACAAACCCCGCCCCATCGGCGTAGTTGTTGGTCGAGGCCTGAACCGCCTGATCGAACTGCGCGGCCGATCCGCGCAGCACCGCGACAAGCGCATCCCCGCGTGAGAATTCGTAGCGCGAGGTCAGCGATCCGGTCTCGACCTTGTGGCTGATTGAATCATAATCAATCGAAATCGGCCCCGGCGCGGTGCCAAACGAGAAATCCTGATAGTCGAACGCCGGGATCAGGCTGAAGCGCCCGAACACCTTGGTATAGCTCAGCCGCCCGTCATTGACCTGGTAAGGCACGGGATAGACCACCCCATACACGCCCAGATTGGTGGCCGAAAGGTGATACTGATAGTGCGAGAAGGCCGCGCTGAGCGTGTCATGACCCAGGTTGAGCGAGCCGCCGATGCTGCCATGCCAGTTAGTGTAGCTGGCGATGGACTGGGTGGGGTAGCGGTGATCATCCATCCCCACCGAGGCGCCGAGCGCATGCCGCCGCCAGCGTGAACTCGCGCTGACATTGGCCGATGTCTGCACCGCCGGGCTGCCCGAACCGGGAATGCCCAGCGTATTGGTGTTGTAACCCACGTTTTCTGAAGCACTTGGCCTGAGCAGCCAACTGCCCATGCCGATTCCGTCACTCTGCTGGCCCATCATCTGGTGGGTCACGACCGAGCCGGTCAGGTCGGTGGAATAACCCGGCACATCAGAGGGAAAAAGCTGCTGGATCAGCTGGGCATGGGCCGCCTGCGCATGCAGCCCCACTCCCAGCGCCACCATGCTCCCCACCGACCCATACCGCAGGCCACGCCGCACCCCGCCGCGACCACGCAACCGCACTACCTTCATACCCTGCCCTAACCTAACCTGTAATCGTAACGCGGGGCTTTCCCCCCGCGCGTGGGACCAACCGGTGCACCATCTCATGCAGCCCCGGGTCCAGCCGGTAGGCGGCAAAAGCCATTGCCAGCCCCACCACCGCAGCAGCCCCCGCCGAGACCAGCAGGCTCATGGGAACAAGCAGACTCACAATCAATGCCCCTGTCATAATCATCATACCTGGCACAAGGCGCCAAGTCTGCCGTGACAGGCAATCCGACAACAGATAAAGCGCAATTAAATTAATCGTGACCCGCAGGGTCCACGCCGCCGCAGCCCCGGGCAGCCCCCACCATTTGATGAACAGCCACAGCACGCAAAAGAACGGCAGGATCTCGACCATCGATACCTTGGCCGTGATATGCGGCCGCCCCTGCCCCTGCAAAAGCCCGTATGGCAGGAAGGCAATGCCGTTGGTCCAGGCGCCAAACATCAGGATCTCGGCCACCGGGCGCGAAACATCGGCAAAGTTGCCGCCCACCCACATATGCAGGAACGCGCCCGAAAACACGATGCCCGGCGCGCAGATCATGCCAAAGCCATAGGTAAGCGACGACGTGGCCCGCCGCGTCAGGTCAACCGCCTCGCCGCGCTCGGCGCGTGACAGGCGCGGGAACAGCGTGCGGGCCAGGGCGGTTGCCACAACCTGCGAGCGCATGGCCAGGTTCATCGGCACGGTGTACTGCCCCACCGATGTAACACCCAGCGTGGCGCCAATGATAAGCTGGTTTGAGGTATCAAGCAGCGGGTTGATCAGGCTTGATATGCTGACCCACGAGCCATAGCCCAGCAGGCGCTTGAGCCATGTCACGTCAAAGTCGAGCGGGCGGATGGGCCATTCCAGCGCCATCACCACGCAGTAGGACAGCATGATCATGCCCAGCCGCGACAGCACGATGGAAGGCAGCACAACCGTAAGCTGTGGTCCCCATATATGGATGCAGATCAGCGGGATGATCTGCCCCGCCATGGTGGTGGAGGAATTGAGCATGTTGGAGAGCAGGAAGCGCTCGCGCGATTCCATCGCCCCCGTGGCCACGCCATTGATCATGCCCAGCGGCAGCATCACCGCCATCCACGGATAGGCATGCCGCGTCTCGGCCATCAGGTCAGGCGGAATACGCACGAAATGCAGCAGCACCATATCGCCAATGGGGTACAGGATCAGCCCGCCCAGCGCGCCAAGGCCAAGATTGCTGTAAAACGCGGTCATGAGCACGGGCGAGCGCTCGCGTGAGGTGGCATGCCCAAGCTGCGCCAGCGCATTGGCCGAGGCGCGCGACAGCCCGAAATCAAGAAACCCCAGATACCCCAGCAAAATCCATGAAATGGCGACAATGCCGTACCGGTCCGTGCCGATCAGGTGCAGGTAGAACGGCACCGTGCCCAGCGACACGATGATGGGAAAGATTGAGCCAAAGACATTGAACAGGAAATTGGTGGAAAACTTGTTCCTGGCCATCACTCCGCCCCTGCCGCGGCCATGTTGGCTTCAGGCCGCGCCCGGCCGAGCACCTGCTGGTACAGCCGCGCATATTCATGCGCCACGCTGTGCCAGTCATAACGGCTGGCCACATCCATGTTGCGCGCCCGCAGGGCATCTGCCGTCTCGGGCAGGCCGGCGGCCATGTCCTCGGCCTCGCGCGCGCCGGGGGCGAGATTGTCAGGGTCCACCATGACCCCTGCAGCACCCTGCTGCATGAGCCGCGCAAAGGGGGTGATGTTGCTCAGGATGGGCACAAGCCCCGCCGACATCGCCTCCACCGCCGCAAGGCCAAAGCCTTCATGTGCGGACAGGCAGCCAAAGAAACTGGCCTCCCCCATCAGGTTGCGCAGTTCGGCATCGGACGGGCCGGGCACGATGCGCAGGCTGTCCTCTATGCCGCAGGCACGGGCCTGCTGGCGCAGGTCATCCGCCGTGAGGTTGGAATCCTGCCCCGCCACGATCACCTTCCAGCCGGGGTTATAGGCCCGCAGCAGGGCCACAAGCTGGAACAGGAGCTTGAGGCGCTTGTGCACCGCAAAGCGGCCAAAGGCGAGGATGGTGCGGTTGGGCGTGCGCGACGCCGCATCGCGGAAGCGGGTCTGGTTGATGCCGTTCTCGATGGTGAGCAGGCGGCCCGCCGCCACATTGCGGAACAGGTCGGCATCGCTGTAGCTGCACGCCACGATCTTTTTATACGCCCGCACCGAGATGGGAGTGATGGTGCGGAACCAGACCTCCTTGATGCGCCTGAGCGCGCCGGTGTGGAAGAAGCCGCCATGGGTCGAGGCGATCATGGTCTTGCGGTGCAGCGGCCATGTCCAGGCCAGAAAATCAAAGAAGAAGTCGATCGCGTGCACGTGCAGCAGGTCAAATCCGCCAATATGCCGCAGCACCTGCGGGGCCAGCGGGTATTTGGTCGAACCCCGCCACGCCAGCCGGGTGACGGGTATGCCATCGACCACATCCCTGTGCGGCAGCTTGCCGGGGCGACCGAACACGGTGTCAAGCGTCAGCACCTCGGCGTCGATGCCCAGCCTCTGGCGCTGGCTGCGGGCAAGGTTGAGCAGGGAGTCTTCCAGCCCCCCGACCGAAGGGCTGAACTGGCGGCAGATATGCAGGACTTTCAATGTTTCATCCCCCCGTTTCTTACTGTTCATCAAAACGGCTCAGGATCCTGATATCCCTGTTGCCGTAACTGTAGCCCATCACGTCCATCGCGTTATCTTCCACCATGGTGGCGACCACACCGGCGAGGTGCGCGCCACAGGCTTCAAGCCGCTCCAGGCAGGCCATGACGGCACGCTGGGCCGTGCTCTTCCACCGGCACACGAAAATCACCTGATCGGCCATGTTCGCGTGCACTAGCGCATCGCTCAGCCCCAGCAGCGGCGGGCAGTCGATGATGATGAGTTCATAGGAATGCTTGAGCTCGACCAGCATCGCGCGCAGGCGGCGGATCTCGACGGGGCTGAAGGCGTGCTCGATGGTGCGGCCCGCCGGGATGTAGTCAAACCCGGCCTCGGGGTCGGTGCGGATCACGTCCGCCACCCGCACGCCACTCGTGACCAGATCGCTCATGCCCAGCGAAGGGCGGCCCGTGGCGCCATCGGTCAGATAATGATCGAGCATGCCGCGCCGGTGGTCGGCGTCGATCACCAGCACTTTCTGCCCGCCACGCCGTGCCACGGCGGCCATCCACAGCGCCAGCGTGCTCTTGCCTTCCTCCGGCCCGGCCGAGGTAATGGCAAGGCACAGCGGCTGCCCGCCTTCATGCACCCGCATGGAAAGCTGCATGACAAGGCTGCGCACCGCCTCGGTCGCGCGGGAATAGGGGTGGTCAAGCACATGCCGGCGCACGGTCTGCTCGCTGCGGCCACCCACCTTGGGCACCACGGCCAGCAGCGGCAGCGGAATGGCAGCACGCAGGCGCTCGATCTCGGTAAAGCCCGCCGTGAAGTAATCGCGCAGCAGCACGGCGCCTGCCCCTGCGGCTAGGGCGACCGCAATCAGCCCGATACCAAGCTTCTTGCGATTGGGGAAGCTGGGCACGTCAGGCGCCGAGGCATGTGACACCATGGCGATGGGCGGCTGCAGCAGGGCGGCGCGGTCGACCACCTCCTTCGCGTGCTCGAGGAAGGTTTCATACACCGTGCGCGCGCTCTGCGCTTCCTGATCGAGCGTGCGGTATTCCGCCTGCGGGCCGCTCTGCCCACCTGCCTTCTGGCGCAGCAGGTCAAGGTTTTCGTTCAGGCGGTCCACCTCGGCGCGGGCGGAGATCTGGTCCTCGCGGATAGTGTTCAACGCAGCCTGCGTCTCGGCGGCAAGGCTTGCCTTTGTGGTGGCGATCTGCTGGTCAAGCGCGCGCAGGCGGGGGTGCTGGGGGCCGTAGGTGGCGGCCTCCTCCTGGCGCGTGCTTTCAAGCTGCATGAGCGAATTGGCGGTAGCCACCAGGATCGGCTCCTGCGACAGGGCGACGGCCGCACGCGCATCGCCACGGGCTGCCGCGTCCTTCAGGGCATCGGCACGGGCCTGGGCTGCGGCAAGGCGGCCCTGCGCCTGGCTGAGGTTGGAGGCCGTATCGGCAATCTGGCGTTCGATCAGCGGGCTTGAGGTGCTGCCCTCATTCGTGTTGGTCAGGCCATGGGCGTTATCAAAGGCGTTGGCCTTCTGCACCGCATCGAGCCAACGCTGGCGCAGGGCGGCGGTGCGGCTGTCGAGCCATGCCGCCACGCGGTTGATGTCCGCCGTCTGGCGGGCAAGGGCAATGCGCTGGTAATTGGTCACCACCGCATCGGCCAGGGCTGCGGCCCGCACCGGGTCGCCATCGACCACGCTGATGTCAAGGATCTGGGTGCGTGGCTCGGGTGTTATGGTCAGGCTGTTGAGGAAGGCGTCCTCCTCATGCATGCGCTGCACCTGCGGGTCCACCGGTTTTGCTACATGGCACAGAAAACCCAGCCCCATGTGGCACAGCCGGTCGCGCAGGCCGGCATGGGCAGGCTGGGCAGGGGGCGGCAGTTGCGCCAGCACGGCGGCGGCCACGTCGCGCGAATGGATCATCGCGGCCTCGGTCGAGACCAGTTCATCATCCGGCGGCGCCTGGTTCTGCTGCTGGCCGTTGGGGGCGAGCGGGTCCTGCTGCGCATGCCCTGCCACCACGACCGTGGCGGTGGCCGTGTAGCGCGGCTTGAGCGAGAGCGTGACAGCGCCCCCTACCCCCACCACGCCAAGCACGGTCAGGGCAAACAGCATCCGGTGCCGCAGGAAGGCGCGGCATGTCTGGCGAATGACGAGGCCGACATCCTGTGCGGTCCATGACATTGAAGGGTTCCGTCCCTGTATGGAAACATAATTCATGCTGTTTACCCGGCGAGTTTCCGTGAGAGGGGGGAGGTTGCCCGCAGGCGAAGCCTGCGCTGCAGGTAGACAAGGACATAGAAGCCGAACACCGGCAGCCCCAGCACGTAGCGCCGCCATAGCCTGCGCGGCTCGCGCATCAGGCGCACCAGCCATTCCAGCCCCATATTGGCCACCCATCGCGGCGGCCTGCGCACCCGGCCCGCCGCATGGTCGACCAGCGCCCCCGCCGTGATGAACACGCCGGTGGGCAGATGGTCGATATTGTCACGCAGCCAGATTTCCTGCCGGGGCATGCCCATGGTCAGCAGGATGATGTCGGGCTTTGTCGCCAGCAGGCGTTCAAGCAGTTGCGTGGACTCACGCGAGCCGGGTGTCAGATCAAAAAAACCATGTTGCGTGCCCACTGTCCGCACGCCATAGCGTGCAGAGAAGGTTTCCGCCGCAACATCGACCACGCCGGGCTGCCCCCCGATCCAGAACACCGAAGCCTCGGGCCCCAGGCGCTCGAGCACCGGGCCGATCCATTCCGGCGGCGTGGTGCGCGGCAGCGAGCGACCGGTCAGCACGCGGGCGGCAAGCTGCACGCCCGCGCCATCACAGAACGCGATATCCGCCCGACGAAACAGCCCGCGCAGCCACGGGTGTTTTTGTGATTCGACCGCCATATGGGCATTGGCGTTGACGATGGCCATTTTCCGCCCGCCCTTTACGGCGTCGATCACGCGCGTGACAATTTCACCGCGCGTGATGTCATGCAGGGGCAGGCCCATGACATCGACAATCGCATCATCCAGTTTTATTTCCGTATTCGCGTTCATTTTGAATACACCGTTCATCATTATTGCAGTTCAGGAATTCAGAACGCATTCCGTGAGAAAATTTCGCGCTTGATGGTCAGGAAGATGATTTTCATATCCAGCCAGATCGACCAAGCGCGTATGTATTCCAGGTCCAGCACCACGCGGCGGCGCAGGTCCTCGCGCGTGACGAGTTCCCCGCGTGAGCCGTTGATCTGCGCCCAGCCGGTAATGCCGGGCTGCACGCGGTGGCGGGCCACGTATTCTTCCATCGCCTCGTGCAGCAACTGCCCGCCTGCGCGGGTCTGGGGCGCATGCGGGCGGGGGCCGACCAGCGACATGTCGCCACGCAGCACATTAAAAAGCTGGGGCAGTTCATCAATGCTCAGCCGCCGGATCACCCGGCCCACGCGCGTCACGCGCGGGTCGGTGCGCGAGGTCTGGCGCACAGCGCCACTATCGGCCATGTCGGTATACATGGAGCGGAACTTGAACACGTTGAAATAGCAGTTGTTGAAGCCCTGGCGTGGCTGGCAGAACAGCACCGGCCCGCGGGAATCCAGCTTGATGGCCAGCGCCACGAGGGCGAGGACGGGGGCGATCGCAATCAGGATCAGCACGCTGGCACTCAGGTCGAACGCGCGCTTTTCCAGCATGTCCCACTCGCTCAGGGGGCGGCGCTGCAGCACCGTGAGCGAAAATGGCCCGAAGCGCTCGACGGGCCAGAAGTGGCAGTCCTCCGTCATCAGGGTCGGCACGACATAAACATCGGCCAGCACGCCGCGCAGCCGCCACAGCACATCCATCACATGCTGCTGGCCACCTTCAGCGGGGGGGAAACTCATGATGACGGCGTCAATGCCATCCTCGCGCCCGCGCTGCACGAGCTCATCAATCGTGCCGTCAACATTGCTGCCCTGATCATCAAATACGCCAACAAGGCGGAACATGTTCTGCATGCGGGTATTGATGCGCGCGGCCATCTGGGTCGCTTCCGCGCCTGAACCGATAATCGCCACCTTGCGCGTCAGGCGATGGGCCATCGCCTCCGTATGCAGCACATAAGTACCGATGATCCGTTCAGCCGCCAGCGCCACCGCAACAAAGACCAGCCACTCCGCCCCCATCCGCACCGCAACGCCCACCGGCCAGGACAGCATGACCAGAATGGCGCAGAACACGATCAGGCCAAACACAACGGGGGGCACGAGATAACGGAACTGGAAAGAGAACCGGGTGATATCGGGAATGTCGAGCAGTGGTACATTTTTGGGAAACAGGAAGAACGCACCCCCCGCCATGACATTGGCCAGCAGAAGCGCGCCAGAGAGTTCGGGCGTATCGTAAATGCGCTGCCAGGCGATGCAGGCCACGACGGCAAAGCACACGCACATCGCATCTGACAGCACCACCACCTGCGACACGACGGGATGACGGTAGGAAAAGCTGCTTTCACCTGCCCGGTGCATCAGGCGCCACCGCGAAGAGATGTCATCGACCCCCGCTGATAGCGACAGGTCGGATTCACCATTTTCCAAATGCCTGAGTGCCTCGCTCATCTTGAAACATCTCCTGTCAACGCGGGCCGTGGCCTGCCACCGGATACAGCTTCCCTTGCCATTCCCCCGCATTACGCAACACGGGCACCAAACACTCTTCGCCTTTTTATTGTTTTTATGACTTTCGGGGCATCGTTTCCCGTAGCGGCATTATTCTGGGTATTTTAGGGCCAAAATATGTCATTGCCGCAGTACGGAAACATGATTTACGCGTCACATCTTATTTATTAAAAAATTAACGAATTAATGAAACCGTTATTATAACGAAACAAACACCACGCACCCCGGCCCCATTCCTCTTTCATGGGGCATTCACGGGCAGATGCCCCCGAATGCCCCCATGCCTGCATGTTACTGCCGTCCGTATGTATCCTCGAAGCGGACGATGTCGTCTTCCCCAAGATATGGCCCGGACTGCACCTCAATGAGAGTGAGTGGAATGCGGCCAGGATTTTCCAGGCGATGCATACAGCCTAACGGCAGATAGACACTTTCGTTTTCCTGTATCAGCAGATTTTCATCATCGCGCGTGACCAATGCCGTGCCGCTGACCACAACCCAGTGCTCGGCGCGGTGGAAATGCTTCTGCAACGAGAGTTTCTGCCCCGGATAGACCACGATGCGCTTGACCTGAAACCGCTCGCCCTGGATCAGCCCCTCGTAAAAACCCCAGGGCCGGTAACAGCGATTATGAATTTCGGCTTCCGTCCGGCTGGCCTTTTTCAGTTGCGCCACAAGGGCCGAGACATCCTGCGCGTAATCACGATGGATGGCGAGCACCGCATCCGTCGTGACAACCAGCACGATATCGGTCAGTCCCGCCACCGCCGTCAGCATGCCCTCGCTGCGCACGTAACAGTTATGGGACTGCTCGAGCACCACGTCGCCCACGACCACGTTGCCGCCTGCATCCTTGTCGCCCAGTTCCCACAGTGCATTCCAGTTGCCTACATCCGACCAGCCCAGATCAGCGGGAATGACCATTGCGCGATCAGTGCGTTCCATCACGGCATAATCGATGCTCACGTTCGGGCAGCGCAGGAAGGATTCCGCCTCAAGCCTGCGGAAGGTCAGGTCATGCTGGCTGCGGGCCAGGGCGGTGCGCACATTTTCAAGCACCTCGGGCTCATGCCGGGCCAGTTCGTCCAGCATGACGGAGGCTGGCGCCATGAACATGCCCGAATTCCACAGATACCCCCCTTCGCGCAGCATCTCGGTCGCGCGCAGGTGGTCCGGCTTTTCAATAAACTGCGTGACGCGGTACACCCCCTCATCAGGCTGGTCGGGGTGCAGCGGCGCGCCCGTGCGGATATAGCCATAGCCTGTCTCGGCCACGTCGGGCTTCATGCCGAAGGTGACGATATAACCTTCACGCGCCACTTTCGCGGCTTTTTCCAGCACGGCGGGCAGGCGCTCGGGGTAGCGGAAGGCGGCATCGGCGGCCATGATCCACAGCAGGGTTTCGGGGTTGTCCTGCGCGGCCACGAGGGCGGCTGCGGCAATGGCGGCGGCCGTGTTGCGCACGGCAGGCTCAAGGATGATGCGACCGTTCTCGCAGCCATTCTCGCGCAGCTGTTCGGCCACGAGAAAGCGATGCGCCTGGTTGCACACCACGATGGGCGGCGCAAAGGCCTCGCCCATGGCGCGTTGCAGGGTTTCACCGATCATGGTCTGCTTTGAGGCCAGCGCCCAGAACTGCTTGGGGTGGCTGGCGCGCGAGACCGGCCACAGCCGCGTGCCCGTGCCACCCGAGAGCACGATGGGCGTAATGGGCGGCAAGGCGGTTTCAGGGTTGGGTACGGTTACATCCGTCGCTGTCATAAACGTCATGGATCGTGTCTCCGTCCTGCGGGTTTCATGTCACGCCGGCACGCTGCCCCCGGTGGCGGGTGGCAGCGGCAAGGTTGCGGACATTCATGTGGTGAACGCACTAAGCCAGAATTTTTTTGTCAAGAATGTGGTGGGCAAACATATTTTTGTCGTGTTCATGCCTTTGTGTGTCACTGGCATGAAATATTCGGCACGACGGAACCGACATGCCTTATTACTTTTTCATTGTTTCAAGCTGATTTGAAAAACGCTACACGCGGGCCTGCAAGTGAAAGCAGGTTCACAGACAGACCAGGGAGGTCCAGGTGCGAATTGCTATGATCGGTGGAGGCTACGTGGGGTTGGTCTCCGGCACATGTTTTGCGGAATTCGGCACGGATGTTGCCATTGTTGAAACCAACCCCGACCGTCTGGCCGCCTTGCGTGAAGGGCGGATCCCGATTTATGAACCCGGCCTCGACCGCCTGGTGGCGGAAAATGTGGAGGCGGGGCGCCTGACGTTTGGCGATGACATGGCCGCTGCCGTAAAGGGGGCTGATGCCGTGTTCGTGGCCGTGGGCACGCCCTCGCGCCGGGGCGACGGGCAGGCCGATACGAGTTACGTCTATGCCGCGGTCGAGCAGGTCGCGCGCGTGGCCGAGGGTTATACGCTGATCGTGACCAAATCCACCGTGCCGGTGGGCACCGGGCGCGAGATTGCCAAGATCGTGCACGCGACGCGGCCGGACCTCGATTTCGATGTCGCATCGAATCCCGAGTTCCTGCGCGAGGGCAACGCCATTGTCGATTTCATGAAGCCCGACCGGGTCATTATCGGCACAGACCAGTCAAAGCCGGGCGGCACGGAGCGCGCGCAGAACATCCTGCGCAAGCTTTACCGCCCGCTCTACCTGCTTGAGCGCCCCATTGTCTTTACCGGCCTGGAAACGGCGGAACTGATCAAATACGCCGCCAACTCCTTCCTGGCCATGAAGATCACCTTCATCAACGAGATTTCTGACCTGTGCGAGAAGGTGGGCGCAGATGTGAATGATGTCGCCCGCTCCATCGGGCTTGACGGGCGCATCGGCAAGAAGTTCCTCCACCCCAGCCCCGGCTTTGGTGGGTCGTGCTTCCCCAAGGATACGCGCGCGCTGACCGCCATCGGGCGCAACGCGGGCTCGCCCGTGCGGCTGATCGAAACCACGGTTGCCGTCAATGAACTGCGCATGAAGGCCATGGGCGAGCGCGTGATCGCGCTGGCGGGCGGCGATGTGAAGGGCCTGACGATTGGCGTGCTCGGCCTGACCTTCAAGCCCGAGACCGATGACATGCGCGAGGCGGCCTCGATTGTCGTGCTTGACCAGCTCGACAAGGCGGGCGCGCAGATCCGTGCGTTCGACCCCGCAGGCATGGAAACGGCCCGCCCCGTGCTGCCCCAGGGCGTGACCTACTGCAAGGACGCGCTTGATGCCGCCACGGGGGCGGATATTCTCGTGGTGCTGACCGAGTGGAATGAATTCCGCTCCCTCTCCCCCGAGAAGCTCAAGACCCGCATGACAGGCCGCAAGGTTGCTGACCTGCGCAACATCTGGGATCCCGAGAGCCTGAAGGAAGCGGGCTTCGATTACATCTCGCTCGGCCGGCCGGACATGGTGCACACCGCCTGATGCCGTAAAACGCAATCCGGGCCATGCAGGATGCTGCATGGCCCGGATCAGATGAAATCATGACAAAAAAGCATCAGGTGCCGCAGGCAGGCTTTGCCTGAAGCGGCCCTGCTGTTTCAGGAATGGCAGAGGCGCCGCCGCACCGCAGCCCCGACCTGACAGATCATGGCGGGCAGAAAGGCGGGCCGGTCCATGGCGCGCCGCATGATCGCCCCCACGGCACCCGCGCGCAGGGCGGTTGATACGAAGTGGGAATCATCAAGCCGCTGCAACCCCTCCGCGCGCTGGCGCAGCAGGTCGACAAGCACGGGGTCATTGCTGATTCGCGGGTCACGCGCCAGCGCCAGCGCCATGTCACGCATGTCGCGATAGGCAATGATGGTGCGTGACATGCCGGATGCCCGGCCACTCACGCTGCCCTGGCGCTGGGTGTAAAGATAGGTGGCCTGATCGATCAGGCACAGCCGCCCCCCCGCAAGCAGGAACGAGACCACCAGCAGGAAGTCCTCCCCATGCCGCACCAGCGGGTCATATTGCAGCGCATGGGCGTTAAGGAATGACCGCCGGAACATCGGCTTGAGCAGGCCCCAGTCAAACCCCCCGCCGCCTGAACGGTTATGGCGCACGTAGTCATGCAGGCTGATGGGCTGGAGCGGCACCTGCCCTGCCCCCATCGCCCGCCCTGTCACCTGCCCTGCCATGGCGTCGTAATAGCCCAGATCATCGGCCACGGCGTCGCAGTCATCATGCGCCGCGCGTGCCATGAGCACTTCAAGCCGGTCGGGGGCAAAGGCGTCATCGCCATCAAGAAAAGCGACCCAGTCCCCCCTCGCCACGGCCAGGCCGGTATTACGCGCGACAGACGGGCCGCCATTGGCAACAGTGGACACGACACGGATGGAGTCATGCACGCGCGCCACCCGGCGCAGCAGGTCGGCCGTGTTATCGGTGGAGCAGTCATCCACCACCACGATTTCAAGTGGCGGCTGCGTCTGCTCCAGCGCTGAATTGACGGCCCGCATGATGAAATCCTGCGCGTTATACGCCGTGATGATCAGGGTGACGGACATGGGAGCGGTCATGAGATGCGTCCTGTCATGCTATCGTAAATCTTCTCCAGCATGCCCGCCCAGTAGGACAGGTCATGGTGCTTAGCCACAAAAGCGGGGCCTGCGGCGGACATGCGGGCTGCCAGCGCATCATCACGCAGCAGCCGGATCAGGTAGGCGCTCAGGGCCGCCACGTCGCCTTCGGCAAAGGCGAAGCCGGTCTTGCCATGCTCGATGCCCTCGGTGGCGCCACCACGGGCGGATGTGACCACCGGCACGCCACAGGCCTGGGCCTCGAGCAGGACAAGGCCCATGCCCTCGGCATCGCCATTGGCCGCCGTGACGCTGGGCAGGCAGAACACCCGCGCCTGCGCCAGCAGCGGCTGCATCTCGGCTGCAGAATAGCGGCCATTGAACGTAACGCCCCCGATATCAGCCGCGAGGCCTGCCAGCATGTTGCGCTCCGGCCCGTCGCCTGCAATGAGCAGGCGGGCATCGGGCACCTGCGCGCGCACGCTGCGAAAGGCCTCGATAAGATGGCGGCAGCCCTTTTTCTCCACCAGTCGGCCAGCGAACAGGATGACCGGCGCGCGCTCGGCCACGGGTGGCCCGGCGGGGTGAAAGCGGGTCAGGTCGATGCCTATGGGGCAGACATGAATGCGCTGTTCGGGCAGGCCCGCACGGATTGCCGCCTCGCGGATGCTATGCGACACCGCGACATAATTGACCTGCGGAATACTGGCCAGGTGCCTGAGCCTGCGCGGATAGGCCCGCCAGCGCCGCCCGCCGCCACCTGCGGCAAACCATTCCATGCGCGTCGTGATGTCGGAGCCATGCAGGGTGACCAGCAATGGCACGCCCAGCGCATGGGCCAGAGGCCAGGCCTCCACCCCGTCAAAGCCGAAATGGGCGTGCACCAGCCGGGGCGCGAAGCCCTGCGCTAAAGTGAGCATGCCCGGCACCGGGCGCTCGAACATGCGTGCCGCCATGCCGGTCAGGCGCTGCAGGAATGTAGGCGGCCCGTCATGCAGCGCGCGCACGTCCATGCCATCAAGCGGCAGTTGGCCTATGGTGCGCTCGCCCAGCAGCACGGGCCGCCAGCGCCGCAGGCCACGCGCCTGATCCCGCACGAATGTCTCGGACAGGGGCAGGATCTGGGTGCGGTAGATTGCAACCGTAGGCGCGGTTGCATCCGCCATGACCGATCCCGCGCCCGCCTCAGGCATGCCGGTCATGCCGCCACGGCCTCGCCGGGGGCAGGACAGGCCTGGCCGCGATGGCAGGCGCGGTCGGTGCGGGAGGATTCATGGCCAAAACGCCGCACCAGCGGGGCAAGCAGCACGCCAAGCACCGCATCCTTCTGCATGGCGCGCGGGCCAAATGTCCAGAACGAGCGCTCGCTATAGCCCCCCGCGCGCACCAGCCGCACAAAGGCGGCAATACGGCGCGGCAGGCTTGCGGAACATACCTCGGCACGCGTGGCGTATAGCGACTCAAGCGCCCCCCACGCCCGCGCTGCAGTGCGTGCGCGGGTGCGCAGGGCCTCGGGCCATGAGGGGGTCAGGGCCAGGTCGGCAAACAGGTTGCTGTCCTGCACTGTCATACGCGCAAGGTAGCGGTAGGTATCGGCCCGGTCTTCCAGCCGGTAGCGCCAGCGGTCAAGAAAAGTGGGCTGCGTGCGCTTGCCCGAGCCCACCGTATTGCCGCCATGCAGGCGGTATTCGGTCAGTTCCTCATCAATATAGGCAATCGAGCCGACGCCTGAGGCTACAAGGAAGTAGAACAGGTCATGACCCATTTCCTTGCCGGGGTTGTAGTGGTCTCGCATGCGCGACCACAGGGCACCCGCAGGCTTGAGGTCGGCGCGGAAGGTCTGCATGTACCCGTAGGAAAAGCTCCACGGTTGCAGGGTCAGCGGCCGGGCAACGGGCGGCATGGGGGGCGTGGCATAGAAGGTGGAGATGGACCTGCGGTTTTCATCAACGAGCCGCGCGTTGTGATAGACCATCATCACATCGGGGTCGTTGAGAAAGACCTCGCGCACGCGCGCGAGGTTGTCAGGCTTCCAGTAATCATCCTGATCGCAGAACGAGATCAGATCGCCCGTGCTCAGGGTAACGGCATGCATGAAGTTGCCCTTATAGCCCAGCCGCGTGGCATTGCGGTGCACCTGCACGGGAAAAGGCGCGTTACGGGCAAAATCGGCCACGATGTCGAGCGTTGCATCGGTCGAGCCATCATCGGTCACGATCAGCTCGGCAGGCAGGCAGGTCTGCGCTGCCAGGCTGTCGAGCTGCTCGCGGATATGGGTCGCGCCATTATAGGTGGCCATGACAATGGAAATACGGGGACCGGGATCACCTGCCTCACTCATGTTCTCGCTCTTTCCTGTGCTTGTGCGGGGCTTGGCCTGCGCTCAGACATGTGTGTCGGGATATGCTTCGGGTGTAAGGATGCGCTGCACGATCTCGGGCCAGCCATGGGCCTCGAGTTCGATCACATCAGATGAGCGCAGGGCATCGGCAATGGCCTGGCCGATCGAATGTTCATCGCCCGGTCGGTAGCCATACCGGCCGGGCGTGTCATTGAGCGCAAAATCGGGGCATACGGCAGGAATGCCAAACAGCGCAAACTGCCGCAGCTTGAGCGATGTATCGAGCAGGTAGCGCGGCGTGTTGGCGTCACGGTAGGGCGCTATGCCAAAACTTGCGTGCTGGAGATAGGACAGCGTGCGTTCAAACGCCATCTCGGGGTGGATGATGATGTTGGGCGCATCCAGCCCTTCGGTTGCGCGCCCTGCCCCGATGATATGAAAATCGATATCGGGCCGCAGCCTCGCCGCAATCTGGAAAAATGTTTTGTCGAACAGCATCGAGCCGATCGAAACACAGCTTATGCGGCCGGGCGTGTAGGGATTGGGATAGGTTTTATCGGCAATGCTGCGATCAATGCCATGCGGCGCGAACACCGCCGAACGCGCGTGGGGCAGCCGCTCGAGCAGATAGCGCGAGGGCATGCGCACGGTGTCGATCATATCGAAATTACGCACGAAATCATTCTTGATGGTATCCGCACAGCCCACGACCTCAAGGTCATCGGACATCAGGTAGATAATGCGCGCTGTGGGATTAAGTTTCCTGACATCGCGGATAAATATTGGCGCCATGCCCGATTCAATAAAAACCGTATCGGCGCGGCGGATCCATCTGCGCGCAATGGCGGGCAGCATCTGCCGGTAAAGCCAGAACAGACCGCGCTCAAGGGGTGCAAGCGCCTTTCTGCGCATGTTGAAAGGGTGCCATTTCATGCGCCACAGGTAGCATTCCACGCCATCGACCGTTTCCACCTTATTGGCGCGCGCGGCAAGGTTGGCGCGCGTATCGCCGCGCCGCAGCGACAGGTCGCTCAACCCGATGGACAGGAAGGCCGTTGGCCCGCGATGCGCCATTTCCGCTGCAATGAAATGAATACTTGCCTTGCGCAGACTACGAAAATCATGAACGGAAATGAACAGCGACCGTGTCATGGAAGGGTGTACTCCTGCCTTGCAACCATTCTTCATGCTCCTGCACGCGCAACGACAGGCGCACCCGCCGGTTCATTGTGGCTGCATGAACATATGCGAGAGCACCAGCAGCCCTTTTCACGCAGGCGCCAAATCCACCCGCACATTGCGGCAGGATCATGACATGATCGTGCTCTGAAAAAGGCGTTCAGACAAAGAATTGTGTAGGGATATTTATTGTGTTTTCTTCATTTATAGTCTGATACGCTCTGCCCGCCATAGCAGAATCACTGTATTGCCTTGATCACACCATGCCGCGCATGCACCGGGGGAACCGACAATGTCGTCTGTGACAGAAACTTCGGGAACGGAACGACATTACCTGCACCAGCTCACCTCCCTGCGCGGCGTTGCATGCCTTGTGGTGCTGTTTGGCCATGCCATACAGGTTTTTCATTACAACAACCCGCAGCGCACGCCCGTGCAGGCGGGGGTGCATGATCTCATCACCTACGCCTTCAATGCGGAAGCGGCGGTGGTGCTGTTCTTCGTGCTCAGCGGGTGCGTGCTTTCGCTTTCGCTGCGCAAATACGCGCATATGACGGCGCGCATCGTGGGCAGCTTCTACATAAAGCGTATTTTCCGCATCTATCCGCTGCTGTGGTTTTCCATCGGACTTGCCGTGCTCAGCATGGTGGTGGCGCGCGGACTGGTGCCTGACGGGGTGTTCGTGGGCTGGCTGTCACGCAACCTGCACACGCCGGTCTCCATCCGCAACACCATCGCCTCGCTCGCGGGCGTGTTCACCCGCTATAATGGCCCGATGTGGTCGCTGCGGGTCGAACTCATGTACTCGGTCGTGTTTCCGCTGCTGTTTGTGCTGATGCGCGGGCGCACGGCGCGGGTCGTGACGCTGCTGGCGCTTGCGGTCATCGCCCTGCTGCCGGTACCGCATGAGGTGGGCACGGTGTTTGCCCTGTCCTTTGGCCTTGGCGCGCTGATCCCGCTCTTGCCGGGCACGCTGGGCAAATATCATGGACTGTATGCGCTGGTGGCACTCATCGTGCTGCTGTATGACCGCTACGCGCTGGCGGGCCTGCACCTGCCCGAGCGCATTGCCGACATGATCGACACCCTGGCCGCCTTTGTCGTGATCCGCGACCTGTATGCATCGGGGCGGCAGTACCGCATCCTGCTCAGCAGGCCGGTCATTGTGGTGGGGGAACTGTCCTATGGCATCTACCTCATGCACCTGCCGGTCATGCTGATCGTGTTCACGATCGCAGGCCACCGCATGGGCACGGCCACGCTGCTGGCCCACCCGTCGATGACGCAGTTCACGCTTGGTGTCGTGACGGCGGTGCTGACCACGGCGCTGGCGGGGTTCACCTACCGCGTGCTTGAACTGCCGCTGCACAATATCGGGCGCAGGCTGGGTCGGAGCATCCTCGATGTAGCGCCAGCCCGCCCCCTCCCCACCACGCAGGATGCGGATACCCATGCCTCACGGATCTGATACATTCTCTTTCCTGCCAGCCAGCGCGCCTGCATTCCGGGCAGCCCCCGAGGTCAGCGCGCGTGCGCCCGCGCTGTCGCGGGCCGATGGCATATCGTGGCTGGTGGTGGCGGGCGCCGTGTTCAACCTGGTGCTGTGCTTCATCAACACCCGGCATGTCGTCACCGTTCATAATTCGGAAATCGTGCTGTGCGAGCTGTTCATCATTTTTCTCGCCTTCCTTGAGGTCCGCAACACAATCTCGCCCGCCGTGGTGCGCATTACCGGGGTGATGGTGTGTTTCGAGGTGGGGGCAAAGCTCATCAATCCTGCCCTGGACATGAAGATCCTGCACGATCTAGCCATTGCCTATGTATTCTACCAGCTTGGCACGCGCTCCACCCTGCGCGCGGGCGAGCGGACGATGTGGGTGATGATGGCGATCATCCTGTTCATCGGGTTTTTCGAGCTGATGTTCACCAACCTGTTCGGCATGGTGTTCGATGTCTGGACCTATTACGTGAACAAGGGCGTCATCGCCAGCACCACGGTCAATTACAGCAACACCAACCTTTTCATCAGCGGCAATCGCGGGGCTGCGGCCTCGCGCACGTTCTTCCAGTCCATATTCGGCTCACACCGCGTATCCTCCATTTTCCTTGAGCCGGATTCGCTGGGCAATTTCTCGGCCATCGGGTTTGCATGGTGCCTGAGCACCCATCTCGGCTCGCGGCTGCGCCATGCGTGCCTGTTCTTCCTTTCGGCCCTTTGTTTCGTGCTGGCTGATTCCCGCTTCGCCTCGGGCTGCACGGTGGCGATGGTGCTGCTGCGGCTGACCCCGCTGTACCGCTCGCGCTTCGTGGTGTTCGCCATGCCGGTGGCGGTGATGCTCGGCCTGATGATCCAGGGCGCCAACCACGAGATGCCGGGCATCCTGCCCTCCATCATTGGCGACAATTTCTCGGGTCGCCTGCTGTTTTCGGGCCGGCTGCTTGACTACTGGAACCTGCCGCAATGGTTAGCGCTCGCCCCCTCGCAGGTCTATACGGCGGATACGGGCTATGCCTACATCATCAACAATCTTGGCCTGCCGCTGACCCTGTTCCTGCTGGCGCTGTTCACCATGCATCCTGCCCGCACCGAAGCCGCGGTGTCGATGAAGGCGATGATCTCGCTCTACTTCTCGACCTCGCTGTGCATCGGGGCCTCGGTTTTCACCATCAAGACGGCAGCGCTGCTGTGGTTCCTGTATGGCACGACCAATAGCGTGGCCCCGATGGCGGAGACCGTGCGCCAGGTGCCCGCGCGCCTGAAATCCTTTCGCTTCAACCGCTTCTCCCCTTCAGCGGAGCATGTGACATGACAGTTTCCCCCTCTTCCTTCCGCTGGCCTGCATGGGCAATGGGCTGCATTGCGGGGGCCGGGCTGGCAATGGCCTCCTCCACACCGGCAGCGGCGCAGACCTATCGGGGCGTGAACCTTGCAGGGGCGGCCTATTCCTCCAACAAGCTGCCGGGGCGCTATGGGTATGACTATCTTTACCCCAAGCCTGCGGAGGTGGACTATTTTACGCAGGCCGGCATGAACACCTTCCGCCTGTCGGTACTGTGGGAGCGGCTGCAACCAACGCTAAGCGGCCCGCTTGATGAAAAGGAACTCCAGCGCGTCAGCCAGTTCATTGCCTACGCGCAGGCCCATAATGCCTCGACCGTGCTCGACATCCATAATTACGGGCGTTACCGGGGGCAGGAAGTGGGCTCGCCCGACGTGCCTGACGCGGCCTTCGCCGATTTATGGGCACGGCTGGCGCAGGCTTTTGGCAACAACACGCATGTGCTGTTCGGCCTGATGAACGAACCGCAGCAGCACGCGGCCGATGACTGGAAAAGCGCCGTGCAGGCCGCGATTGACGCCATACGCAAGGCGGGCGGCCACAACCTTATTCTGGTGCCCGGCATTGGCTGGGATGGCGCGCACAGCTTTACCAAACTCAACGCTTCGGCCCTGAGCCAGCTCCATGACCCCGATAACAAGCTGCTTTATGAAGTGCATGAGTATTTCGATACCGATGCCTCGGGCACGAAACCGGGATGCATTGCCCCTGACAGGGCGGTTGACCGCCTGCGCGGCTTTACCGACTGGCTGCACGCCAACCATGCCCGCGGCTTTCTGGGTGAGTTCGGGGTCAGCCGCCAGCCCGAATGCGTGAAGCTGCTCGACCCCGTCCTGTCGCATCTGCGCGACAATGCCGATGTATGGGCCGGATGGACCTATTGGGCGGCAGGCCCGCTGTGGGGCAACTATATGTTTACCCTTGAGCCCGACCATGGTACCGACCGCCCGCAGATGACAGCCATCAGGCCCTTTCTTGCAGGCGGCACGCACTGAGCATTTATTGCAACTGCATAACCGGAATTTCAGGAGCCTGTTCATGGATATAAAGACCTTCAACATCGCGGGCATGATGCTGATTACCCCGCCCCGCTTTGGCGATGAACGCGGTTATTTTTCCGAAACTTTCAATGCGGCCCGCATGAAGGAAGCTGGCATTACCGACGCCTTCGTGCAGGACAATCACAGCCTGTCGCGCCAGCGCGGCGTAGTGCGCGGGCTGCACTGCCAGCTGCCGCCGCACGCGCAGGGCAAGCTGGTACGCTGCACGCGCGGCAGCATCTGGGATGTGGGCGTGGACATCCGCACCGGCTCGCCCACCTTTGGTCAGTGGGTGGGCGTGACCCTGTCGGAGGAAAATGGTTCCCAGCTATGGATTCCGCCTGGCTTCCTGCACGGGTTCTGCACGCTGAGCGAAAATGCCGAAGTGCAGTACAAATGCACCGATCTGTGGAATCGTGAATGCGAACGCTCCGTGCGGTGGGATGATCCGCTGCTCAACATTGAATGGCCGGTCGCCCCGGGCGCCGCCATCCTGTCGGCCAAGGATGCGGCGGCGGAAGCGTTCTCCAACGTCAATGACTGGTTTCACGTCTAGAACGCCCCTCGCCCACCCTTTCCCTCCCGCAAGAGAAAACGCTCACGATGCTCAAATCGATCCTTGTCACCGGTGGTAGCGGCCAGCTTGCCAGCGCCCTTGCCGCCCAGGGCGATGTAAAACGGGCTGGCCGCCCCGGTTTTGATTTTGAACGGCCTGACACGATTGATGCCGCCTTCCGCGCGGCAGCGCCCTCCATTGTCGTCAATGCCGCCGCCTGGACCGCCGTTGACGCCGCCGAGACCCACGAGGCGGAAGCCGAACGCGCCAACAATACCGGCCCCGCCCATCTGGCCGCCCTGTGCCATGAACGGGGCATTCCCTTCATTCATATCTCGACTGACTACGTGTTCAGCGGCGACAAGGGCAGCCCCTATGTCGAGACCGACCCGGTTGACCCGCGCTCGGTCTATGGCCGCACCAAGGCGGAAGGCGAGCAGGCCGTGCTTGATGCCCACCCTGACAGCATCATCCTGCGTACGGCCTGGGTCTATTCGCCCTATAACCGCAATTTCGTGCGCACCATGGTCAATGCCGCTGCACAGCGCCCGGTTCTGCGCGTGGTGAGCGACCAGAGCGGCAACCCCACCAGTGCCGACCAACTGGCTGATGTCATTTTCAGGATCATCGCCCGCATTGAGGAAAACGGCTGGAAAGCGGAATACGCCGGTATTTTCCATGCCGTGGGCGAAGGGGCGACAAGCTGGTACGAACTGGCCCGCACCGCCATTACGGCTGCCGCCCGCCGGGGCAACCCATTGCCCGAGATCGAGCCTATCACTACGGCGGACTGGCCCACGCCCGCCCGCAGGCCGCCCGATGCAAGGCTGGACTGCACGCGCCTCAAGCAGGTCTTTGGTTGCGCTCCCGGTCCGTGGGCACCGGAGGTGGACCGGGTTGTGGGCGAGATCATGAAGCAGGAACAGAAGTAAAAACATTTCCGCGTGCCGCCTTTTTCAAGGCGGCATTTTTCTCAGCATCCTGAAAAAAGCTTTACCAAAACTTCTTACATTTTCAGGTACGGCTACAGGCCGCCACGGGCTATGTGCAGCCGCTGGACCGCGCGCTTAAAGGCCGCGCGGTAAAGTTGGCTGCGCGATACCGCACCGGGAAAGCGCCTGAGTTCGCGCCGCAGGTGACTACCGGGCATGAAGTAATGCCGCACGAAATGCGTCTGCCGCAGCAGGCTGGCAATATAGCGCTTCTGGTCCAGAACAGGGTGCACGAAGGTATGCCCGCCTGCAGGCAGCACCAGATCGGCCTCAAGAATGGGGGGAAACCATGTATAACGCGAGACATCGCCATACCGGCCAAGCGGCACGAAACTGAACCCCGCCTTTTCTATTTCCGATGCCACGAAGGCTTCGCCCAGCGGCCAGAATTTGATTCCCGCCCCCGGTGCCGACATGGCGCGCCGCCGGGCCGCCAGATGCACAAGCGCCCTGCGGGAAAAGAAGGAAATGCAGTTAAGCGAAGCGCGTAGCTGCCCATTGGGATAGATCCCGGTATGAAACGCGGTCCAGTACCATGACAGGTCAGCCACAATGGGGTGCGCCACGAAATCGGCCCCATCGGCGATCATGTCAGCAAGCAGGCGGTTGCCGTTGCCACCGATGCAGGCATCATATTCAACAAACAGATAATACGCATAATCGGGAATGCAGGCCTGCACCTGATAATGGGTGTAATCGGCATTCCACCACAGCAGGCTGCCTTTTTCAAAACGGTTGGCAAACCCTGCTTTCACCATATCGGCATTGCAGGTGCGCAATACGTTGGGGTGCGGAATATTTCCTGCAAAGCCGCCTGTCTCATCAATGGAAATGAAAATGTCCGTATCAGGAAAAGTAGCCTGCAGGCGCTGCAACTGGCGCTGCACGAAACTGTCCCACGCATAGGTTTTCATTACAATAGCGCATGTTCGTGCAGCATTCATGTCAGTCACGTTCCCTGATTCATTCGTATTATGACCTAAATTGACCGAAGGATATTTCAGTTTTCCTATTTTTTGTGAATATATCCTATAGGATAAAACACGGACAATTTTTTTTCCGTGCATGAATTTTTATTTTCTTTTTCATTTATCGTATACTTCAGCCATACATACGATCACTTAAACGTGTGGTAAACGATATGCCCCTGTGCGCGTTAAAAATGTACATGGTATGTAATTTTCCAGACACCCCGACGGCAGATGCCATAAAGCACTGCATTCAGAACAATGCTTGTACTAATCACCGAATTCAGTAAATCGGAATGTAAAAAATGACAGAAATGTCGCTCCCGGAAATATCGTTCATCCGATCCAACATTCCGAAGATCAGCCAGTTATCCGAGAGCGTCATCGCAATGGAAAACTCGGGCATCTATACCAATTATGGCCCGATCAACCAGAAGTTCGAAAAACGCCTGGTCGAGCAGATGTTCGGTGGCGTGGGCCAGTGCGTAACGGTATGCAACGCCACCATCGGCCTCATGATGGCGCTTAAATACGTCACGCGCCACACCGACCCCGAGCGGCAGCGCTACATCATCATGCCATCCTTTACATTTGCCGCGGCAGCGCACGCCGTGCTGTGGGCAGGGTTCATACCGCTATTGTGCGATATAGACCAGCAGGACTGGATGGCATCGCATGATGCGGAACAGGCACTATTGCAACAGTACAAAGATCAGGTTGCTGCAATATTTCCCTACGCCACCTTCGGCAATGCAGCCGATCTGGCATACTATACGGAACTCGAACGGCGCACCGGCATTCCCGTCGTGATTGATGCCGCAGCCTCACTTGGCGCGCGCGATGGGCAGGGCAACGGCTTTGGCCAGGGCTCGCCGCATGCCATTATCTGTTCTCTTCACGCAACAAAAACAATGGGGATTGGCGAAGGCGGATTCATTTACGCCAACAACCCCGAGATGATCGAAGCCCTGCGGGCCATGGGCAATTTCGGTTTTGGCCAGGTCCGTCATGCCACCATGCCGGGCCTCAACTCCAAGCTGCCTGAAATCGGAGCGCTGCTGGCCCTGTCGGGGCTGGAGCAGCTTGATGCCGTGGTCGAGAAAAAATGCAGCATAGAACGACTGTATTACGACCTGCTGCCCGAATTCACGTTCCAGCGCCAGCACGGCACGCGCACGGCCTATCAGTTCCTGCCCGTGCGCCTGCCCGCGCAGTACGCGCCGCACCGCCGCGCGATACTGGAGCGCATGAAGCAAAAGCGCATCGGCACCTCCACCTATTTTTCGCCCCATCTGCATGAACAGAGCTATTTCGCCGCCAATAGCGTAGCGGGCGACCTGAGTGTGACCAGAGCACTGGCCGCATCCATCGTGTCGCTGCCGCTATGGCATGAAATGACCCCTGAAATGGTGCATTACGTATGCCGTGAATTCAGGGCCGCCTGCCATGCCCAGATATGCTGAGCCCCCGTCGTTCCCCCAACCACGGAAAAACGGACCCATGCCCCATGTCCACCCACGCGACAACGCCCATCCTCATTGCTGGTGGCGGCCCTGCGGGCATCGCCATCCTGCTTGCCGCCTCCCGCCTCGGCCAGTTGCCCCACCTGCTTGATGCGGGCGTGACCCTGGTTGAACAGGGCAGCACGATCGGCTCTGGCATGCTGGGGCGCTATGTCATCAATTCCGACAGCGCGGCCGAAACCTTTGTCGATGCCATTACAGCCAACCCCGTGCCCGAACTTGCCCGCCTGACCCACCACCCCCTGGTGGAAATGATCCGCAGCAAGGGCAGGCAGCCCCTGCCGCTACGCATCGTGGCGGATTTCCTTGATGTGGTGGGCCATGTGCTGACCGAGATCATCGCAGCCCATCCCGCCTCCCGCCTGCTCACCGGCTGGCGGCTTGAAACCCTGACCCGGCAGGCTGATGGCGGCTGGCTGGCCGATCTTGCCGCAACCCGTGGGGGGCACAGGCAGCAGGTAATTACGAGCAAGGTGGTGCTGGCCCTTGGCGCCTGCCAGCCCGAAGCACGCCTTTATACCGAGAACGTGGCGGGCCGCCCCCTGCTGCCGCGCTACGAGGGGCATATCGTGCAATCCGATGCCCTGCTGGCCCCCGAGGGCATGCACACCCTGCGCGCCATGCTGGCCGGATGCGAAAAACCCAGGATCACCATTATTGGCGGCGCGAGCAGCGCCCTGTCATCGGCCAATGTCATTCTGCGCGACATGGGCGAGCGGATCGCGCCGGGGCACCTCACACTTCTGCACCAGTCCCAACTCAAGCTGTTCTACCGCACGGCGGAGGAGGCACAGGCCGACGGGTATGCCGATTTTACGGCCAGCGACATCTGCCCGGTCAGCCAGTTCGTGCATCGCTTTGGTGGGCTGCGTTATGATTCGCGCAATCTGGCCATGCGCCTGATGGGCATTGCGGGCGCCCCGCCCGAGCCGCGCCTGCACGCGCTGCGCATGACACCGGACAATAACACGCAGATACAGCACCTTCTGGATCACTCAGATGCCATTATCGCCTGCCTGGGCTATAGCCCGAAGCGCGTGTGCGTGCAGGACACCAACGGCCAGCCCATCGCCCTTGCGGCAGACCAGCCCCAGGGCGCCCTGACGGGTGCGCATTGTGGCATTCTCGATCAGGCGGGGCATGAAATTCCGGGCCTGTTTGGCATTGGCCTGGCCTCGGGCTTCAGGCCATCGGGGGCCATGGGGGGGGAAGCCAGCTTCCGCGGGCAGGTCAACAGCCTGTGGCTGTGGCAGAACGCCATCGGGGAAAGAATACTGGCGCATATCCTGCCCCCTGCGGCCCGCGCACGTTCCTCTCCCGTGCCGACGCGGCCGTTTGACCTCGCGCGCGGGCATGTGCATCTTTAAAAAATCAATGTTTTTTCCAGAGTGCCGCCTTTTACAAAGGCGGCGTTTTTCATACCGCCAGTTCAGCGCAACCGGTCGAAGGTGCCTGCCTTGAGGGCGGTCTCGATTTCCTCAAGCGAGCGACCACGGGTTTCGGGCACGTAGCGCCATACAAACACGAAAGCCAGCACGTTCAGCCCCGCATACATCCAGAACGTGCCCGCAGCACCAAGCGCCTGCACCAAAGAGAGCGTGGTGAGCGAGATCAGCAGGTCCGCCGTCCAGTGTGTCGCGGCCACAAGGCTCATGCCCTTGCTGCGGCATGAGAGCGGATAGACCTCCGCACCGACCAGCCAGATCGCCACCGACAGGCTGCCCACGTTGAATATGGCGTAACAGACCACAGCCGCTGCCGTGATCCATGTATTGATGCCATGCGTCGCCCCCTGGGCAAACATCGCCGCCAGCACCATGAGCGATACCGCAGCCCCCGGCACCAGCCGCAGCAGCAGCCTGCGCCGCCCCCACGCATCAACCGCCCAACTGCCAAAGGCGGTGGAAATGACCATGGCCACGCCAATGGCGATCGAGGTCAGCAGCGCCGAACCCTCGCCAAACCCGACACCCGCGAAAATGGTGGGCGCGTAATACAGCACCGCGTTGATGCCGGTAATCTGGCAGAACAATGCCACACCCACCGACGCCACCACCGCAGGCCGCACCCAGGGCTGCAGCAGGGCCGACCACGGGGCCTGCTCATCATGCATGGCCACGATGGCATCGAGTTCCGCGCGCGCGGCCACCGGGTCGCGCCGCAGGCGCTGCAATACGTCAAACGCGCTTTCCAGCTTGCCTTTCATGGCCAGCCAGCGCGGGCTGCGCGGCAGGAGCGACATGCCACCAAACAGAATGACCGCCGGAATGATGCCAAGCCCGAACATGAGCCGCCATGACTGCGCGCGGAACAGGTAGCCCACAATAAACGAGACAAGAATGCCGGTCACAACAGCCAGCTGGAACAGCACGACCATCTGGCCGCGTTTTTCACGCGGGGCGATTTCCGCGATATAGACCGGCACGATCTGCGAGCACATGCCCACGGCCAGCCCCAGGATGAAACGCGCCGCGACCAGCACCTCCACCCCCGGCGCAAACGACGCCACCAGCGTGCCGACAATAAAGACAAGGGCCGCGAACATGATCATGTAGCGCCGCCCCAGCCGGTCCGACAGGGGGGCAGCCATCAGGCACCCCGCCAGCGCCCCGGCCACAATCGCCGACGTCACCACCTGCTGCCCCAGCGTGCCCAGGGCAAAGTCCGGGGTGATCTGGAGCAGGGCGGCGGAAATGATGCCCGTGTCATACCCGAACAGAAGGCCGCCGGTCGCGGCCACGCCTGCGATCAGGTTGACAATGCCGGAGCCGGAAACCGTTTGACTGTGATGCGCCATTATTATGCGTTCTTTCAGCTGTGCCGGGTCAGGGCGGGGCGGCGGGCGCCCGGGGTTATTGCAGCGGTATCTTCACCACCAGCCAGGGGCGTTCTTCCATGTCGTGCCCATCATGGAACACGGGCAGCCGCCCCCACTGGCCCACGGTCAGCCACAGCGCGTTATCCTTGATGGTCAGGCCATCGGGCGCGATCAGGCGCGGGTCATGGGCCACGACCGAAAGCTGCCCATCAGGCAGGCGGCGCAGCACGGCGTGGCGTTCGATATCGGTCAGGTAAAGGGAATTGTCCGGCCCTGTGGCCATGCCGTCCACCACGGCGTCCTCTCCTTCATCACGCACGGCATGTTCAAGCTGCGCGGGCTTGGTGGCGGGGTTGGCCAGCAGCGCGGTTGGCGCGCTGTACAGCCTGCGGCTGGACAGGGGCTGCCAGTACAGCGTGCTGGAATCAGCGCTCAGCGTCACGCCGTCAATGCCGCCCTGCCCCATGGCCGGATGCGCCATGTCATAACGCAGCATTTTGCCATCGAGTTCCATGGCGAAGCCCTGCTCGGCACTGACGGAAGGCGCGTTTTCAAGCACGCGGCGGGCATGACCGGTGGCGATATCGACCACGATGATGGCCGGGTGATCCATCTGCGAGGTATCGCTGATGAAGGCCGTGCCCTTCTCGCCATGCGTCAGGTCAACGCGCACGTCATTGACGTGGCTGTCCGTGCGCGTGGCGCCCGTATCGGGGCCGAGCGCAATGGTGGCGATGATCTGGCCACTCTTGGGGTCCAGCCCGATCAGCGCCGGGGTGGCGGGCGCTGCCTGCCCGGCCACGGTGCCTTCATCCACGATCCACAGGTGGCCCGCTGTATCCACCGTCATGCCGAGAGGAGAAATGAAACGCGCCTGCGTCGCCTCATCGGGGAAAGGAATGGCCTTGCCCTTGACCAGCTGGCCAAGGCGCGGCCCCTTGTGGTCAGCAGCACTGCGGGGGAAAGCGATGACCAGCCGCCCATCGGGCAGGGCCGCGATGCCAGAGGGCTGCATGTCGGCAAACCGGGCCACCACGGTGACATTGCCGCTGGGTGCTGCGCCATGGTCCACGCTGTCTTTGGCATGGGCGCCAACGGGCGCGAGCAGGGCCAGCAGCGCCGCCCCACAGGCATAATGATGGAAAAGACGGGAGAACAGGCGTGTTTTCATCAAACTATATCCATTTCCTTATTCTTGCCCGACATGCGTAACATGATCGTCATAGGGCCATAACCGTATTTTTCCACACCCTGACCCGCCCGTGCCCTCAGGCCGGGAGAGCGGCCATCGCCCCGCGCAGGGCGGGATAGAGCGCGCGATAACGGGCAAGCGGGGCGGCATAGGCTGCGCTCATGTCCGCATCGGGCATGAGCGTCTCCTCACGCGGTTGCGGCTGGCACACCGCGCCCACCGCCTCCGCCGTTACCGCGATCCGTGCAAGACGCGCCGCGCCAAAGGCCCCGCCCTGCGCCCCATGCGCCAAGCGGTGCAGCGACAGCCCCGTGACATTGGCAATGATCGAGACCCACAGGCGGCTGTGCGAGCCACCGCCAATCACGTCCGCTCCGGTCAGGACAGACCCGGCATCGGCCAGCGCATCGACCACATCGCGAAACGAGAAGGCAACGCCTTCAAGCACCGCCTGCGTCATGTCCGCCCGCGTGGTGGCATCCGACAGCCCGGCAAAACCACCACGGATCTGCCCATCATTATGCGGCGTGCGCTCACCTGACAGGTAGGGCAGGAACATGACGGGCGAAGGCTGCGTGATTTCGGGCGGCAGTTCGGCCAGCAGGGCGCTTTCCGTCATGCCCGTAGCACGCGCCCACCACGCCAGCGAGGACGCAGCCGAGAGCGTGACCCCCATCTGGTGCCACGTATCAGGCACGGCATGACAGAACGCATGGATACCGCCCTGCGGATGCGGGCGAAAACGGTCGGTCGTAACCCACAGCACGCCCGATGTGCCCAGCGACAGGAAGGATGACCCCGCCTGCACCGCCCCCAGCCCCACGGCACCGGCGGCATTGTCACCGGCCCCACCCGCCAGCACGGGGCGGTCCTTCATGCCCCACCGCCGGGCCAGATCGGCATGGAGCAGGCCCGCCCGTGCGGTGCCCTCCACCACTGCGGGCATGGCCTCACGCCCAAGCCCGGTGGCCGCCAGCGCCGCATCCGACCAGCGCCGCCCGCCAACATCGAGCCACAGCGAACCTGCGGCATCCGACATGTCATCAATCATCTCGCCGGTCATGCGGTAGCGCAGCCAGGCCTTGGGCAGCAGAACATGGCGGGTGGCGGCAAACACCTCCGGCTCATGTTCCGCCACCCAGATCAGCTTGGGCGCGGTAAAGCCGGGCATGGCGATATTGCCACACACCTGCCGGCTATCGGGAAAGCGACGCTCGAATTCAGCGCATTGCGCAACGCTGCGCAGGTCATTCCACAAAATGCATGGCCGCAGCACGCCCCCATCAGCGCCAAGCAGCACGGCGCCGTGCTGCTGGCCCGACAGGCCAATGCCCACGACCTGCGCCATTTCGCGCGGGTTCGCCGCCGCCAGTGCATCCATGGTGAGCACAAGCGCCTCCCACCAGTCCTGCGGGGCCTGTTCGCTCCAGCCCGGCTGGGGAGATGTCACGCGCAGGGGGTGGGCATGGCTTGCAACGACCTGCTGCCGGTCATCGACCAGCACGGCCTTGAGGGATGATGTACCCAGATCCAGTCCGACAAACATTATTGTTATTCCCGTGCCACAACTGGCATTGCAGTCGCGGCATTGCTGTTTTCTGCTTGTTCAGGACTTTACTCAAGACATACCATCCGCCTGGTGGCAAGCACCGGCCGGACACCTTATGGTGACCGGAATGCGGACTGGCACGGGAAATTAAAGTTGCCCGCCCGACGGTTGACGACGCTTTTTGAAAAAGGCTTCACCAAAAACTTTTTCAGAAATAGTTCGTGGATAAAATAAAAGTTTTTTGGGGTGCCGCCTTTTTCCCTAAAAAGGCGGCACTGTGATTGCAATACGGACTTTACGCAGTCGCCACTTCATGCCCGATGAAAGCTTCCACAACGTCATTGACGGCAGTGGCACTTTCAAGCTGCGGCATGTGCCCGATGGCGGGCAGGATGTGGCGGGTCACGCTGGCCGGCAGGCCATCGGCCTGCGCGACTGGCAGGATTTCATCCGTCTGCCCCCAGATCAGGGTCACCGGCACATCCGCGCCCGCCAGCACGGGGCGCAGGTCATCGCCCTGCTTTCCACCCGGAAAACACGCTTCCGCCACCTTGCGCAGGGCGGCTTCCGCCCCGTCGAGGCGCTTGTAGCGCAGCACGTCATCGGCCATGCGCCGCCCGATCAGCGCCTTGTCATGCACGAGGTATTTCAGCACGTCCTGCACGCCACGCACCCGGTCGGCCTCGATAAAGCCGTTGATGAAGTCCATGTTGATCTGCGGCCCCAGTCCGGCGGGCGCGATAAGGGTGAGCGACGCTACCTTCGCGGGCTGGGTCTGCGCCAGTGTCAGCGCAATGCCGCCACCCAGCGAATGGCCCATCACATGCACGCGCGAAAGATCAAGATGCGCCAGCAGTTGCGCCGTAACATCGGCAAAGAACGCCAGCGTGCCCGGACCCACATCCTTTGACGAGCCGCCATGCCCCGGCAGGTCGAACGCAATGACGCGCCGCCCGTGCGCAAGGGCTGCGTGATTGAGCATCCAGTTCTTGAGGTCGCCGCCAAAACCGTGAATGAGCACAAGCGGCGTCCCCTCGCCCGCCCCCCGGTCATGCACGCGCAGGCTGTGCGCGCCCACCTGCATCATCACCGGCTCATCGGCGGCCTCCGCCCCTTCAGATGCATCGGAGGCGGCTGCAAAATCAGCCTGAAAGCGGGTGATGAACGCATCGATGTCCGCATCAGCCACCGCCGCATCCGCCATGATGCCGATCAATGCGCCCACGGGCAGCATCTCGCCATTGGCCGCCACATGGCGGCGCAGCAGGCCGGCCACCGGGCTTTCAAAGGTATTGGTGATCTTGCTGGTCTCGATATCAACGAGTTCCTCACCCGTCGTGACCTCGGTGCCGGGCTCGACCAGCCAGCCCGCAATCTTGCCCTCCGTCATGGCAAGACCGAATTTGGGCATGGTGATGGGGGTGATGTCGGGGGTCATGTCACACTTTCTCCGTTACGCGGTAGTTCATGGTAGCGGTGACCGCAGCCTCGATCTTTTCAACGCTGGGCAGGTACAGCGTTTCCAGCACGGTGGCGAAGGGCACCGGCGTGTGCGGGGGCACCACGCGGCGGATGGGCGCGCGCAGGGTATCAAACGCCTCCTCCGCCACCAGGGCTGCAATATCGGTGGCCATGTTGCAGCGCGGGCTTGATTCATCAACAATGACCAGCCTGCCGGTGTCGGCCACGCATTCCAGTATGGTTTCGCTATCCAGCGGCGATGTGGTGCGCGGGTCGATGACCGTGCAGCCTATGCCCTTTTTGGCCAGCCTGTCGGCAGCCTCGTTAGCCATGCCCACCATGCGGCCAAAGGCCACGATGGTCACGTCATCGCCTTCGCGCGTCAGGTTGGCCTCGCCAAAGGGGATGGCGTAGGACTCATCGGGCACCTCTTCCTCCACGTCATACATCACCTTGTTTTCAAGGAAGATGACCGGATCATCATCGCGTATGGCTGAAATGAGCAGGCCCTTGGCCTCGTAGGGCGAGGACGGAATGACCACCTTCAGCCCCGGAATGTGGGTGAACAGCGGATACAGCGCCTGGCTGTGCTGGGCCGCGGCATTGAAGCCCGCGCCGTACATGGCCCGGATGACCAGCGGCGTGCGCGCCTTGCCGCCAAACATGTAGCGGAACTTGGCCGCCTGGTTCATGATCTGGTCAAGGCAGCACCCCACGAAATCGACAAACATCAGTTCCGCCACCGGGCGCAGGCCGGTCACGGCTGCGCCTGCCGCAGCGCCGATATAGGAGGCCTCGGTAATGGGGGTGTCGAGCACGCGGGTCTCGCCAAACTCCTCGTACAGTCCCTTGGTCACGCCCAGCACGCCGCCCCAGGCATCCTGCGTATTAGCCGAGCCACCACGGCCACCCGCCACGTCCTCGCCCATCAGGATGACGGTGGGGTCGCGGCGCATTTCCTGGCGCAGGGCCTCGTTGATCGCCTGGCGGAAGCTTTTCTTGCTCATTGCTTGTCTCCTTCGCGTTGGGGGGCCGGGTCAGTAGCGCACATACACATCGGCCAGCAGGTCGGCGGACTGGGGTAGCGGGTCATCCTTGGCCTGCAGCACGGCGGCCTCGATCTCGTCGGTTACGGCGGCATCGACCTCATCAAGCACGCTGTCCTCGAACAGGCCCGCCTGCGTCACGCGCTCGCGGAACAGCTTGAGGCAGTCATGGTCGCGCTTGGCCTCGGCCACTTCGCCCGGGGCGCGATAGGTCATGGCATCGCCTTCAAAATGGCCATACCAGCGCTGCAGGTGCACATGCAGCATGATCGGCCCCTTGCCCGCGCGCGCATGGGCAATGGCCTCGCCCGCAGCCTCATGCACCGCGAAGTAGTCCGAGCCATCGCATTCGATATACGGCATGCCAAAACCCGCAGCCCGCGCCTTCTGGGTGCCAGCACAGGCAAAGGAGGCCCCGGTGGCCTCGCCATAACCATTGTCTTCCACCACGAACACGGCGGGGAGCTGCCAGACGGAGGCGAGGTTGAGGCTTTCAAGCGTGGTGCCTTCATTCGAGGCGCCATCGCCATAGAACGCCACTGCCACGCCCCCATCGCGCAGGGTCTTGTGCGAGAGCGCGGCCCCACAGATCAGTGGCGGACCACCACCCACGATGCCATTGGCCCCCAGCATGCCGCAGGCAAGATCGGCTATGTGCATCGAGCCGCCCTTGCCCCGGCACACGCCGGTGCTGCGGCCATAGATCTCGGCCATCATGCCCGCCACTTCAACGCCCTTGGCAATGCAGTGGCCGTGGCCGCGATGGGTGCTGGCGATGGTGTCATTATCGGTCAGGTTGGCGCACACGCCCACGGCGGAGGCTTCCTCGCCGCAATACAGATGCACGAAGCCTGGTATCTCGCCGGTTGCAAATTCGACATGCAGACGCTCTTCAAACATCCGGATGGTGCGCATTGCCCGATACGAGCGCAGCAGCGTTTCACGCGCTATTTGCATGGGTCTTTTCCCTGTTTCTTCCCTGGTCCCGTCACGCATGCCACGCGGCATGCAACCGGGCTGTGGGCAGCACACACGCAAGCCCCCCGTGGGCGCAAGCACGCCGCCCCGGTGCTTCACGCCCATGTGACGGCGGCGGTACGAAGTGTCGCGAAACCGCGCCATGTGGCCGCGTGTTTAGCCGCCACTCCTCCCAATCTTGCAAAGAGACAGCATGCCGCACGGTTCCGGTTTCCCGCCTGCCTTTCCTGCACGGCCTGCCCCCTCCGTTATCGGAACAGGGCTTGAGGCCTCATGGCGGCGCTGCCAGCACGACTACGCGCTTGACCCCAGCACGCCCGCGCTGCCCGATGTGCTGTCGGGCACGGAACTGCGCCATGCCTGCCAGCACGCGGGCCGCATGCTGTATTTTGCGGGGCCGGAAATGACGCGCCTGCACCATGCGCTTGAACCCGTGGGCTACACCGCCCTGCTAGCCGATACCGCGGGCGTGGTACTGGCGCATAACGTGGCGGGGGCCTTGCAGCGCGGCTGCCGCCGGTGGAACCTGTGGCCCGGCGCCGTGTGGCACGAGCGCCATGCGGGCACCAACGGCATTGGTACCTGCCTTGCCGAACAACGCAGCATAAGCGTGCACCGCAATGAACACTGGCGCAGTTTCCTGCATGGGCTGACCGGCATTGCAACGCCGGTCTATGACGCGACGGGCCGCATGGCGGGCGCGCTCAATGCCAGTTCCTACCGCCCCTCGCCCGATGGCAGCCTTGGCGCGCTCATCGCATCAAACCTTCTGCAGGCCGCGCGCCAAATCGAGCAGGCTTTCTTCATGGATCTGTATCGTGGCCATACCATCATGCTGCTTGGCGCAGCACAGGAGGCATCGGCTTCCGTGCCCATGATGGCGCTCAACCGCGAGCGCCACGTAGTGGGTGCCACCCATGCCGCGCGCGCGCAGTTGGGCCTGCCGCCTGCCAGCGATGTCAGCCTGTGCCTGATGGAGGAGACCGCCCCGCGCGCCCCGTTGCGCGAGGCCCAGGCCATGGCCATCCGCACGGCCCTGGCCAGCGCGGGCGGCAAGGTGGCGGTGGCGGCAAGGATGCTGGGCATAAGCCGCTCGACCCTGCACCGTAAACTGCGTGCCTTAGCCGACACGCAGGCGACCATGCGGCCCTGACATTTCCCTACCCCGCACAAGCGACCATCCCGCGCCTTATGCCCTTGCACGCCCCATGCGGGTCCGGGCCAGGGAGACAGCGCGCCACAGCACCATGGCCATCAAGGCCGCCGCGTAGCTGACGCTGGTGGCGTTATAGGTCTTGAACGCCAGTAGAAAATGCACCGCAACCAGCACCGCAACGCCATAAACCAGCCGGTGCAACCGGCCCCAGCGCCGCCCCAGCCTGCGGATGGACCAGTCATTTGATGTGAGCGCGAGGGGCAGCAGCAGCATGAAGGCCGCAAACCCGAGCATGAGGAAGGGCCTGCGCGTGATGTCATGCCACAGCACAGCCAGATTGCCCTGCTGGTCGAGCGCCACGTAAACACTCACATGCATCAGCGCATACCAGAACGCCAGCAGCCCCAGCACGCGACGGTAGCGCAGCAGGCTGATACCGCTCACGACCCGCAGCGGCGTGACCAGCAGGGCCGCAAGCAGGAAGCGCACCGCCCACAGCCCCAGCCACCGCTCGAACACATTGACCGGGTCCGGCCCCAGCCTGTCCTGCGCGCCATACCAGAAATAGAGCGCCGCAGGCAGCAGCCCCACCGCCATCAGCGCCATTTTCTCACCACGCCATGGCAACAGCGTGCGGGTGCGCCCCGCCCCGGTCAGGCGCGGCATGCTCAGTAAAAGCTGCGCAGGTTCATGGTGCCATACAACCCGGCCACCTGCTCGCCATAGCCATTGAACATGAGGGTTTTCTTACGCCCGCCGCCAAAAAATCCGCCCGCGCCGATCACCCGTTCCGAGGCCTGGCTCCAGCGCGGGTGATCCACGTCGGGGTTGACGTTGGCGAAGAAGCCATACTCGGCGGGGTTCATCTGGTTCCATGTCGTGGGTGGCATCCTTTCCACCAGTCTGATGCGGGTAATGGACTTGATGCCCTTGAAGCCATATTTCCACGGCACGACCAGCCTGACCGGCGCGCCGTTCTGGTTGGGCAGGGTCTCGCCATACAGGCCCACGGCCAGCAGGGTGAGCGGGTGCATGGCTTCATCAAGCCGTAACCCCTCCACATACGGCCAGGCCAGGCTGTCGAGCCCACCCGTCTGGCCCGGCATCTCGGCCGGGCGCACGACCGATTCAAACGCGACATAACGCGCGCTGCCCAGCGGCTCGGCCAGAGCGAGCAGGCTGGCCAGCGGAAAGCCATCCCACGGGATGACCATCGACCACGCCTCGACACAGCGCATGCGGTAAAGCCGCTCCTCGATCGGCATAGCGGCGATCAGCGCATCAATGTCCCACACGCGCGGATGGGCCACCAACCCTTCGACCGACACGGTCCACGGCCGCGCATGAAACCGGCCGGAACGGGTTGAAGGATCAGTCTTGTCCAGCCCGAATTCATAGAAGTTGTTATAGTGGGTCACGTCTTGCAGCGGGGTGGGTTTTTCCGCCGCCTGAAAGGGGCCGGGCCGGGTGTGCAGGGGCTCGGCCAGGGCGCGTGGCGCGGCGCCGACCGCCATGCCCAGCGTTGCCCCCGCCAGCAGCCTGCGCCGCGACAGCCAGACCTCGCGCGGCGTAATCTCACCTGATGACAGACGCGGATAGGACCATCGGGCCATGCAGACCTCTCCTCATTGGGTGTTTGCAACACGTCAAACGCATCGCACCCTGCGCGGTATCCCGGCCATGCACAAGACGGGCCGCAGGACACGACCCGCCTGTTGCCTTCAGTCAGTCAGGATCAGGGCGCGGCATGGGCCGTGGCGGGTCGCCTGCGCATTTTTCCAGGCAGGACGGGCACAGGCAGGCTGACCCGGCCTGCGTGGGCACGGGGCGCACCGGCGGCAGCTTCATGCACCAGCAATCGCCATGCGGATCGCACCCGAACGGTGCCTGACAGAGGGCGCAGTAAGCCAGTTTCTCTTCCCCTTCCCCCACCGCGCAGGTTTTGCATGCCACGGACAGCGCCACGCCTGATGGAATATTTGAGTTTTGTGGCCCAAGAGCCATAGCACACCAACCGGGGCCGACAATGAAGAATGGAGAGGTGTTCTGGCCGCCCTCCCTCAACCTGCGCCATGAACTGCAAAAGACCGGTCCTGGCGCTGCTCCTCATCCAGATGGAATTCCACCGGCACGCTCAGCACGACCGGATCGCCTTTGACCTCGGCAGGGGGAACCGGCAGGGGTTCCGCCCGCCTGAGCAGGGCAAGCGTTTCCTCATCCAGCAGCGCATGGCCTGCGCTATGCCCGATGCGGGCCGAAAGGACATGGCCCTGCCGGTCCATGGAGAAATGCAGCACCGCAACGCCTTCCTGCCGCCCGGCCTGCGCTTGGGCGGGGTAGCGTTTGTAATGTTCAAGCCGTGCCAACAGCGCGGCCTGCCAGGTGGGCACGGCATGGGTGGCATGGGCCGGATCAGCCCCCGGCATGGGTGCCGCCTGCATCGCGGCTGGTGGTGCGACAAGGCTCGGCGGTGCCGTTGTTGCCGCGGCGGGGGGCTTACGGTCAGGCGGCGCGTCCCTGACGGGGGGCGTGGGCCGTTTCTTCTTTGGCGGGGGCTTGCGGTCTTCTGCCCGTGGCACGGCAACGGGCGGGTGGAGCGCGGGCGAAGGGGGCGCGCTGATCTCGGGTGGTGGCTGCGGCGTGGGATCAGGCTGCGAGAGAGACTGCATGGGGCCGGGCGGCGCATCGGTGGGGGGCATAGGGGTGGCTACGGGTTCGGGTGCCAGATCAATGGCAATGGCCGCAGGCGGGGCCTCGGGCATGGGCATGACCGTGGGCGGCTGCCGCATCACCCACCACGCAGCACCCGCCAGCGCGCCCAGAACCACCAGCAGCGATGCGCCCCATACCAGCCCGGCACGCCGGTCAGCCCGCCGCAGGCTGGCCGCGTGCCATAGGGCAAAGGAACCTGCGCCGTCATGAGGTAAAAAAACGGCGGGCATCAGGGGGCCACACTCCCCTCACCCGCATTGTGCAGGTTGACCAGGGCAACCTTCAGATAACCCGCGGTGCGAAGCCGGTCCATCACACCCATCAGCGTAGCGTAATCCACGGTTTTATCCGCCCGCAGGAAAATACGCCCGTCATGGTTGCCCTGCGTTGCGCCGGCAAGGGCTGCGGGCAGGCTGTCGGCTGTCACGTCATCCTCGCCCAGCGCCAGCCCGTGATCGGCCTTTATGGTGAGGAACACCGGCGCATCAGGGCGCGGCACGGGCTTTTCGGTCGAGGAAGGCAGATCAACGGGCACATTGACGGTGGTGAGCGGGGCCGTGACCATGAAAATCACGAGCAGCACCAGCATCACGTCAATAAAAGGCGTGACATTGATCTCATGTGCTTCATGCACACTGTCATCATCATGGCGGATACGATGCATTGCCATCACCTGCCCCCCTATTGCGCCGCCGCGCGGGCATCATGCAGGGCGTAGCCGCGCTGCACCATGCTGCCCTGCGCCGCACGCCCCAGATCACGCGAGACAAGGCGCATGACCAGCGCGGTCAGGTCGGCCACCTGCGCCCGGCACCCCGCCGACTGGCGCATGATGTGATTATAGATCACCACCGCCGGAATGGCGGCCACAAGGCCGAGGGCGGTTGCCAGCAGGGCCTCGGCAATGCCAGGAGCCACCACGGCAAGGCTCGTGGCCCTGCTGGCCGCAATGCCGGTAAACGCGGTCATGATGCCCCATACCGTGCCAAACAGCCCGATAAAGGGAGCGGTGGCGCCAATGGTGGCCAGCAGGCCGGTGCCGCGCATGAACCGGCGCCCTTCGGCGGCCTCCAGCCGTTCAAGATGGAGCACTGTGCGTTCCTTCACCCCCTCCGCATCACCCGCGATACCGTGCGAATGGCTGCGTTCGGCCTGCACCGCCACGAGCAGGGTGCGAGCAATGCGGCATGGGGGCGCGCCATCAGTTGCATCCGCCACCGATGCGCATGCCTCCAGCACGGTGGCGGCATTATGTAACTGCCTGCGGGCCAGCAGGAGTTCGACGGTTTTGGCAATCAGGATGGTCCATGTAACGAGGCTGCACGCCACGAGCACGAGCATGACGCCGCGCACCACGGAACCCGCATTCATGAACATCTCCCACGCAGAGAACGTCATGGGCGAAGGAAGGACTGGCGGCATGAATGAATCCTGGCTTTTTACTATATGGATACAATAACGGCATGTGCATTTTCTGTTCAGGCAACGCGATCATTCCTGACACACCCGAACAGCGCAGTTGTGCCCGCATGGGCATGCCGCACCAGCAGATGGCAAATTCCTGCATTTTATGCAAGTGATAATCAATATCATAAATGTTGGCGTGGTGGCCCGCGCCCCGTCCCGCCGCAGCCAGCATTGCTGTACTCCTTTGATAAGACAGGCTGCTTTACGCCACACACTGCTTGCATGACTATATAATTACATATTATTTCATATTTATTATTGATGATATTACGTTGCCCTCAAGCAACACCCAGTTCTGTTCTTTGTTATAATAATGATAATCATTTGCGTTATGTGTTGCGAGCAATTATCAACACCCTGTTTCCGCCATAATAATCAGACAACGCACCCGCCTTCAGGGTGCAGCAGGAGTGGTGAATTGAGCCAGCCAGAACTGTCCCCCACCAGAGCACAAGGGCACGGGCTTCGCGTTGCCGTGGCCCTGGGCATGTCGGTCGGCCTTGGCGCGGGGGCGGATGAAGCCCATGCCGAAGCCCCGCCCGAACCGACCGATACAGCCGACAGCACCATCAAACTCTCTGCCGTGCGCGTGGGCGGCCAGGCCCGCACGGCAGATGCCGGCATTGAAGCAGGCAACACCAACAGCGAGAGCCTGCATATCGCACGCATGCCCACCAGCGTGCGCGATACGCCGCAGACCATTACCGTCGTGCCACAGGAACTGATCAAGCAGCAGCGCGCCTTCACGCTCGACCAGGCGCTGGCCAACGTACCGGGCATCACCCTTTCCACCGGCGAGGGCGCGGGCGGCCTGAATGGCGACCAGTTCCGCATTCGCGGGCTGCAGGCGCGTCAGGATATCTATACTGATGGCCTGCGTGATTTTGGCACCTATACGCGCGATACGTTCAATACCGAGAGCGTTGAAGTCATCAAAGGCCCGTCGGGCGAGTATTTCGGCGCGGGCAATGTAGGCGGCGTCATCAACCAGAGCCAGAAGCACGCCCATGCGGGCAACAGCTACAGCTATGACCAGACTTTTGGCAGCGGGCCGCTTTTTCGTGGCGTGGGCGACATCAACTACCAGATCAATGAGGACATGGCCATTCGCATCAATGGCATGTTCAATAAACAGGATGTGGTTGACCGCGACAACGTGACATCGAACCGCTACGGCGCCGCAGTCGATTTTGGCGTAGGCCTGCGCAGCAAAACATCATGGCACCTGACATGGCAGTGGCTGAACACCAACAGCAAGCCCGATTACGGCGTGAGCATGCTCAATGTGGGCGGCATCTATCGCCCCATTACCGATTATGGCGTGGCGCGCAACACCAGCTACACCCGCAATTTCGACTTTGACCGCTCCAGTATCCACGCCCTCACCTCCGCGCTCAGATCAAACATCACGCGCTGGTTCACGCTCACCAATGACACGCGGCTGAGCCTGTACGAACGTGATTATACCGCCACCACGCCCGCTGCCTGCTCGGGGGCGTGCGCTGCCGCCATCCTGTCGGGTGGCAATTACGCCCTGCCCTATGGCGCGGGCGGCGGTGTGGCTTACCGGCAGCAGGGCTGGGGCGTGCAGAATGTCATCATGGGGCGCGCGCGTTTTGACACCGGCTTTGTCCATCATGACCTCAAGGCGGGAGTGGACATCAACTACACCAGTGATTCACGCTGGCCGGGCAGTTTCACCAACCGCGACAAAAACCAGACCATCCGCAACCCGCAATATGCCTATCCGGGCACGTCGCTCAGCTTTCCCGCATCGGGCTACGGCAATGCCAATGCACGTGACCTGGGGCTGTTCCTCGCCGACCGCATGCAACTGACCCGACAGCTTTCGCTGTTCGGCACGGCGCGGTGGGATTCGTTCAGCAGCACGTATTACAAGCAGTCAAGCGCAAACGACGGCCGCGCCGAGCAGAAATCCGACCGCTGGAGCCCCTCGGGCAGCATCATGTATTCGCCGCTGAAGGACACATCGTTCTACTTCACCTTCGCGCGCTCGTACAAGCCCGTGGGCACCGATGTTTCCTCGCTGGTCACGGTCAAGCCGCAGGTGGGCGACGTGGCGCAGAAGGGCATCAACCTCTCGCCCCAGCGCAGCGACCTGTTCGAGTTTGGCAACAAGTCAGACTTCTTTCACAAGCGGCTGGGCACCACGGTCGCCTTCTTCCAGATCAGCGAGAACAATTCGCGCTATTATGACGTGAATGGCGACATGAAAACCGGCTTTGCCGATTCCGGCAGCGGTCGCCGCATCCGTGGCGTGGAACTCAGCGCGAACGGCAAGATCACGCGCGACTGGCAGGTCTTTGCCTCCTATTCCTACATGGACGGGCACGTGACCCACAGCAACACCGGCGATAACGGCAAAACCGCGCCACAGGTGCCGCACAACAACATGTCGGTGTGGAGTTCGTATGACCTCTCGCGCCTGCTGCTGCGCCCACAGTGGGGTGACCTCAAGATTGGCGGTGGCGCACAGTATTCATCAGGCTACTGGGCCGGGCCGGACACGACCAATACAGCCCGCATGCCCTATACCTTCAACCTCAACGCCATGGTTTCGTGGGATTACAGGCACTACCATGTCTCGTTCAACGCCAACAACATCACCAACCGGCTCAACTATGCCTCCTCGTTCTCCGGGTCGCGGGCGGTGCCTTCGCCGGGGCGTTACTTCCTTGGCAGCATTGGCGTATCATTTTGATACTTCTGCATTATTGAACAGAACAATACCGTTCTGAAATGAACGAAAGCGGACAGGCCGCCCCCAGTAGCCGCCCCATGCCCCAGCAGCCCGGCGTGGTGGAGACGCAGCTCATGCTGGGGCAGATCCACCTTGATCAGGGCCGGATGGATGAAGCCTTCACCATGTTCGAGGCCGCCGCGCGCAGCAACGACCCGCGCGCGGTGAACATGCTCGGCCGCGCGCATGAGCGCGGCTGGGGCACCACGCGCGACCCGGCCACCGCAGCCCTCTATTACACCCATGCGGCGGATAGCGGGTATGGGTGGGCGCTGTTCAATCTGGCTGACCTGTATCTGGCAGGCCAGGGCGTGCGGGCCGATCCGCATCGCGCCCATGTCCTGTATGTAGCCGCCGCCCGGGCGGGAGTCGCCAAGGCCTTGAACATGCTCGGGATCATGGCGGAGCAGCGCATGGTGCCTACTGCCTCGCCTGCAAATGCACCCATGTTCTTTCATGCTGCCGCAGCGGCGGGCGACTGCTGGGGCTGCGTCAACCTCGCGCGGCTGCATCTGGCAGCAGGCCAGACAGCGCAGGCCATTCCCTGGCTGCGCAAGGCGCTGGACCATGGCTTTGGGGATGTCTTTACAGCCATTGCCACGCTTCTGGCGGCACGGCCCGCCCCCTTGCTGCACCCTCTGGCGCGTGAGGCAACAGAACGGATGAAGGCCGGATGTTTGCCCGACAGGCTTTTAACCCCGACACGATCGCATGACACATGAAACCGATGATAAAAAAATACGCCACGCCACTCATTACCGGCCTGTTCCTGGTCTCGGCCATTTCCGGCACGGCCCTGTTCTTTCACTGGATGCCGGGCATGTTCCACTCCATGCATGTCTGGCTGAGCATGGTGCTGCTGCTGCCTTTCGTGCTGCATATGTGGCGCAACTGGCCACAGTTCCTGCTTTATTTCCGCACGCCTTCCATGCTGCTGGCCTGCGGCCTGTCGCTGGTGGCGGCCATTGCCTTCATGCTGACCACGGGGCATGCGGGCGGCAACCCGGCGCGCCAGCTTTTTCCCCTCCTGACGCATGCGCCACTGAACACACTGGCCCCGGTGCTGCACATGGCGCCTGACGCGCTGGCCGAACGCCTGAGCCATGAAGGCTGCATGGTCCATTCCACTGGCGAGACGCTGGATGAAATCGCGGCCAGTTCCGGCCAGAAATCAAACGACCTCCTGCTGCGCCTGCTGCCGCATCATAACGATCACAGGCATTGAGCACGATGATCCAGCCAACGGGGAATTCCTTATGCTGATCCATATTCCCGGCGTGCTGAGCCGCCATGACGTGGCCCACTGCCGCGCGGTGCTAGGCCGCTCACAGTGGGTTGACGGACGCGTTACAGCGGGCGAGCAATCCGCCAAGGCCAAGTTCAACCTTCAGATTCCACATGACAGCCCGGAAGGGCGTGACCTGGCCGATCTGGTGCTGCAACGCCTGGGGTGCAATGCCACCTTCAACAGCGCGGCCCTGCCGCTGCGCGTGTTCCCGCCCCTGTTCAATCGCTATGATGCGGGCATGTGCTTTCACACCCATATCGACAACGCCATCCGCCCCCTGCCCGGCACGGGCCACCGCCTGCGCACCGATGTTTCATCCACGCTGTTCTTGAGCGAACTTGATGAATATGACGGCGGCGAACTGATGATACAGGACACCTATGGCACGCAGAAGGTGCGCTTCCCCGCAGGCGACATGGTGCTCTACCCCGCCACAAGCCTGCACAGCGTCAGCCCCGTTACGCGCGGGAGCCGCTGGGCGTCGTTTTTCTGGTCACAATCCATGGTGCGCAATGACGTGCAGCGCACCCTGCTCCATCAGTTCGACCAGTCCATCATTGAAACCCGCCGCTCCCTGCCTGACAACCATCCTGCCGTGCTGGGCCTGACCGCCACCTATCACAACCTGCTGCGCCAGTGGGCGGAACTGTAGCCGTAGCGTCCTGACGTGGACGTGTCACGGTTTGGTTCCGGACCGTAGGTTATCTGTTAAGCGGCATTGCTCTCATGATCCAGAGGGCTTTTCCATTGGAGTGTAGAATGCAGCCTCTGCGGGTTGTAGAAATCGTTAATGTAGCGCGTGATTGTTGATTTTCACTGAGAACTGACCCGGGTTTTTCATCAGGAATTGACCCAGCCAGATGCTATTTCAGGCATAGTGAGGCGGGCGGTCAAGAAGAGGATCTGTCCTTTTTGTTTTTTGACGCGGCGGTGCTGGCGCGGAACCTGTAGCTGTCATTTCCTGTCTCGAGGATATGACAGTGATGGGTCAGCCGATCGAGGAGCGCCGTCGTCATCTTCGGGTCACCAAAGACATCACCCCATTCACTGAAGCTGAGATTGGTTGTGATGATGACACTGGTGCGCTCGTAGAGGCGGCTGAGCAGATGGAACAGCAGGGCGCCCCCTGATGCACTGAAGGGGAGATAACCGAGTTCATCAAGGATCACGAGATCCAGGCGGAGCAGCCTGTCGGCAATCTGCCCGGCCCGGTTGGTGATCTTTTCCTGTTCGAGCGCATTGACCAGGTCGACCGTTGACCAGAAGCGCGCCTTCTTGCGGTGATGGGTGATCGCCTGGATGGCCAGCGCGGTCGCCAGGTGGGTTTTCCCGGTTCCCGGGCCACCGATCAGCACGACATTTTCAGCACGCTCGATGAAGTCCCCGCCATGGAGCTGGCGGATCATGGGCTCGTTGACCTGCGTATCGGCAAAGGAGAACCCGGACAGGTCCTTGTAGGCGGGGAACCGGGCGGTCTTTGTCTGGTAGGCGATGGAGCGGACTTCGCGTTCGGCCAGTTCCGCCTTCAGGAGCTGCGAGAGGATGGGGATGGCCGCCTCGAAGGCGGGCGCGCCCTGCTCGATGAGGTCGGCCGTGGCCTGGGCCATGCCATACATCCGCAATCCACGGAGCATGACGACAAGTGAAGCAGCAGCAGGATCATGACGCATGGCGGCTGTCCCTTCGCAGGATGTCATACCGCCCTGTATCGGCGCACGGTTCGTGTGCGAGCACCAGGGCCTGTGGGGCATCAAGCCGGGGAACCACGGTTCTCTTGGCATCGATCAGGCGATGAAGCGTATTGAGAACATGGGTCTTGGTCGCCACGCCGTCTTCAAGTGCCAGTTCAACCGCGCAGAGGACAGCCTGCTCATCATGCTGCAGCACAAGGGCCAGGATTTCAGCCATTTCCCGGTCGCCTCCAGGCCGCCTGAGCAGTTGATCCTGCAGGGTCCGGAAGGCGGCTGGCAATTCGGTAAACGGCGCGCCATTGCGCAGGGCGCCCGGTTTGCGCTGGATGACCGCCAGATAATGCCGCCAGTCATACACCGTGCGGCCTGGCACACCATGCGAACGCGTGATGATCCGGTCATGCACGCACAGAACCTGCCCTTCGGCGATAATGCGTAGCCTGTCGGGATAAACCCGCAGGCTGACCGGACGATTGGCAAAGGAGGCCGGCACGCTGTAGCGATTGCCTTCGAACTGGATCAGGCAGGTTGGTGAGACGCGCTTGGTCTGTTCGACAAACCCGTCAAAGGGCCGCCCCGGGATCATGAGGTGGGGACGTTCGCTGGCATGGACCTCGGAGACGCTGTGCGGCAATTCAGCATGCTGCAGCCGTTCCCAACAGTCCAGGCAGCGGGCTTCCAGCCAGGCGTTCAGCGCCCCCAGATCAGGAAAGGCAGGCAGATCCTGCCAGATCTGGCGCCGGGCATCCTGCACGGTCTTCTCGATCTGCCCTTTCTCCCATCCGGCTGCCGGATTGCAGAAGGTCGCCTCGAACAGATAATGGCTGGCCAGGGCCATGAAGCGCAGATTGACCTGACGTGCCTTGCCCGACCCAATCCGGTCCACGGCGGTCTTCATGTTGTCAAAAATACCCCGCCGCGGCACGCCACCGAGCACGCGGAAGGCCTCGGTAAGCGCATCGAAAAGCATCTCGTGGGTCTGCAGGGGATAGGCCCTGAGTATGAAGGCCCGGCTGAAGGACAGTTTGGTGTGGGCAACCTGCAGCTTGACGCGATGCCCGGCAATCACCGCCCAGTCCTCGCCCCAGTCGAACTGGAAGGCTTCCCCGGGCTGGAAGCACAGGGGCACGAAAACACCCCGACCCGTTGTCTGGCGTGCCTGGCGCTGTTCGTGTTTCCACTGCCGGATGAAAGCGGCCACCCGTCCGTAGGACCCATCATAACCCAGCGCCACAAGGTCTTCATGCAGTCGTCGCGCCGTGCGCCGGTTCTTGCGGGGGCGAGCGGCTTCCAGGACCAGCCATCCCCTCAGCCTGTCAGCAAACGGGTCCAGTCGGCTGGGACGTTCGGGAACCTGAAACCGTGGTTCAATACTCTGTGCCCGGAGATATTTCCGGATCGTATTGCGTGACAGTCCCGTCCGGCGTTCGATCTCGCGGATCGGAAGATGATCCCGGCAGTGCCACCGACGGATCACACTCAGAAGCTCCATGTCAATCACTCCTCAAACCCCCAGCAGATGCTGCCGGGGAGTGTGAAGGCATGGGTCAAATCTCGATGAAAATTTCCGCCCTACCCGGGTCAGTTCTCAGTGAAAATCAACAGGCATGCTCTATGAAAGCGTGTGGCACCCGCTGACCATCCTTTCCACCATTCCCTCGGCCGGGATCGGAGCCATCATGGCGCTCGACCTGTTCGGGTTGCCGTTCTCGGGCATGGCGGTGATTGCCATGCTGCTGCTGACCGGCATCTCGCTGAAGAATGCGATCCTGCTGGTGGACTTTGCCATCCATGCCGAGTGCGAACGCGGCATGACGCCACGGGACGCCATTCGTGAGGCCTGCCGGCTACGTCTGCGGCCCATTGTCATGACGACTTTCGCCGCAGCCCTTGGGGCGCTGCCGCTGGTGCTGATGGGGGGCTACGGGATGGAACTGCGCCAGCCGCTCGGTATCGCGCTGATCGGTGGCCTGCTGGTCAGCCAGGCCCAGACCATGTTCACCACACCGGCGCTCTATCTGCTGGTGACGGTGTGTGCCGACCGGCTGCAGCGCCTAAAATTGCGAAAGGTCTCATAATTTAATAAGATTTGGCTTTATTCTGCAACTTTCGTCGCAAATATGCACGGCTCTGAATCGGTAGGGGCTGCAAACAACGGCCACCAAAATTTATGCGCCGTCCAACCAAGATTTCTCCCTCCTTCTTGCTGAAGTAGTATTAATGCTGGTTTTGAGCGCGGTTCGTCTAATACCGTTTTGCGGAGAGATGTACCTAAAATAGAACGACCGGATTTGTCACCCGATCCAGCGCGCGAGAGTTTTCTGCCTGTTTCTGCCCAGACGAGAATTTGATTGTCGCTATTTTTTGCTACATCCGTATAATAATCGATCAATCCTAGCATAGCATCCCACTCAAAGTTTACAGCGTCGAAAACCATAGTTTTTTTGATGATGTTAATGATTGCGACGATAGTTTCTCGATCTACAGAAACAAAACGGCCAATATCTCGCCAATCGATATTTATTAGATGATCAAGTTTTTTTTGTAATGCAGTCATGGTTGGTCCACCTTTAGTCTGGAAATCGCTCGGAAGAAGCAGATATTCAGGTGAAACTGTAACTACATTGCTGAGTAATACTTTGTTTGGTGCGCACGGGCGAACGCGGCGATCAGTGTCTGATTGAATAAAGACTACACCGGCATCATGGGCACCTTTTCGGAACGCGTTCCGAAGCGAGTTTTCAAGAGAATTAATCGTATAAAGTCGCTCATAAACAGCGCGCGAAGTGTAAAAGCGCGTGACGGCCAGATCTTTTCGATCACGATTGCCATACATACGTGAATGTTGAAGCACTGTGTCAGCCTGCATGGTTTTCGGATTGCGGCCATAATAAAATGAGATTAAATTAGGAATAGTTATGCCACGATCGAGAATATTTCCCCCGACCCAGATGTTGTAAGGTGTGCGTAATTTTAGTTCGGCATTAGTATCAAGAAGAGCCATAACATCTGTATCTGAATTTACTTTTTCAACCACTACGTCGTCGCTCTGGAGAGCGTCAATGAAAGCATCAAAGGCTTCAGCGCGAGGCGGCATATGTCCTTTGTTTGCAGATACTGAGGAGTTCAGATCATCAAATGCTTTATTAAATAACGGACGTAGAAGATTTGGATTCTTCTCAGCTGCGCTGACAATAGACGAGAATATCCAGTCAATGACTTGATCTTGCCAGGCATGAGCTGCTCGCTGGATATCATTATGAATTACCATGGCATATTTTTTAGGTCGATCTCCAGCTTCACGCTGTTGCCATTGCCGAACACCGACTGCAACTATGAACGTAATGATAGCGCGACGTAGGCCTGCTACGTTGTCATTTTCAAGGACGTTATGTTCGCTAATACGGCGTCTATCTGCTCGACGTAGAGCATCTTGCTCTTGTTCAGTTACTTCTACGAGAAGCTTGGAGCGTGGATCTTTTGTGCCAAAGGAACCGAAATAGTCATCGCCTCCGACGTATCCAGCATGAATCGGTAATAATTTTGTAAATGCAGGACGCTTGGGCTTGAATACATAGGTCGATCCATCAGTCGTATGTTCATACCCTTCGGGTTGCAGGTATAGGGAATATGGTGTGGCAGTCACTTGCAAAAAGGCAATACCTTGCGTCATCTGACGCAGTTGGTCTATCTGATCTGCGATAGCGCCCTGGCTAATATTTTGATCACCCTTTTTTCGGACGAAACGGACGCTGGCAAGATCAGCCTCATCATCAATTAATAATACTTTACGATTATGTAGGTCGTTGTGACTACTAATAAATTCTATCAAGCGATCGAGATTTCGCGATTGTTTCTTGGCGACAATCACAATTTTTCGGCGGAGTTCGCTTCGACGAAGCGTGCCAGGAAGTTTCATGATATCAAGGACAAGAAATTCATCATCTTCAATAAACTCCTTGAAGTCCGTTTCAAGGCGCCGAACGGTTTGAGCTGAAAGAGTTTTGGTGCCCTTCGTCAGTACTACGGCCATATCGAAACCTCGGTCAAAGCCGCGCGCAATAACGCCAACAAAGCAACGTGTTTTTCCTGACTGAATTTTACCGAGCAGCATGCCCGGACGGTCTCCAGAAGTTGCCTCCGTTTCAAGGGAAGTAACCGTTTCCTCAATACACCTTGCGAGTGCTTGGTCATCATCCCGGAAACTTTTGAGGCGATCGTAATAAGTTGAAAGAATTTTTGGAGATCCTAACTTACGTTTATTGCGCCTCAACCATGCTCGAATTTGCGAACAGCGAAAGATCGGTCCAGATGCGAGCTCTTTGAGGGGAAGAGGGAAATCGGATGAACGCACTCGCCAGTTAGCTACCGCTTGAGTTGTGACCTCAGCCATTGCTGCAATTTCGTTTATGCCTACTAAGTCGTCGCTCATAATTCCCTCACATCCGTTCGTGTTCCTGTCTCTGTGAATATCACTCACACATAGGTTGTCAATATATGTGATTGTCGTTCCCAAAAAATGAAATTCTAGGGTGCGGGTAGGTAGAACTATATGTAAGGTCCGTGGAATCGAGCGCTTTGTAATAACATGAATTCAATTCTGCGCTTAATTATTGAGAACATTTGAGAAACAAAGGTCTGGACAGGGGGGGCTCATGGCGCCATCATGGCGCCATGAGCCATGCTACAGAAAATTCGGGAGTTCGCGCGATGGACCGGATCAATCTGCGTCTTTCTGCGGAGACGTTTGGTGCGATTGATGACGCACGCGCAAAAAGGGCTGGAAGAGTGTCTCGTAACACTTGGATAGCGGAAGCGATTGAAGAAAAGCTCGCGCGTGAGGTGGTGTCGTTACCAGAAGATGCCGTCAGGTCTGCAGCCAATGCCTAGTTTTTACGAATTTTTTGCTGGCGGCGGGATGGCCCGTGCGGGACTGGGGGCCGGCTGGTCGTGTCTGTTCGCCAATGATTTTGATCATAAAAAAGGTCTGAGTTATCAGGCCAACTGGGGGACAGGAGGAGAATTGCGGGTTGGGGACGTCAATGATGTCCGTGTTGAAGACTTACCTGGTGTTGCGGATCTCGTATGGGGTTCATTCCCATGCCAGGACTTGTCGTTGGCTGGAGGGGGCGCAGGTCTCAAAGGAGAGCGTTCTGGCACGTTCTATCCTTTCTGGAATGTCGTGAGAGCGCTCGTTTCAGAGGGAAGATCCCCGAAAATTATAGCTCTTGAAAATGTCATTGGCACGCTGACGTCTCATGAGGGGCAGGACTTCGACGCTATCTGTCGGACTTTTGTCGAGACCGGATATCGGTATGGAGCGCTCGTAATCAACGCCTCATTGTTTGTGCCCCAGTCACGTCCTCGCTTGTTCATGATCGGGGTGCATAATGATGTGGAAATTCATCCGTCATTGTTATCTCCTGAACCGCTTGACCCGTTTCACACCAATGGATTGAAGAGGGCTGTACAGGGAATATCAAAAAAGGCGCAAACTCAATTTTTGTGGTGGAATATCCCCACTCCATCGCATCGGCATACAACTTTCGCTGATCTGATTGAGGAAGCGCCTACTGGAGTGCCTTGGCATACAGCCAGCGAAACCGAAAGATTGATTTCGATGATGTCGGCCACCAATCTTGCCAAAGTAAATGCTGCAAAACGTGCGGGCAGGCGCATGGTGGGAGCCATCTATAGACGAACACGTCTTGATGAAAACGGGGCGAAGGTTCAGCGTGCTGAAGTGCGGTTTGATGATATCGCTGGTTGTCTTCGGACGCCGGCAGGAGGTTCAAGCCGTCAGACGATTATTGTTGTTGACGGCCGGAAGGTTCGGTCGCGGCTAATTTCCACTCGCGAAACAGCAAGGCTGATGGGGCTCGAAGATCATTACAAGCTGCCTAAGAATTATAATGAAGCTTATCACCTGACAGGGGATGGCGTAGCTGTGCCTGTCGTTCGTCATCTGGCGCAGCATATCTTGGAACCGCTACTTGGCATGGTTTCCGAAGGGAAACAGGAAGCGGCATGACAATTATTCCCTGTAAACAGAATAAGGGATTGCGCGATCAAATTGAGAGATTTGCCGAAACACTTAAAACAGAAGCGCATAAACTTGGCGACCATGGTTTAGGTGAGCGAGAGTTCTATCAGTCTGGTTTGTTCCGTGGTGCGATAGAGCGTGTCCGTGGCCAGTTTTCGGCCACTATGCGTGGCAAACGAGAGTTTGTTCAGCACGCGCTGAATCATATGGAAGACGGCGGTTTTATTGCTGGATGGGATCTGACAGATAATACGAACCGTAATGATTATATTGTTCGTCTAAATAGTGGACGTGTTGCTGTTATTGACCTTAAGGGCTGTCTTGATGGGAATAACACGAATATTTTTGAACGACCGCCACTCGCTGATGAGTTTGTAATCTGGAGTATCTGTTCCAATCCTGGTGCAGATCCTCAACGAAACGCTTGGTCGGGCATTCACACACGTCTTAGCGCTGAAATGATTGCGCGGAACCAGCGGGTGGACGGGGTGCTGTTGTGGGATATGGTTTGTGCGACAATTGGTAGACCTTGCCCAAAATCCGTAGATGGTGATCGGTTGACCAATCTTGGTCCTTTTTGTGTGCCTCCTCCGTGTATCTATCTGTTTCCTGAGAATATCCCTTCAATTTCTATTCCTTTCGTTAAAGGACGGGATATTAGAGAAGTTGAAATTCTCGCGGCCTTTAATGCTGCTTTTGGTGGATATGCCGAGGAAATCCATCATGTCGACTTTCGGATGGAAATGCGGGGAAGTGAGTTGATGCGTCAGACAGTTGTGCGACGTGCTGGCACGATAGAACAGGTCTCAGAAATGACGGCAATTCGACGAGTTGAGAAATATTTATGATGCTATCACAACGAGCAGTATTGGCGGCGTTTGACAACGATTATATCGGCTTGTCAAAAGGGTCTTTATCTCTTGCTTTGATCCTAACGAGGAATGCGGCATCGAAGCGGTTCCCGTTAGATAAAAATTCGTTCGTAACAACAAAAGGTGGGCAAGTCGCCGGATTGGGCGGTGGGGCGGTAAAGAAAATACTTAAAGACCATGGCATTGAGCGTATTCTCTCTAGTGAAGGGGGTAGAACAAGTCGAGGGAATATGGAGAGAATGAATGCATATATTGATGTTTTAAACGATCTGCATTCTCATAATTTATTGGACTTAGACGCTGCGGAGGAATATTGGGTAGAGCGTGCTCAGGCGTATTTTGACGCTCTTCCGTTTACTTTCAAACTTGATCCATCACGCTCTTTACGGGCTTGTGTAAGAGATCTTTTGGCGCAGGCCGTAGAACGTCAACGTGAGGTTTCCGGCACCATGTATGCAGGCGCTGTTATGCAGCATCTGGTCGGAGCCAAACTAGATGTGATCACAAAAGGTAGTATTCTTCATCACGGTTTTTCGGTTGCGGATGCGCCATCTAATCGCGCAGGAGATTTTTTGATCGGAGACGTGGCTATTCATGTCACAACTGCGCCTGGAGAAGCGCTTATTCGGAAATGCCAGGACAATCTTAGTTCCGGTTTACGTCCTCTTATTGTGACTACAGAAGATGGGGTAGGTGGCGCCAAAGCACTCGCCAAGCAGGTTGGAGCAGACGATCGCCTCGATATTATTGAAATCGAGCAATTTTTGGCGACCAATGTTTATGAGTGGAGTACGTTTGAACGGGATGCTAGGCAGACGGCAGTGAGGGATATTATCGAACGTTATAATAACATTATCGCTGAGTGCGAGAGTGATCCCAGCCTCAGAATTGAATTTGATGGATGAAAGTAGATCCTGTTCGCTCGCGGACTATGAGGGCAGTTAAGTCGAAGAATACGAGCCCAGAGTTGGTAGTGAGGAAGCTTATCCATGCAATGGGATATAGGTTTCGGCTTCATCGTAAAGATCTACCTGGCTCTCCAGATTTGGTTTTCCCAGGTCGAAAATTGGCTTTATTTGTGAATGGATGCTTTTGGCATGGGCATGGTTGTTTACGAGGAGCACGGATTCCGAAAAGCAACACAGAGTATTGGATAAAAAAAATTGAACGCAATCGCGTGCGAGATAAAGAGACGCTGATCGCATTGCAGAAGTTAGGTTGGCGTGTCCATGTTATATGGGAATGTGAAATTAAGGATAGGGATCGCCTTAAAGAAAATATTCAGGCGCTCATGGACTGATAGAAGGGATGGACACTTTGGAGGTATATTAGTGACGTATATTTTATATTTTAAGGTATTGTTTTCCTAATTCTATTCGTTCTGGTGCAAAGATGGCTTGATTGTTTCGTGAACGTCTGACAGAGGCTTGCACAGTCGGGGTATTATTGATCGTCTTGACACCACTTTGCGTGACGCAGGCTAATCAATCGTAGCCTCTAGTGTTTTTCTTGGTAGGGCAAGGGCAGCAGAAATTTTTAGGTCGATCCCTTTGACCGCGCGCTGGATCGGCTCTTTCTTGAGGTGGGCGTAACGTGCGGTCGATTTGAGATCCCGATGGCCCAGCAGTTTCCCGATCATGATCAGATCCTCGCCGAGTTCCAGCGCATCGGATGCAAAGGAATGGCGGAGATCATGAATGCGGACATCCTCCAGCCCGGCTTCCTTTCGGATGCGCCGCCACGGCTTCTCCAGATCGGTCAGGTGGCCACCTTCTTTCCGTCCTGTGATGACATAGGGATTACCCTCGACCCTTGGGATGCCTCCAAGCAAGCCGACCGCACTTTCGCCTAACTGAACCGTGCGGGCACCATTTTTGGTGTCCGGTAGCCTGATTACCCCTTCGTCCAGATGGACGTATTCCCATTTCAGGCGCTGGACTTCCCGCAGGCGACAGCCGGTCAGAAGCAGGAGCTGGAGCGCATTGACGGCCTCGGGCATCGTGGAGCGGGCATCATCGAGCGCTTGGCCCAGGCGCTGATGTTCTTCCGCCGTGAGGTAGCGCGTAACCGGCCGCTCTGGGCCGCCTTGATTATGCGGCCTGTCTGTGCAGTGTATTCACGGGTTTCCAGTTCCATGGCAACAGTTCGTGGAGCCGGTTGATCTTGTGCTCGTTGATACGGGCCAGGACGTCGGCGAGGTAATCGTGCGGATTAAGCCGGGAGAGTTTTGCGCTTTCGATAAGCGTCATGGCATCAGCGATGTTGTCGCCCCCGGTGTCGGATCCGGCAAAGAGATAATTTTTTCGCCCCACGCATACGGGCCGTATGGCGCGTTCGGCAGGATTGTTGTCGATGGCGACACGACCATCTTCGAGGAACAGGGTAAAGGCCTTCCACCTGTTGATTTTCACTGAGAACTGACCCGGGTAGGGCGGAAATTTTCATCGAGATTTGACCCATGCCTTCACACTCCCCGGCAGCATCTGCTGGGGGTTTGAGGAGTGATTGACATGGAGCTTCTGAGTGTGATCCGTCGGTGGCACTGCCGGGATCATCTTCCGATCCGCGAGATCGAACGCCGGACGGGACTGTCACGCAATACGATCCGGAAATATCTCCGGGCACAGAGTATTGAACCACGGTTTCAGGTTCCCGAACGTCCCAGCCGACTGGACCCGTTTGCTGACAGGCTGAGGGGATGGCTGGTCCTGGAAGCCGCTCGCCCCCGCAAGAACCGGCGCACGGCGCGACGACTGCATGAAGACCTTGTGGCGCTGGGTTATGATGGGTCCTACGGACGGGTGGCCGCTTTCATCCGGCAGTGGAAACACGAACAGCGCCAGGCACGCCAGACAACGGGTCGGGGTGTTTTCGTGCCCCTGTGCTTCCAGCCCGGGGAAGCCTTCCAGTTCGACTGGGGCGAGGACTGGGCGGTGATTGCCGGGCATCGCGTCAAGCTGCAGGTTGCCCACACCAAACTGTCCTTCAGCCGGGCCTTCATACTCAGGGCCTATCCCCTGCAGACCCACGAGATGCTTTTCGATGCGCTTACCGAGGCCTTCCGCGTGCTCGGTGGCGTGCCGCGGCGGGGTATTTTTGACAACATGAAGACCGCCGTGGACCGGATTGGGTCGGGCAAGGCACGTCAGGTCAATCTGCGCTTCATGGCCCTGGCCAGCCATTATCTGTTCGAGGCGACCTTCTGCAATCCGGCAGCCGGATGGGAGAAAGGGCAGATCGAGAAGACCGTGCAGGATGCCCGGCGCCAGATCTGGCAGGATCTGCCTGCCTTTCCTGATCTGGGGGCGCTGAACGCCTGGCTGGAAGCCCGCTGCCTGGACTGTTGGGAACGGCTGCAGCATGCTGAATTGCCGCACAGCGTCTCCGAGGTCCATGCCAGCGAACGTCCCCACCTCATGATCCCGGGGCGGCCCTTTGACGGGTTTGTCGAACAGACCAAGCGCGTCTCACCAACCTGCCTGATCCAGTTCGAAGGCAATCGCTACAGCGTGCCGGCCTCCTTTGCCAATCGTCCGGTCAGCCTGCGGGTTTATCCCGACAGGCTACGCATTATCGCCGAAGGGCAGGTTCTGTGCGTGCATGACCGGATCATCACGCGTTCGCATGGTGTGCCAGGCCGCACGGTGTATGACTGGCGGCATTATCTGGCGGTCATCCAGCGCAAACCGGGCGCCCTGCGCAATGGCGCGCCGTTTACCGAATTGCCAGCCGCCTTCCGGACCCTGCAGGATCAACTGCTCAGGCGGCCTGGAGGCGACCGGGAAATGGCTGAAATCCTGGCCCTTGTGCTGCAGCATGATGAGCAGGCTGTCCTCTGCGCGGTTGAACTGGCACTTGAAGACGGCGTGGCGACCAAGACCCATGTTCTCAATACGCTTCATCGCCTGATCGATGCCAAGAGAACCGTGGTTCCCCGGCTTGATGCCCCACAGGCCCTGGTGCTCGCACACGAACCGTGCGCCGATACAGGGCGGTATGACATCCTGCGAAGGGACAGCCGCCATGCGTCATGATCCTGCTGCTGCTTCACTTGTCGTCATGCTCCGTGGATTGCGGATGTATGGCATGGCCCAGGCCACGGCCGACCTCATCGAGCAGGGCGCGCCCGCCTTCGAGGCGGCCATCCCCATCCTCTCGCAGCTCCTGAAGGCGGAACTGGCCGAACGCGAAGTCCGCTCCATCGCCTACCAGACAAAGACCGCCCGGTTCCCCGCCTACAAGGACCTGTCCGGGTTCTCCTTTGCCGATACGCAGGTCAACGAGCCCATGATCCGCCAGCTCCATGGCGGGGACTTCATCGAGCGTGCTGAAAATGTCGTGCTGATCGGTGGCCCGGGAACCGGGAAAACCCACCTGGCGACCGCGCTGGCCATCCAGGCGATCACCCATCACCGCAAGAAGGCGCGCTTCTGGTCAACGGTCGACCTGGTCAATGCGCTCGAACAGGAAAAGATCACCAACCGGGCCGGGCAGATTGCCGACAGGCTGCTCCGCCTGGATCTCGTGATCCTTGATGAACTCGGTTATCTCCCCTTCAGTGCATCAGGGGGCGCCCTGCTGTTCCATCTGCTCAGCCGCCTCTACGAGCGCACCAGTGTCATCATCACAACCAATCTCAGCTTCAGTGAATGGGGTGATGTCTTTGGTGACCCGAAGATGACGACGGCGCTCCTCGATCGGCTGACCCATCACTGTCATATCCTCGAGACAGGAAATGACAGCTACAGGTTCCGCGCCAGCACCGCCGCGTCAAAAAACAAAAAGGACAGATCCTCTTCTTGACCGCCCGCCTCACTATGCCTGAAATAGCATCTGGCTGGGTCAATTCCTGATGAAAAACCCGGGTCAGTTCTCAGTGAAAATCAACAACCGGACATTCAAATGGATGGAAGCTATAAAGCTAAACTCAGACGTCAACTCATTGGATGATGATCTGACATTTTGATTGGATCTGCGGGGCACTTCATGACAAAGGTTACATTCGGGGGCCGACAAGCCATCAAGCTCTGCCAGATGTCTCAAAAAGACCGCCTCGCATTCTTGGCAGAAGGGCTGCCTATAATCGCTGAAAGCGCGGAAAGTTTTTGGTCAGCATCACGGCAACTCCAAGACAAACCTCGTGAGATGGGGGTGCTAGAAAACTTCGCGAATGAAGAGGCCGCCAAAGCTCTAATCTTGATTGATGCTGTGCGATGCCCTGCCAAACTCATATCGTCGAAACTAAACAAAGTGGTCGGGCATTTCTATGATCACCTGGCGCGGCTGATTTATGCTGAATCGCAGGATTGGAAGCCGATGCACATGAAGCAATTGAGGGAGTATGTCGACCAGGAGCGCAAAGCGCATTATCTCGAAGGTGACGGAGGAGAATATATCTTACCAAATTCGACAGTGGCGCGCCGGGAAAGCATTTTATATGCAGATATCGAAGCATATGAAAACGATGCTCTAGTTTGGAACATGCCGCACAGACTGCAGAATCAGTATGGATTTGACCAAAGGCCCGCAGTTTTAGACACCGTGGACGCGTTATTCGCTGTGGGCGCTTTTACTGAGACAGGCCTGAAGATCGTTTCAGAGATCTGGGGGCAGGTTGAATTTCAAGAAAGCGAAGATCACCAAGATGCCCAGACACTCACCGAATTGATGCTCAACCGCTTCATAGAGGCGGATATCCTGTTGGAGAGAGCGCACCAGAAGCATGTAAGCGCATTATACCATTCGTGGCAGATGCCGATGTATAATTTGGAATTCAAGCTGATCAATGTACCACTGGAAGAGCTTCAATTGGAGCGCGCGGCGATGGCTAGATCGGAATATGGCTGTGACCTATAAATAAAAATGTGAACAAATCATTAGTTTTGTCTGCTTTCAGCAATGGGGGAAGAGCAGACGGACGTATTAACCGAAGGCTTAAGTCGAAGCAGACACTTACTCATAATTAATATCAATATCATATAATAATTTTTATTTATGATATAATAAAATATAAAATTAATGCCATATCAATAAATATAATTTATTGTTTTTATTTATTAACAGAAATGTTTTCTCTTCCCTAAGAAGTAAAGCGGCGTTTTTCTTCAGGAGGTAGATTATCTATCATTTTTTGAAGTTGATAGGAAATATCATTCTTAGAGAAATGACTAGATTTTCTCCCATCAAAACCATCAACGGAAAATACAACAGCTTCAACATTCTGCCTTGTTTTTCCCTGACGATATTTTTTCGCATTTAAACTCAGTGCAAGCAGTGAAACACCCAAACATCCACCGAATAGAGCAATTAATACCGAAGCTGAATTTCCAATTCTAGAGAATACAATCGTATGCCTATTCGGAGCTAATTTTACCATTCCTGAAGAAATAAAAAGTTCTTTTGTTGTATCCACTTGAGGGCTACCTGTGACTCTAATATCGCTATTGTTTTTGGCATTTAGAGCTGAACGAAATTTATTCCCATCCGGTCCAAAAGTCCAAGCTGGGCCTAAAGTAATATGACCGATGCAAAGTGCAATTTTGAAAATAAATTTAGATAATATTTTATGATACTCGTCCAAGCTAAATCTGATTTCTCCCTGGAATTTACTCCCTCCCTCCTTTGGAGCGACATCAATAACAGCCTTTATATCTTCTTCTTTAGATATACTTCCATAGGGTGTTTTTAAAATGTCACCTTTTGACAAAGCCTGTTTAAGTCTTGCTTCAAGAATATATTTTACCCAATTTTCATCACCATGTATAATAAATTCTTCTTCTCCTATTTTATGTTGGATTTTCTCAAGATGGATCTTCATCTCTCCATTTTTATCAACAATCATCGTAGCATGGGGCTGAGAAGAAATATCCGTTATTTTACCGTCAATCTTAATATCAGGAACTGCCCCTCTATGACCAGTTAATTTGTATTTGTTTCTTTGCAAAGCGACTAAAAAAAGACAGCCAAATTCTTTGTCTATTCTTGCTCCTATAGTATTATTTGATTGCACTGAAACATCGCGCGTCACAAATGCATTCGATCCACCAACACTTAAAGGTATAATATGCTCAACGCTTTTTTTTAAATTTTTATCAGAATCCTCCATTTTAATTCCGCTATATATGCATCTTTCTTCTGAAATAAACTTTCGTTTCTTTTTTTCTACCATGATTTCTTCTTTTCATATATTTTTTATAGAACTGTTATTTTCTATAATATTCTAAGGCATTACTTCAATAAGACTTGATGGGACGCCATGATATTCATGCCTAAATTTATCTGAGAACATTTGCCTTTCAACAAGAGATTTATCATAACGTACGTCACAGATAAGGGCAAAACCGTCTATCTTTTCCTCATCAGGTAAAATTACCAAATTACCAAATTATCGATAAATAATTTGGTAGATGCGTATCATACATTCTAAAAGCGGTGCCTCAGAGCGCTCGAAATATCGATTCGACATCCGTTACCGGCGTGGTATTAGAAAACGTGTAGAGGATAGAACCGGTCTGGCTTCGATCCTTCAATTCAATAGTTTCGTCTGCGTGATTGTATCCAAGCACGTATCTCTTTCCATTGATCTCCAACCACAACATATTCGCCAGTCCTTTAGCACTTTGTCGGATACGAATAGTTCCCTTATCGGCACGCCAAATGATTGCTCCCATCAGTGCCAAGGCTATGGAACCGACAGTGTTGGCATGATGTTCGGCGCGAGTCATTACGCCTTGAGCGTATTGATGAAGCGTCGTTATGTCTTCGGCTTGAAGAGCCATTCTGGATTTCCTCTCTAGTTTAGAGTCAGCGAAACTACTAATATGTTATCATATCAATTATTCTAAATATAACTCACTTACAGACTATAAGAAGAACTTGAAGGCAAAGATGTTCATTTAAACAAATCTAAAAAATACACCTAATACTAATAACATTTATAGATTAACTTAATCAAGCTCAGTCACAGGTAGGCTAAATGCTCATGTCTGATATGCGGAAAGCAATATGAGAAACCGAATATCCGAAATGAGGGCGGAAGCCGACATGGAGACACACCCTTCACCCCCACCACTCCATCATGCGACGCTACCGGCCAGCCACTCCCTGAGCTTCGACCACCGTCGCCTGCCACCCTGATTGCGCACGGCGATAGCAAGCGCCTTCTTCTGGCCCACGAGCACGACGAGCTTCCGTCCCCGTGTGACGCCGGTGTAGAGCAGGTTCCGCGCCAGCATGGCGTAATGCTGCGTCACCAGCGGAATCACCACCGCCGGGTATTCCGAGCCCTGGCTCTTGTGGATGGTGGTGGCGTAGGCCAGCACCAGTTCGTCCAACTCGCCGAAGCCATAAACGACATCCCGTCCATCGAATGAGACCGTCAGTTCGCCCTCTTCCACATCGATCCTGCCGATAACGCCGAGGTCTCCATTGAAGACATCCCGGTCATAATCGTTGGCGATCTGCATCACCTTGTCGCCCGAACCATAGGTCCAGCCGAACCGCTCGACCTTCACCTCGTCCGGCGGGTTCAGCGCCTGCTGCAATTCGATATTCAGCGACCGCGCCCCAAGGCCACCCCGGTTCATCGGGCAGAGCACCTGCACGTCGCGAACCGGGTCCAGCCCGAACCGCGCCGGGATGCGATCCCTCACCACGGCCAGCAACTTGCGCAGCCCGACCTCGGGCTCGGCCGCCTCCACGAAGTAGAAATCCGATCCCTCTTCCGCGCTCAGTTCGGGCATCCTGCCCTCGTTGATCCGATGCGCATTGGTGATGATCCGGCTCTGTGCCGCCTGACGGAACACCTCGGTCAGCCGCACCACAGGGACAGCACCGGAGCCGATGATGTCGGCCAGCACCTGCCCCGGCCCGACCGACGGCAACTGGTCCACGTCGCCCACAATCAGCAGAGCCGCGCTGTCGGGCAAGGCGCGCAGCAGGGATCGCATCAGCAGCACATCGACCATGCTGGCCTCGTCCACGACCAGAAGATCGCAGGTCAGCGGGTTGGTATCGTCCCGCTTGAAGGTGCCACTGGCCGGATCCGTCTCCAGCAGTCGATGGATGGTCTTGCCTTCCAGTTCGGTGCTTTCCGACAGGCGCTTCGCCGCCCGGCCGGTCGGGGCGCAGAGCTGCACGTCCGTGCCCTTGGCGGTCACGATCTTCAGGATGGCATTGACCAGCGTGGTCTTGCCCACGCCGGGACCGCCGGTAATCACCAGCACCTTGCTGTGCAGGGCAAGGCGCACTGCCTCCTGCTGGCTGGGCGCGAGCGCAAGCCCGGTCTTCCGTTCCACCCAGGTCATGGCCTTTTCAGCGTCGATCTCGGGCCAGGGCGGACGGCCGACGGCACAGGCACGCAATCGCTCGGCGATGCTTTGCTCCGCGCGATAGAGACCCGCCAGGAAGATGCATCCCGTCTCGCCCACGCTGTCGGCAATAACGTCGCCCGCCTCCAGCTCCAGCGCGAGGGCTGTCTCGATCAGAGGGGTGGCGACCTCCAGCAGTTCGGCGGTGCTGATCAGCAGTTCCCCGACCGGGAGACCGCAATGCCCTTCATCCATCGCCTCGCCGAGCGCATAGGAGATCCCTGCCCGCACCCGGATCATTGCGTCGGGTGCGATCCCCATCTTCCGGGCAATCTGGTCAGCGGTTTTGAAGCCGATCCCCCGAATATCCTTCGCCAGCCGATACGGGTTCTCACTGATCAGTCTGACCGCGTCCTGCCCGTAGGTCTTGAAGATACGCACCGCCCGCGAGGTGCCGACGCCGTTGCTGTGCAGAAACAGCATGATCTCGCGGATCACCTTCTGGTCCGCCCAACCGGCGACGATCCGTTCGGCACGCTTGGGGCCGATGCCCGTCACCTCCCGCAGGCGTCCAGGTTCCTGCTCGATCAGATCGAACACCGCCTCGCCGAACGCTTTCACCAGCTTCTTCGCGTAGACCGGACCGATGCCCCGGATCATGCCAGAGCCAAGATAGCGCTCGATCCCCTCAACCGTGGTCGGCGGACTGGCTTTGAGAAACTCCGCCTTGAACTGCAACCCGTGGGTATGGTCGTTGAACCAGCGCCCCGACATCTGCACGAACTCGCCTGCCGAGATCATGGCGGCATGTCCGACAACAGTGACCAGATCGCGCTGCCCCCGCACCTTCACCCGCAGGACGCAGAAGCCGTTCTCGGCGTTGTGGAACGTCACCCGCTCTACGAGGCCGGCCAGCGCCTCAGACAATGCAGCCGTGCCATTCAACGGGACGCCCCTGTCAGCGCGGAATCGAGAGGGTCGGAAACCATGATCCATCGTAACACAGGATCGCGCTGCGGACCGTATCGCCGGGCTCCAACACGCCTGACACGCTATCGTGATAATGACCCGATTTCAGCCCAACCTACGCTGGAGTTTCACTCCCATCTGCATCCTATGTGCATCCTGCGCGTATGTGCCAAACGCAGAAAGCCGCCCTTGCGGACGGCTTAACATGCTGATTATATTGGATAAATTTTGGTTGCGGGGGCAGGATTTGAACCTGCGGCCTTCAGGTTATGAGCCTGACGAGCTACCGGGCTGCTCCACCCCGCGGTTGTGGGGGAGACTGGAAGACCTGGCGGCGACCGACTTTCCCGTGCCTTAAGGCACAGTATCATGGGCGCTGGGGGTTTTCACGGCCGAGTTCGGGATGGGATCGGGTGGATCATTCCCCGCCATGGCCACCAGGTCATCGAGTCTCCCCGTATGGGGTTGGACTTGATGTGGATGGGTTGGTGTTTTTTGTATGACTATGTATTGAGAGTGGATGACTGCTGTGCATGTGTGTTGCCACGATTGTGGCGATGGAATGAGCCTATTGGGCGATTAGGACCAGTCAGCTGCACGCATTACTGCGCTTCCACACCTGGCCTATTGACGTGATGGTCTATCACGGCCCTTGGGGAGACCTTGTTTTGAGGTGGGTTTCCCGCTTAGATGCTTTCAGCGGTTATCCCGTCCACACTTAGCTACCCGGCTGTGCCGCTGGCGCGACAACCGGTGCACCAGAGGTATGTTCATCCCGGTCCTCTCGTACTAGGGACAAATCCTCTCAAGTCTCCAACACCCACGGCAGATAGGGACCGAACTGTCTCACGACGTTCTAAACCCAGCTCACGTACCACTTTAATCGGCGAACAGCCGAACCCTTGGGACCTGCTCCAGCCCCAGGATGTGATGAGCCGACATCGAGGTGCCAAACCTCCCCGTCGATGTGGACTCTTGGGGGAGATCAGCCTGTTATCCCTAGAGTACCTTTTATCCGTTGAGCGATGGCCCTTCCACGCGGGACCACCGGATCACTATGGCCGACTTTCGTCTCTGATCGAGCTGTCACTCTCACAGTCAGGCGGGCTTATGCCATTGCACTCGACAGCCGGTTTCCGACCGGCCTGAGCCCACCATCGCGCGCCTCCGTTACACTTTGGGAGGCGACCGCCCCAGTCAAACTGCCCACCATGCAGGGTCCCGGACCTGGCTAACAGGCCTCGGTTAGACATCAGAAACAGTCAGGGTGGTATTTCA